>DATGMB010000179.1:0-19386 GCA_035293845.1 Bryobacteraceae bacterium
GATCGAGCGGCAGGGCAAAATACCCGCCGACTACCGCCACGACAAACGCCCCGGCCAGCAGCGACACGTACACTGCCGTGCTTTTCCCGACAAAACGCACTCGCTTTCAGTATAGTGGGCTCGCGGCATCGCACCGGCGGCACACCGGGTGAGCGGCCATGAATCGCCGGGCGCCTGGCGATATCCGCCCGCCATTCGCGCTCACGCTACGGTCCGGCGGGGGCCGGGCTGCCCACTCCCGAGGTGGTCGCCAAACTCACGGGGCTACCGCCAGCGCGCCAGCAGATGATTGTAGGCCTCGTGAGTGCCAATCCAGGACCAGTACACGTCGTCACTTCGCCGCCGCGGCATGGCCCGATGGCTGCGT
The DNA here is from genome assembly GCA_035293845.1 of Bryobacteraceae bacterium. Classification (GTDB taxonomy): domain Bacteria; phylum Acidobacteriota; class Terriglobia; order Bryobacterales; family Bryobacteraceae; genus DATGMB01. Next base: position 368 of record DATGMB010000179.1, read on the forward strand.
CCGACCTCGGCGGTCCAGACATTCCCCTTACGGACGAACCCAAGAGAAGGGTGGAGGGGATTCTCGCGGAACGGCCGGAACTGCTTGTCCGCAAGCGCGCGGACTTCTTCGGGCAGGTTCCGATCGCATTCCCAGAACGATGGCAGGGCAAAGGAGCGGATGCGCCTGCTCCAGAGGCCGGAAATTACCGCGATCAATCTGCTCGTCGATGTCGGCCAGCATCTTCATTCCGGCGCCGCCATCGGAAAAGTCGCGGCCGATCTCTTCGTCCCATGCTTTGTGATCAGCATCGATAAGCCACGCGAGGAGAGCCTCGCGGTCGTCGGGTCCGAGTTCACTAATCGCCGCCTGGATTTGGCGCGCAGATCAGCCATGATTGCCTTCCTCTTTCCGCAAATAACACCGGCGGTTTGCAGCCTTCGCGGGCCGGCATCATCCTCATTCGCGAGCACGTGCGAGGCAGGCGAGGATGTCGGCATGCATCCGGCCTCAGGCGTAATCCCGACGTACCGGGGTTCGGCGTTTGCATTTATGCTCCGGCAAAATTCTTGGATCTCCGGGGAGACGGTCTGGGGAGTCCGAGCCATCATGTCGCGACCTTAGTTAGCGCGGCAACCCGCCTTTGTGGTCACCCGTGGTCACCCAATGTGTGTAAATTATTTGCGGACGCAAATTATTTGAGGACTTGGTAGCGCTAACGGGAATCGAACCCGTATTTGAGCCTTGAGAGGGCTCCGTCCTAACCGTTAGACGATAGCGCCGTTTCCATTCATTGTACCAGAGGCTCTCGGCCGCGGGATAATGGGAGCGCATGCGGCGGATTCTTCGTCTCTGCCTCCCGGCCCTGATCCCGGCGCTCCTCGCCGCCGACGGGCATTGGGTGCGCTTTACTTCCGGCCCCTTCGAAGTCCTCACCGATGCCGGCGACCACGCCGGACGCGAAACCCTGGTGCAATTCCTCGAATTCCGGCACGCCGTCGGCCAAATCCTCGGCGAACCCGACCTCCAGACCCCGCTTCCCGTGCGCATTCTGGTCTTCCGGAACGCGCGCGGCTGGACCTCGCCCGCGCCGCTCTCTGAAGGGCGCGACCGCTACAACATCGTCCTGCAGGAAAAGAGCGCCGTGGCGCCGGCCGTCTACGCCGAGCTCACGCGGCTCTTTCTCGCATCCAACACCGCGCGCATGCCCGCCGCGTTCGAGCACGGCCTCACCGAATTCTTCTCGACCGTCCAGGTGACCGGCATCCACATCACCGCCGGGGCGCCGCCGCCCAGGCCCGATCTCGACTGGGCCCGCATCCACCTGCTGGTCGCCGATCCGGAATACTACGGCCGAATCCGCATTCTCCTCTACAATCTGCGCCACGGCGTCGCCGAGGAGCCGGCGTACCGCAACGCCTTCAATAAGTCTCCGGCCGAAATCGAAGCGCAGGCGAAGCAGCACTTCGCCGCCGGCCATTTCGCGACCACCTCGCTCGACAGCCGGCCTATGGCCGAGAGCGATTTCCCCGAGCGCCCGGTGTCCGATTCCGACGCGCGGCTCGCCCGCGCGGACCTGCTCGCCGGCGCGCAATCCGCCGCCGAATACCGCGCCTTGCTCAACGATGACGCCAAGGTCCCGGAAGCCCACGAGGGCCTCGGCCTGCTCGCACTCCGCGACGGGCGCAAGGACGAAGCCCGCGCCGAGTTCGCTTCCGCGATGCAGGCGGGCAGCACCAGCGCGCGCTGCTATATCGAATACGCACGGCTCGAGCCCGATCACGCCAAGGCCACTCAGGCGCTGCTCAAGGCCGCCGGGATCAACCCCAAGCTCGACGAGCCGTTCGCTCTCCTGGCCCAGCGCGATACCGATCCGCGCCAGCGCATCGCACACTGGCGGGCCGCCGCCGAACGCAACCCGCGCAACGCCGCCTACTGGCAATCGCTCGCCGAATGCTACCTGGCCGATCACGATTTCGCCGGTGCCGCCAAGGCCTGGACGCAGGGCGAGCAGGCCGCCGCCGACCCCGCCACGCGCGACCGCATGCGCCAGGCGCGCCTGGCCGTCGAGCAGCAGCGGCTCGATTACGAAGCCGCCGAGAAACAGCGCGAAGCCGCGGAGCAGGCCCGCGAGCTCGAGAGCCTGAAGGCCGAGGCCCGCGCCCACGTCCACGCCATCGAGGCGCAATATAACGGCGGCGCGCCCAAGACCACTCCGAACGCCGTTCCGTGGTGGAATGGCCCGCAGCCGAACGCGAAAGTTTCCGGCACGCTGACGCGCGTCGAATGCCTCGGCAAGCAATTGCGGCTGACCGTCCGCGCGGCGGAAGGCAAGCCGATGAAGCTCCTCATCGCCGATCCCGGCAAGGTGGTCCTGTCCGGGCAGCAGGCATCCGGCGGGCAGCAGATGCTCGCCTGCGGCGCGCAGAACCGCGCCGTCTCGATCGAATACTGGGCCAAAGCAGATGCCCGCCTCGGCACGGCGGGCGAGGTGGCCACCATCGAGCTCCAGTGACGCCACAACGCGACGCTGCACGCTTCCGCTGGCTGGTGCTGGGCCTGTTCGTGCTCTCCACCGCCATCAACTATCTCGACCGCGCCACGCTGGCCACCCTGGCGCCGGTCATCAAGAGCGAATTCCATCTCTCCAACGCCGAATACGGCTGGATCGTGAACGCTTTCCTGTTTACCTACATGCTCGCGGCGCCGTTCGCCGGCATGCTCGTGGACCGCCTGGGCCTGGATCGCGCCGCCACGCTGGCCGTCGGCTTGTGGTCCTGCGCCGGGATCGCCACCGGGTTCTCGCGCGGCGTGGCCGGCCTGGCGATCTGCCGCGCCGTGCTCGGCGTGGCCGAAGCGGCCGGCATTCCCGCGGCCGGAAAGGCGATTCACCAATATCTCAAGCCCGGCGAACGAGCTCTCGGCAACGCCGTCAATCAGGCCGCGGTCAGCCTCGGGATGCTGCTGGCGCCGCCGGTCGCCACGTGGATCCTGGTGCATAGCGGCTGGCGCCAGGCGTTCGTCGCGACCGGATTCATCGGCCTGCTCTGGATTCCGGTATGGCTGCGCATCACTCCGCGCGCCGCGGCTGCCGGGCCGGACGCGCGGCCCTCCGGCATTCCGGCCGAGATCCTGCGCGACCGCCGCCTCTGGGGCTTCGTCTTCGCCAACGCGCTGAGCATGGTCCCTTACAATCTCTGGGTCAATTTCACGACGCTGTACTTCGTCGAAGCCCAGCGCCTCACCATCGTGCAGGCCGCATGGTTCGCCTGGATTCCGCCGGTTCTGGCCGCCGCGGGAGGCTTCGCCGGCGGCTGGCTCTCGCTGCGATGGATCGGCCGCGGCGTCGGTCCCGCTCCCGCGCGCCTGCGCGTCTGTCTGGTGGCCGCCGTGATCTCCCTCGCGACCGCTGCCATCCCCGCCGCGCCCGATGCCGCGCTCGCCGCCTGTGGCATATCGCTCAGCTTCTTCGCGATCGCGGCTTTCAGCGTCAACATGTATTCCTTGCCCCTCGACATCTTCGGCGGTCCGCGCGCCGCGTTCGCCGTTTCCATGCTCACCGCCTCGGCCGGCGCCGCCGGACTCATCTCGCCTGCTTTCGGAGCGCTCATCGACCGCCACGGCTATGCCCCGGTCACTGCCATCGCGGCCGTCTGCCCGCTGCTCGCCTGTGCGGTGCTCGGGCGCCTGAGGCTCAGCCGGTGAAGCAGCGGCTCAAACGCTGGATATTCGGCCTGCTCGGCAAGGACCCCGAGGCCGTCGTCGTCACCTTCGCGAGCGGCCCGCCCGAGCTCTGCCGCCGGATGTACGACGAAGTCCGCGCCCTCGTTCCGGACCGCCGCCATTTTCTCGCCACGCCCGAAAATTGGCCGGCGCTGCGGCGCGAGCTGCGCCGCTACCGCATCGGCCTCGCACCCGTCCTGCTCACCCGTGAGCCGAACGCCCTTCGCCGCGCCGCGTTCCGCCTGGCGCCGCGCAAGATCCTGGCCTACAACTCTCGACTCGAACGCCACCATTTGCGGCTCGATATCGCTTCGTACCTGTTCTGGCGCGGCGTCCCGCTCGACCGCATCTGGCTGCGCCCGCGCTGGTGGCCCTGGCGGCGCGAGCGCAGCACCGCACCGGACGCGATCCGCCGTGTCGAAGGCCGCCCCTGCTCGCCAGCGCGCCGCCGCATCGCGGTGCTCTCGCCCTATTTCCCCTACCCGCTCGCGCACGGCGGCGCTGTCCGCATCTATCACCTGCTGCGCGAGCTCGCCCGTGAATTCGATCTCGAGCTCTTCGCCTTCACCGATGGCCCCGTGGACCGCGCGCCCGCGAGCGATCTCGACCCTATCCGCGAATTCTGCGCCCGCATCGTTCTGGTCGAAAAACCGCGCTATCGCGAGCCCCGCTGGTCGACGCTGCTGCCGCCCGAGGTCCACGAGTTCCGCTCGCCCGCCATGCGCCGCGCGCTCGCCGAAGAGCGGCGCGAGTTCGGCTTTGAGCGCCTGCAGGTCGAATACACGCAGCTCGCCGAATACGGCGGCGATATTCTGGTCGAGCACGACATCACCTTCGACCTCTTCGCGCAGATCCTGCGCCGCCGCCGCTCGCTCTCGGCCTGGTGGGACTGGTTCCGCTGGCGCCGCTTCGAAACCGCCGCCCTCCGCCGTTACGCCCGCGCGGTTGTCATGTCGAAGAAGGACGCCGAAATGCTCGGCCCGCGCGTCCCCGCCATCGTCATCGAAAATGGCGTGGACCTCGCCCGCTTCACTCCCGAACCCGAACGCCCAGGGCGCCGTCTGCTCTTCATCGGCTCCTTCCGCCACTTCCCCAATATCGAGGCCTACCGCTTCTTTACGGGCGAGGTCTGGCCGTTCCTGCGCGACGCATTGCCCGATCTCGAGCTAACGGTCGTCTGCGGCGCCGATCCCCTCACCTACTGGCGCGCCTTCACCGACACGCCCGAGCCCGCCCGCGATCCACGCATCCGCCTGCTCGATTTCGTGGCGGACGTCCGACCGCTCTACGCCGAAGCCAACCTGGTGATCGTTCCCACGGTGGTCTCCGCGGGCACCAACGTCAAGGTGTTGGAGGCGATGGCGATGCAGCGTGGCGTGGTTTCGACCGCTTCCGGCAGCGCGGGCCTCGGCCTGCTTCACGGCCACAGCGTGTGGATTGCCGATACCCCGCAGGCCTTCGCCGCCGGCATCGCGACCCTCATCAACGACCCCGAACGCCGCGCGGCGCTGGCGGAAGCGGCCCACGCGCACGCCCGCCGCCATTTCGACTGGAGCGCGCTCGGGGAGAAGCAGCGGGAGATGATCCGCTCGCTGCTCGGAGAGTCTACGGGCGCGCAGGGCGACGGAGCCACCACTCCGCGAAGATCAGGTTCGGAACCCAGCAAAGCCACGACACAGCGATGAACGCGGCGTGAAACGACCACTGCGCCGCAAAGAGCAGCAGCGGCAATTCATTGCGCAGCGTCACCGCGGCAAGCGACAGGGCGAAACTGCGGACCATCCACTCCCGGTGGACACGGAACTGCCGGGCGCGCGCCGTGCGGTACCCCATGGCGGCCGTCCAGAACCAGGCAACCGCCAGCAGCCCGAAGCCGAGGTGGGTGGCCCATCCTTCTTTCGAGTAGGCCGCGAGAATCATCCCCGCGGCCGAGGAAACCGCGATCGCGGCGAGATAGGCGCGGCCGAGCCAACGGTGCCAGGCCGCGTGCGCCTTGCGGAGCCAGGTCCAGAACTGCCACGGGCCGGTCAGCAGAGCCACGGCGCCCGCGCCCGCATGCACCTGCAGCACCGTGAGGCGCGGAGCGAAATGGTCATCCGAGAACGGAATCAAAAAGCACCGGACAATGGCGTAACCGGCCACCCCGAGGCAAGGAAGAATCCAGATCGCCCAGAGCCGCGATGCGCGTTTCGCCTCTGCGCGATCGATGGTTGTGGTCGCGGCGGACATTCATAGCATGATACGATGTTCGTCGCGGTTGTGTTCCGGCGTTCCGCGAGCCGCGGTAACCGGCGCCGCCCGGACAAAAACCGGCCGATTGTCCGGTTTTCCAATTCGCGCTTCGCTTGTTTTCAAGAACTTGCGCAGGCTGAACCGGATGAAATGTCCGGTTTTCGGGAACAGCCCTAATTCACGCGGCGGCGGACCAGCCACGGCTCGAACGCGCCGGGGTCCTCCATGATGTCGGTCTCGATGTCCTGAAATTGGGTATCCAGGATCAGGCGCTCGATGGCCAATCCGAGAGTGGCATCGCCGAATTGGGCGCGCTTTTGTTCGATGAGGGCCAGGATCGCTTCACAAAGCTCCAGGCGTGCCGCCGCGTTGTTCATGTTCCCTCCCCTCCTGCTCGATTGGACGCAGCCCGTGCGCGAAAGTTGCATCGGTCGAAAGACTAGCCCGCGAGACTAGCCTTTCGGCTGGAGCGCAGCAAGCTCCGCGAGCGGAATGTGCCCGGTGTAAATCGCCATACCGAGCGCCGCATGAACACCCATGTCCAAAAGCGCCCGGACGTCATCCAGCGTCGTGATGCCGCCCGCCGCCGTTAACTCGAGCGAGGTCGCCGCGCGCAGCCGCCGGAACCAGTCGAGATCCGTGCCTTGCAGCATGCCTTCCTTATCGACGTAGGTGCAAAGGAAGCCCGAACAATACGGTTCGAGCGCGCGCAGAACGCTTTCCGCGGAAAGCGCCGTCGCCTCGCGCCATCCTTTCACCACGATCCGGCCGTCTTTCGAATCGACCGCGACGAGCAGTCGCTCGCGCCCGATGGCATCGCGCAGCTCGGCGAGGAGCGGTTCATTGATGCCATCCGCCGTGAACGCGGCAGTCCCGGCGATCACTTTGCGCGCGCCCTGCTCGACCAGAACGCGAGCGCGCGCCGCCGAGCGCACGCCGCCGCCGGCGCGAATCGCCGCCTGCGAAGCCAGCATGCGAACCAGACCGTCGTTCGAACCGCGGCCCATGGCGGCGTCGAGATCGATCACCTGGATTTCCGGAAATGCGGCGAAGCGCCGCAGCATCTCTTCCGGGGAATCAGCTTCGAGCGCCTTCTCGCGGCCTTGCACGAGCTGCACCACCTTGCCGTCCATCAGGTCAATGCACGGGAAGATCATACGCGCCTCACCGGGATGCCGCGGCGCGCCAGCTCGTCCTTGAGCCCCGCCACGGTCCATGTGCCGTAGTGGAATATGGAGGCGGCCAGCGCGGCATCGGCGCAGCCATCGGTCAGAACGCGCACGAAGTGCTCCGGCTCGCCCGCGCCGCCCGAGGCAATCACCGGAACGCGCGTGGCGCGCGAGACGGCGCGCGTCAGCTCGCAGTCGAAGCCGGCCTGCACGCCATCGGTATCCATCGAGGTCAGCAGGATCTCGCCGGCACCCAGCTCTTCGCCGCGCGCCGCCCAGGCCACCGCGTCGAGGCCCTCGTCATCGCGGCCGCCGCGCGTGTAAACGTGCCATTGACCCGGCCCGTGGCGGCGCGCATCGATCGCCAGCACCACGGCCTGCGCGCCGAACTCGCGCGAAAGCTCCGTGATCAGCTCCGGGCGCCACACCGCGGCCGTGTTCACCGAGACTTTATCGGCGCCCGAAAGCAGGATGCGGCGGGCGTCCTCGACGGAGCGGATGCCGCCGCCCACGGAGAGCGGAATGAATACCTGGCGCGCCGTCCGCGCCACCACATCCGCCATGATGGCGCGCGCATCGCTCGAAGCCGTGATATCGAGGAACACCAGCTCGTCAGCGCCTTCGCGGTTATACCGGTCCGCCAGCTCGACGGGATCGCCGGCATCCCGCAGGTTCACGAAGTGCACGCCTTTCACCACGCGGCCGGCCGTCACGTCCAGGCAGGGAATGATCCGCTTGGCTAACACGCGACGAACCTCCGGACCATCTCCAATCCCACCGGCCCCGACTTCTCCGGGTGGAATTGCACGCCGAACACATTGCCGGCTTCGAGAGCGGCGGTGTACCGCACGCCGTACTCGCAAACCGCGGAGGCCTCCGGGATTTCGGGAACGTAGTAGCTGTGCGCGAAGTAGACATGCGGTCGCGATCCGGCGGCGAAGAGCCGCGAGCCCGGCCGCACCTCCAGCTCGTTCCAGCCCATGTGCGGCACGCGCACGGCGTCGCGGAAGCGCTTCACCGCGCCGCGGAATATTCCGAGGCCGGCCGCTTCCGGCGCCTCCTCGCTCGACTCGAACAGCGCCTGCATGCCGAGGCAGATGCCCAGAAACGGCACGCCGGCGGCGATGCGCGAGAGCAGCGTCTCCCGCGCCGCGAGCGAGCGCATCATCTGGCCGAAATGGCCGACGCCGGGCAGGATGATTTTGGAGGCACGCTCCAGGCCGGCGGCATCGCGCACCACTTCGTGCTCGCAGCCGATCGCGGCCAGCGTGTTCCGGACGGAGCGGAGGTTGCCCGCGCCGTAATCGAACACCGCGATCATAACAGCCCCTTGGTTGAAGGAAGCTGATCCTTCAGGCGCGCATCCTTCGAGCAGGCGTATTTCATGGCGCGCGCGAAACACTTGAAGATGGCTTCCATCTTGTGATGGCTGGAGCGGCCGTAGAGCACCTGTGCGTGCAGATTGGCTCCGGCGTGGTGCACGAAGCCGCCGAAGAAATCCTCCACCAGCTCGGTCTGCAGATCGCCCACGAGCCGCACGCGCACGCGATCGCGGTAGACCAGCGCGGGCCGCCCGCCCAGGTCGACCGCCACCACTGCGAGCGTCTCGTCCATCGGCAGGACGAAATAGCCGGCGCGGTTGATGCCCTTGCGATCACCCAGCGCTTTGGCGAACAACTGGCCGAGCACGATGCCCGTGTCCTCCACGGTGTGGTGCTGATCGACATCCAGGTCGCCCTCCGCGCGCAGCTTCAAATCGAAGCCGCCGTGTTTGGCAAAGAGCTCGAGCATGTGGTCGAGGAAGCGGATGCCGGTCGAAATTTCGTAGCGCCCGCGGCCTTCGATCGCGAGCGAGCCGGCGATGCACGTTTCTTTGGTGTTGCGCTCGATGGCAGCCTTTCTCACGATGCGAACACCTCGCTCAGGTAGTTGATGTCGTCCACGATGGCGTAGGCGCTCTCTTCCTGGAACAGGAAGACCAGGTCGAGGTAGAGCGGATTGGACGGCGCGGCAATGCCGATGAACGGAACGCCGGCGGCGCGGGCGGCGCGGGCGTCGTCGACGGTATCCCCGATATAGAAAACCTGGCAGCCGCAGTTGTCCTTCAGGATGCGCAACAGGCCGTCGGGATCGGGCTTGTGCCGCTCCACATCGTACATCCCGACGATCGGATCGAACCGGAGCTCGGGCGCGAAACGGTCGAGTGTGATGCGCGCCTCTTCCCTGGGACGGCCGGTGAAGATCGCAAAGCGGAACGACTCCGCCAGCGTTTCGAGCGTGCCGGGATTCGCGACCCATTTCTCGCGGCGCATGAGCTCCGGGCCGCCTTCGCCGCGGAACAGGTACTGGAAGTGGGCCTTGACCGTTTCGAAATCGGCATCCACGCCCGCCTCCGCCACCATGTGATGCGAGAGCTTCCAGTCGTCATTGAAGCCGCCGCGGTTCTTGTACTCCTGGATGCGCTCGTGCGTCACGCGCGCACCAGTGAAATGGGCGACGGTCTGCGCGATGGTTTCGCGGTAGGATTCCGTGACGTCTACCAGCACGCCGTCCATATCGAAAACGAGAAGGGGTTGGGTCATTCTTTCCAGATCTCTTCGAGCGCCGCCAGCAGCGCGCGCGTCTGCTCGCGCGTGCCCACCGTGATCCGCACGCATCCGGCGGCTTCGTAGCTGCGGTCGCGCACCAGAATGCCGCGCCCGCGCAGCGCGTCGCGCACCTCGATCGCACGCTCGCCGAAGCGGGCCAGCACGAAGTTGGCCGAGCTCGGGATGTAAGTAATGCCAAGCTTTTCGAGGCCGACGCAAAGCAGCTCCCGCGCGGCCAGCACTTCCGCCACGTAGTTCTCCACATAGGCGCGGTCTTCCACGGCGGCCTGCGCGGCCAGCACCGCCAGCGCGTTCACGCTATACGGCGACTGCGCCTTGTGCAGGTACGCGATATTCGCCTCGTGCGAAAACAGGCAGCCGAGCCGCATGGCGGCCATCCCGAACACCTTCGAAAACGTGCGGCACACGAACAGATTCGGGACGCGCTCGATCTCGCCCAGCGCAGTCACGCCGGCAAACTCATAGTAGGCTTCATCGACCAGCACCGCGGCCTTGCGGGCACGGTGCAGGATGCGCTCGATGGCCAGCAGCCCGATGCCGGTCCCGGTCGGATTGTTCGGGTTGGCCAGAATCACGGCGCGCGTTTCGGGCCCGATGGCGTCGAGCACCTGCTGCAGCGGAAACTCCATGGCCGGTTCGCAGTACGGAATCTCGCAGATCTTCGCGCCCGCCACTTCGCAATAGAAGCGATACATGGCGTACGACGGGCGCAGCAGCACCACCTCCTGGCCGTCATCGACGTACGTGTTCACGAAAACCTGGATGGCTTCATCCGTGCCGTTGCAGAAGAGGAGCTGCTCCGGCGTTACGCGAAAATACCGCGCGATGGCGTCCTTCGCGGTTCCGTACTCGGGGTACACCGCGAGGCCCTCGCCGGAGAGCCCTTCGCGCAGGGCCGCAATGACCCGCGGCGAGCAGCCGACCGTGTTCTCGTTGAAATCGAGCCGCAGTTTGCCGGCGCGCCCGCCGGTGGGTGGTGAATAGGGCGCCATGCCGAGCACGGCCGGCCGCGGCCGGATCGCGCCGCGCGGAAGCTTGGGAGGGTTCACCGGATTCGCTCCTCCACCGACCGCGCATGCGCTTCCAGCCCCTCCGCACGCGCCAGCGCCGTAATCGCCGGCGCGAGGGCGGCCAGGGCATCCGGCGTCAATTCCTGAACCGAGATCACTTTGAGATAGTCCATCACCGAGAGACCGCCGCGGATACGCGCCGCGCCGCCAGTAGGCAGCACATGATTCGGCCCGGCGGCGTAGTCGCCCGCCGCTTCCGGGCTGAACGGGCCGACGAACACGCTGCCCGCGTGCCGCACTTTCGAGAGCAGCGCGGCATCCGGAATGCTGAGGTGCTCCGGCGCGAAGCGGTTCGCCAGCTCGATGGCCTCCTCGATGCCGGTCACCAGCACCGCCGCCGAATTGCGCTCGATGGCCTGCCGCGCTACCGCGGCAGTGGGCAGAGTGGCAAGCTGCCGCTCGATATCGGCCGCCACCGCTTCCGCGAGACGGCGCGACGATGTCAGCAGGACGGCCGATGCGTCCGTATCATGCTCCGCCTGCGCCAGCATGTCCGCGGCCAGGTGGCGGGGGTCACCGTCCTCGGCCACGATCAGGACTTCCGTCGGCCCCGCGACGAAGTCGATCCCCACCTCGCCTGCCAGCAGCTTCTTGGCCGCGGCAACGTAAATGTTGCCGGGGCCGACGATGCGGTCGGCTCGCGGCACGGTTTCCGTGCCGCAGGCGAAGGCGGCGATGGCTTGCGCGCCGCCGATTTGAAACACGTGCGGGATGCCCAGCAGATCCGCGGCGCCGAGGACTTCGAGCGGCTGCCGGGGCGACGCGATGCAGATCTCCGGCACTCCGGCGACCTGCGCCGGAACCACCGTCATGACGATCGTAGAGGGTAACGGGTACCGGCCCGAAGGAATGTACGCGGCGACCGTATCCAGAGGCCGCACGATCTGGCCCAAACGCACGCCGGGGCGGATCTCTTCGGACCACTCGCGCGGCATCTGTTTTTCCGCGTAGGCGCGGACGTTGGCGGCGGCGGTTTCGACGGCGCAGCGGAATTCCGGCGAGAGCCTGGCGGCCGCGCCGGCGGTTGGCTGGCGCAATTCCGCGCCCGCGAAGCCGTCGAACTTTCGCGCATATTCGAGGACCGCGGCGTCGCCGCGCTCCCGCACGGCTTCGAGGATCGGGCGCACGACGGCTTCCGCCTCCGCCAGCCGCGCGGCCCGGCGCGCCAGCAGTTCCTGTGCCTGTTTGCTTTCGAGGATCCGCATCACAGCACGATCTTGTTCAGCGGGTACTCGACGATTCCCTGCCCGCCCGCCTGCTTCAGCCGCGGAATGATATCCCGCACCGTCGATTCGTCCAGGATCGTGTTCACCGCCAGCCATTCCTCGTCGCTCAGATGCGAAATGGTGGGCCGCTTCAGCGCGGGCAGCACGGAGAGCACCGCGGACAAGTCGTTACGGTGCACGTTGAGCATCAGCCCCACCTTGCCCAGTGCGTTAATGGCGCCTTCGAGCAGCATTTTGATGTCTTCGAGTTTGCGCCGCTTGGCGTCGTCCTGCCAGGAGGCGCGGTTGGCGATCAACTGCGTGTTCGACTCCATGACGGTATCGATGATTTTGAGCTTGTTCGCCCGCAGCGAGGAGCCGGTCTCGGTGACCTCGACGATCGCATCGGCCAGCACCGGCGGCTTCACTTCGGTCGCCCCCCAACTGAATTCGACCTTCGCGGCGACGCCGTGGGCCGCCAGATACCGCCGGGTCGTCGCCACCAGCTCCGTGGCGATGATTCTGCCCTCCAGATCGTGCACGGTCTGGAAGTGCGACGCCTCCGGCACGGCGAGCACCCATCGCACCTTGCCGAAGCTCTGCTTGGCGTAGATCAGGTCCGCGACGGCGGTCACGTCGGCTTCGTTCTCCTCGATCCAGTCCCGCCCGGTCAGGCCGGCATCCAGGATGCCGTCCTCGACGTAGCGCGCCATCTCCTGCGCGCGGATGAGCATGCACTCGATCTGCGGATCGTCGATCGCGGGGAAATAGGACCGGCTGCTGGTGGTGATGCTGAAGCCGGCGCGGCGGAAAAGCTCGATGGTGGCATTCTCCAGGCTGCCTTTGGGAATGCCGAGCTTGAGCTTCATGCCTGGCTCCCGTAGACGGCGGCGGGGTCGTAGGCGCGGTCGTCCGCGATCTTCCAGTCGCCGTTCTCCAGCCGGCGGAAGAAGCAGCTTGCGTACCCCTCGTGGCAGACGCCGGGGCCCAGCGCTTCCACTTTCAGCAGCACAGCGTCGAGGTCGCAGTCGGTCGCGATCTCCTTCACCGCCAGCCGGTGGCCGGAGCTTTCGCCCTTCATCCAGAGCTTCCGGCGCGAGCGGCTGTAGAAGGTGGCGAAGCCGCTCTCGACCGTGCGGCGGAAGGCTTCCTCGTTCATATACCCGACCATCAGCACGCGGCCGGAGGCGTAATCCTGAATGACGGCGGTCACCAGACCGTCCGATTTCGAAAAGTCCAGATTCATGGCGTAATAAATAAAAAAGCCCGCCCCGGAGCAGCGGGCGGGCGTTTTTTCTCCAGTTTCAATGCCGGGAAATCAGAACGCCGCCCGTCGCGCATGCGCGCGATGGTGCCGGAAATGATGCTGGGCGGCGCGGATCACCATAGAAACCGTAGTCTAACACGGCGCTGTGGCGGAGCCCGAGTCCACGGGGACCTTCTCCGGCTGTCGCCGGTAAGCTCTTCATTTAAAAGGGAGAAGCTAACTGGCTGCCGCAGGGAAACGGACGTACCATGAGTAATCCATTAGAACCGTGCCATTCGCGCGGTACTTGTTTCGCCGCCGGACCCCTGATCTACTGGCTACGGGCCCCTGAAAACGCGAACAATTTATGTTGAATTCTGTAACGCTTGCGGAGCGCATGAGCGCCGGCCGCATGCCGGTTGGCGAAGTTCTCCGGATCGCGGCGGCCTGCGCCGAACAGCTCCGGGTGGCGCACCACCAGAGGCAGGTCCACGGCGCGTTGACGCCGTCCTCGATCCGGCTCACGGGGTCCGGAGTAGAGCTCGAACCTGCAGCCCCTTCGCTCACGCCGTATACGGCGCCGGAAATTCTGGAGGGCCGCACGGCCGATGAGCGGACCGATATTTTCTCCTTCGGGGCCATTCTGTTCGAGATGTTTACGGGGCGGTGCGCGTTCGAGGGGGCAGACGACGCCTCGCTCGCCGCGGCGATTCTTGGCGGCGCGCCGCGGCTCTCCGGCGTCCCGGCGGTAGATGCCGTGGTGGCCGGCTGCCTGGCGCATTCGCCGGACGCGCGGTTCCAGAGCATGCAGAAACTGCAGCTCGAGCTGCGGCTGCTGGCTGCCACAGCGCGCCGCGGCGGATTGGCCGGGGCGGCGGATGCGCAGCCGCCGGTCCCTCCGGCGCCCGTCGAAACCGCGCCGAAACCGGCTCCGGCGACTCCCCCGGCACTCCCGCTGCTGCCGCCGCTGCCCGCATTTTCCGCTGCTTCATCCGCGCCGCAGCCCGCGCAGCCCGCGCCCCTGCTTTTCGGCCAACCTGGACCGCAGACCCTCGCCGCTACTCCGCTGACTTTCACGCAGCCCGCGCCGCCACCTGCCGCATCGGCTCCGCTGCGGGATATGGAAGCGCTCGAAGCCCGCATCGCAGCCCGGCTGGAGGAGCAGGAGAAGACGGTGGCGCGGGTCGAGAGCGTCGCCAACGAGGTCCTGAAAGCGCTGCGCGGCGGAGGCTTCAGCGCCCCGCAGCCGCAGCCCCGCCCGGCGTACCGCGCGCTCGAATTCGACGGTCCGGCCGGCGCGAGCCACATGGATCGCGCCTTCGAGCTGCTCAACGACAAAGTGGCCCGCATCGATCTCACGGTCGGCAAGGCGGTCGAGCGGCTGCAAAAGCTCGAAGATCAATTGGAGGCTTTCGACACCGATTGCGCCGCGCTGCGCGACAGCGTCACGCGCGATATCCGCAACTTCGAGCGCGCCCTCAAGGCGCAAGCCAACGCGATCGAATCGGCGCGCACCGCGATGGGGCAGACCGACGATCTGGTCGAGCGCGTCGTCGAGGCGCTGGACTCGCTGCAATCCATGTTCATGACGACGGCCGAGGAACGCGCGGCCAGCTAAGGTAGAACGAATTGCCGATCGCCTTCGATCCCGCGCGCTCGCGGCACGGCGGCCAGAATCTGGCGGATCTTCTGGCGCAAGGCCCTCTGCCGCTCGAAACGGCCCTGCGTTATGCGACGGATATCGCCACGGCGTTGCGGGAGATGCATCAGGACGGCCGGGCGCACGGCAGCGTGGAACCTTCGCAGATCGTGATCCGCTCCTCAGGCGCGGCGCTGCTCGCGCCCGAGCGCCGCGGCTATACGGATCCGCTCGACGATCTCTCCGGCTTCGGCTCCGTACTCTACGCCATGCTCACGGGCCGGCCGGGGGCGGGCGACGATTTCCGGCTGGTGCCGGCCAAACCGGCGGTGATGAAGGGGCCTTCCGCCATCCGCGCGGCGGCGGCGCGCCTCGCCGAACGATGCCTGAGCGCCGAGCGGGAAACGGCGCCCGATCTGCAAAAAGTCCTCACCGAAGTGCGGCTGCTGTATGTAATGTCCAAGCAGTTTGCGGCGGATGCCCCTGGACCCGGACTGCATGCCGTGCCTCCGCCGCCTCCTGCCGCGACCTACACCACGCCGCAGCCGCTCGAAGTGTACGCCGGCAAGGCGCAGCCGATTATCCATCCGCCACCGGCCGCCCTGCCGCCTGCCGCGCCGCTGGAGCCGGCCAATCCCGCGCAGGCCGGCGAGGACGCCACCCCATCCATCAGCACGCCCGGCGAGAATTCGCCGCCTACCGCGCGCGCGCGCCGCTCGCATTCGCGCCCGGTCCTCAAGGACGTGATGTGCCCCAAGTGCCGGGGCTATCACGTGCGGCTTTCGCGGCCCCGCACCCGGTTCGAGCGGATCCTCGGCCTGCTCGGTATCGGGGTGCACCGCTGCCACCGCTGTTTCTACCGCTACATCCCGCTCCTGGGCCGCAAAATCGTGCGCAAATCCAAGTAATGCCGGGCAAAAGCGGCCCGCGGACCGCGCCTGTGTGCCACACTACGGGTGAGCATCCGAAAGGCGCTTCCGATGGACGATGCGCTCCTGATTCATCGCATTCACTTTGCTTTCACCATCACCTTCCACTACCTGTTTCCGCAGCTCACTATGGGCCTCGCGCCCCTGATCGTCATCTTCAAGACGCTGTATCTGCGCAACGGCAATCCGGTCTACAACCGTGCCGCCCGCATGTGGGCGCGCGTGTTCGGCATCAACTTCGTGATGGGCGTGGTGACCGGCATTCCGATGGAGTTCCAGTTCGGCACCAACTGGGCGGAATTTTCGCGCGTCACCGGCGGCGTGATCGCGCAGCCGCTGGTGATGGAAGGCGTGTTCTCGTTCTTCCTCGAATCCGCCTTCCTGGGCCTGTTCCTTTACGGGGAACGGCGGCTGGGACGCATCGGCCACTGGTTCGCCGCGTTCATGGTATTCCTGGGCTCCTGGCTTTCCGGCTTCTTCATCATCGTGGCGAACGCCTGGATGCAGCACCCGGTGGCCTTCCACCGCGCCCCGGACGGCACCTACGGCGTGACGAGTTTCTGGGGCGTGCTGCTCAATCCGTGGGCGCAGCTCCAGTACGCGCACAACATGTCCGGCGCGGTCATCACGGGCACGTTCGTGGTCGCGGCGGTGGGCGCCTTTTACCTGCTGGAAGGCCGCTTCGCTGAGGACGCCCGGGCGTTTCTGCGCGTCGGGGTGACGGTGGGCGCGATCGCCTGCGCGTTGCAGATCTTCCCCACGGGCGACCTCCACGGCAAATACATGGCGGCGAACCAGCCCGCCACGACCGCGGCCATGGAGGGCCTCTTCCACAGCGAGATCGGCGCGCCGATCGTCATCCTGGGGCAGCCGAACATGGAGCGCGAGACCATTGACAATCCGCTGCTGGTCAACAAAGTCCTGAGTTTCCTGATTTATGGCACGCCGACGGCGCGGGTCCGCGGGTTGAACGCGTTTCCGCGCAGCATCTGGCCCACCGACGTCCCGCTGCTGTACTACGCCTACCACATCATGGCCGGGCTCGGAACGCTCTTCGTGGCGGTGATGGCCGTGAGCGCCTTCCTGCTGTGGCGCGGCCGCCTCTACCATTCGCCCTGGATGCTCTGGATTCTGCTGCTCTGCCTGCCGCTGCCCTACATCGCCAACACGGCCGGCTGGCTCACGGCAGAACTGGGCCGGCAGCCGTGGATGGTCTACGGGCTGTTCCGCACGCCCGAAGGTTTCTCGCGCAATGTGAACGCCGGCAACGGGCTCTTCACGCTGCTGGGATTCATGGGACTCTACACGTTGCTCGCGATTCTGTTCCTCTTCCTGGTGTGGCGCGAGATCGAGCGCGGGCCGGCGGAAACCATGGGCGCCGAGGTCGCATCCGGCGCGCCCGTGACCACGGTTTGAGAGGACACGCGCGATGCCAACGGTCTGGTTCCTGCTCGTAGCGGTGATGCTGACGGCGTACGTCGTCCTCGACGGGTTCGATCTCGGCGTGGGCGTGCTGCACCTGCTCGTGGCGCGCAGCGAAGAGGAGCGCCGTCTCCTGATCCGCACGGTGGGCCCGGTGTGGGACGGCAACGAGGTCTGGCTGCTCGCCGGCGGCGGCACGCTGTTCTTCGCCTTCCCGCGGCTCTATGCGTCCGGGTTCAGCGGCTTTTATCTTCCACTCATGATCGTGCTCTGGCTGCTGATCGGCCGCGGCGTTAGCATCGAGCTGCGGATGCATGCGGATTCTCCCGTGTGGCGCGGACTGTTCAACGGCGCATTCGGGATCTCCAGCCTGCTGCTGGCCGTGTTTTACGGCGCAGCGCTCGGCAACGTGCTGCGCGGCGTGCCGCTCGGCCGCGACGGTTACTTCTTCCTGCCGCTGTGGACGAACTGGAACGTGGGGGCTTCGCCCGGCGTGCTCGACTGGTACACGGTGCTCTCCGGCGTGCTGGTGCTGGTGGCGCTCGCGATGCACGGCGCGCACTACGCCGCGTTAAAGACGCTTGGAGAGGTGAACCGCCGCGCGCGCCGCGCCGCTGCGGTGCTTTGGCCGGTGCTGGTGGCGCTCACCGCGGCCAGCCTGGCCGCCAGCCTGTTCGTCCGTCCGGGCCTGGCCGATAACTACCGGCGCGCGCCGGTGCTGTACGCGATTCCGGCGCTGGTGGCGGTTTCGCTCGCCGCAATCTGGCATTTCGGCCGGACCGGCAACGAGGGCGCCGCGTTCCGCGCTTCGTGCGCGTACCTCGTGCTGATGATGGCCGGCGCGGCGGCCGCGGTCTACCCCAACCTGCTGCTCTCGTCGACCGATCCGGGCCTGAACATCACCGTGGAGAACGCGCATGCCAGCGAATACTCGCTGCGCGTCGGCCTGATCTGGTGGAGCTTCGGGATGCTGCTGGCGGTAGCGTATTTCGTATTCGTCTACCGCATGTTCCGCGGCAAGATCGCGGAGGACGGCGATCACGGGCACGGATACTGAGAAGCCGGTATCCTGGTTTCATGCGCCTCCGCAACGCCACGCTCGCGGACCTGGAAACGATTGTCGAACACCGGCTGGCCATGTTCCGCGAAATGGGCCACCGCGATCCCGCGGAGCTCGAACGCGCCGGCCGCGTCTCCGGCGAATATTTCGCGCAGGCCATTCCGGCGGACACGTACCACGCGGTGCTGGCCGAGATCGAGGATGCCGGCATTGTGGGCGGCGGCGGCGTGGTGGTGGTGCCGTGGCCCGGCGGCCCTCGCCGCTCGCAGCCGCGCCGGGCGTGGATTCTGAATGTTTACGTTCGTCCCGAATTCCGCCGCCGCGGGATCGCCCGCGCGATCATGGAAGCGCTGGTCCAGTGGTGCCGGGCGGAGGGTTTCGATTGTGTGAGCCTGCATGCGAGCGAGGCCGGACGGCCGCTCTATGTCAAGCTGGGGTTCGGCGCGACGAACGAAATGCGGCTGGACCTGTGATCGCGGCGCGCGCAGGCCAGCGCCGGTCCTTACGGCACGCTTTCCGCGGGCACAATCTGAATGTCCTCGGCCTTTAGATTCAGCGGCCATTTGGCGATCGTTTCGTCTTCCCTTTTGATCGCCTCCGGCTTGGGCGAGTTGTACGCGATCGGCGAAGGGTCGCCGCTCGCGAGCTGTCTTTTCAGCTCCTCGGCGTGGCCGGCGACCGCCACGATCATCAGGCGGTTGGGATGCACGTTGCGCCGCAGCGCGGCGTTCACGTC
>DATGMB010000180.1:0-23702 GCA_035293845.1 Bryobacteraceae bacterium
GTCAACTGCCGGGCATCCGGATACAGCGGCTCGATGGCGCTGTAAGGACTCTCCGGCCCGGGCGGCTGGTGCGGCCCGCTGTTCGAGAGCGAATAGACCGGCATCCAGCGCACACCGTACTGTGCGCCCGCCATCGACTGATAGCGGCGGAAGGCGAATCGCGCGGCGGCGGTGAACTGGCTGCGGAACTCCGGCGTGGTCCGTTCCTCATCGAACAGCGTCACGGGGGACCACAGACCGCCCGCGATGTTCGAAGTCGTCGCGGGCGGCAGGTCGCGTGCGTAGATTGCCGGACGGTAGCCGCGAAGCTGCAGCAGCCGGGCGGTCGCAAGCCCCACCACGCCGCAGCCGATCACCGCGCAGTCCCGTGCCTCCGATGCCTGCGCCAGTTCCACCGCAAGCTGCGCCGTGCCCCATGAGAGTGTGATGCCCGCGCCGCCGTGTCCGTAGTTGTGGATGAGCAGCTTGTCATCCAGCTTTTCGGCGCGCACCACGAACCCGGACGTGCGGAACGGGCGCAGTCCTACGACCGTGCGGATCACGCGCTCGCGTGCCACCTGCACCGGCGCAAGGCGCGCCCCGGGCGGCGAAGGCGGAATCACTGCGCTGCGCCGCGCCGCGCAGCCGCTCAGCCCCGCCACGGCCCCAGCCAGCAGGCTTCGCCGCGAAAACGGCCCCACCTTCACTGCACCTCGCCGATATTCGCCACGTTGTCCCCCTGCTTCATCGAGGGGACCGCGCAAATGTAGAGTATGATCCCGTTCGCCGGCGCCACCGCATCCCACACGCGCCGGCCGTAGAAATCCGTGACGTAGCCGATCGTCATGCCTTTCGTGACGTAAGCCTCCGGCGCGGCCAGCGGATAGAAGATGCCGTCCGCGCCGCTCGTCAGGCTCGAATAGCGCGCGATCCACAGCGGATGCGCCACTGCGCGCGGCTCGCCCGGCAGCATGTGGAGATGCCGCATCACGCTGCGCGTGCCTTCGGCCAGCGCCGCCACGTCCTCGGCCCGCACCGTGCCGGCGTGCCCGGCCTCCACCGCGATGGAAGGCTTGCCCCGACCGGCGGCGTACCGCGTGACCGTCACCGAGGCCGAGGGCTGCCGGAAATCCTGCACGATGATGTGGTCGAGCCCGAACGCCAGCACCATCCCGCGCGAGGTCTCGTCGAGATCCGCCTTGCCGGTCTGCGCCCAGTACGCGTAGCTGCGCATATTTTCATCCAGATCGCCGCCGTGGAAGTCGATCAGGTAATCGGCCTTTGCGATGACCTGCTGCGAAACCGCCCAGGAGATGCGCTCCGTCTGGGTGCCGTCCGGCTTGCCGGGATAGAACCGGTTCATGTTCTTGCCGTCGACCGGATTCAGGTGCGGCACCTTCTGATAGAACGATGCGCTGTTGAGCAGCGGCAGGATGATGAGCGCGCCGGACAGGGCGGCTGGATCGGCCGTCTCCGCGATCTTCTCCAGCGCGACGATCGAGGCGTATTCGGTCCCGTGCGCGCCGGCTACCAGCGCGAGCGTCGGCCCCGGCTTTGCGCCATGGATGACGATGACCGGAATTGAAGCCGCGCGGTCCGCTCCGGCCGGCACTTCGATCGTGCCCGTGGCGCGCCGCCCTTCCGGCGCGGAAGCGCTGCCGACCGTCAGGGTTGCCGCCGAAGCGCAGGCAACGGCGAAAGGCAGAAGAAGGAAACGCATGGCGTTATGTTAGCGAAACGGAGCTGCGAGTGTAAGGGAGCGCTGGCATTACTGCCCCCGCTTGGTCGAGCCGTCCGCCGGAGCATTCCCCTGAAACTGTTGCATGAGCGTCCGCATCTGCTCCGGCAGCCCTTCCGGATGCCGCTCCGCCTGGAGCGTCCATGCGCGGTAATCGACCGGCATGCCCCATGTGTTGCGGTATTCCGAAGGCAGCGGCGGCCCACCCGGCTCGCCCGCCCGCGGCAGCCGCGGCGGCAGCCGGAATACGTAGAACGATCCGCCCGCCAGCGCCTGGTGCGGGTATTGCTGCAGGTAGCCGCAGTTATGCGTCTCCAGAATCGCCACCGCCGATACCGCGACCCACTTGCCGCCGTCACTCTCCGCGGGCGCTTCGCAACTCCACGGCCGCGCTTCGGGCACGACCAGCGCCGGGTCGGAGAACGCGAACCAGTCGAGCGCGATCTCCCGCATCCCGTGCTCGCGCGCGAACCGCCCGATCTCCGGCAGCGCTTCGTTCCAGCTCACGTTGGAATCGTTCACCACCTGGTAGGCCGGGCGCCCCAGAGCCAGGCTGTTCACGTACGGAAAGAAATGCGGATACGCGCGCGCCACCGGCACGAAGCAGCTCGCCGCCAGCGCCGCGCACGCCGCCTGCCAGAGCCGCGGACGCGGCAGGCGCGCGAGCATCCGCGGCATCGGCGCGAGCATCACGGTCCCGAGCGCCATCGGCGCCATGAAGTGCCGGATGCTGATGTCCAGCCGGCTCAGCAGACAGGCGGCGAGAAAGGTAAACAGGGCGACGCTGAGCGCGCGCCAGTGCGGGCGCACCGCCTCCGGAATCACCGGACCCAGCCCGCGCCCCGCGAGCCAGGCCGCGCCCGCCAGAACCAGCAGCAGCAGGAACGCTTCCGTCGATTTGAGGGCGAACACCACCGGAAAATAATACGGGACGCCATGCGAAATCGTGTGGCCGAAAAGGAAGGTCGGCCGCGACGCCATAACCAGCATGAGCAGCACTCCCCGCAGATAAATCCACGGCGGCATCAGCGGCCGGCGCGCCAGGTGCGCCCACCAGCCGCTGCCCACCCGGTCGAGCGCGCTATCCGGCTGGTTCCAGGTGAAGAGGAAGTAGACAATATAGGTGAAAACCGCCGCCCACAGAAAGCCGCGCGCCACACACCGGAGCCGTTGCTTGCGCCACGCGCGCCGCTCGAAATCCTTCGCCGGCTGGCCCACGCCGGTCCGGAAGCGAGCATCGAGGTACAGCGCGACCGCCACCGGCAAGAGCAGCGCGCCGGTGAATTTCGAAAGCAGCGCCGCCGCCGCCGCCGCGCCGAACCGCAGCGCACTCGCGCGCGAGGGCGCCGCCCAGATCTCTCCAAGCTGCCATACCGCGATCAGCGTAAACAGCGTCACCGGCACGTCCGTAATCACCAGCGGACCGAACGTCAGGAACGCCGGCGTGGTGCAATACGCCGCCAGCGCGAGCAGCCCGCCCGCCGCGCCGCCCAGCCGTGTCCCGTACACGTAAATCACCCAACCCAGCACGAGCGTGAGCAGCAGCATCGGCAGCCGCGCCCACAGCAGCGTTGCGCGCCATCCGTTCCATCGCCCCAGGACGGCGTCGCCGAAGATCCACTGCGCAGCGAATGCCTGGAAAAACTCGGTCGAGAGCCGCCACTCGGGCGAGCTGTAATCCGCGCGCGTGCCGCGAATCGCGAGCGGCAGGGCCGCCAGCGCTTTCCCCAGCGGCGGATGCTCCGGATTCAGCCGCATATCGAGCCGTTGCCAATAGCTCAGCCCCGCGCCGACGTGTGCCACTTCATCGAAGGTGGCGGATTCCCGCAGCGCCGCTCCGCCGCTCCAAAATGCCATCACGGCCAGCAGCGCGCCCGCCGCCCAATGCGGAGCGATTCGTGTCATGGACTCCCATCGTAGCGGAAAGCGTGTCCGCGGTGAGGCGTTGGCGCCGTCTACCGGTAAAGGAGGTACTTTTCGCGAACCTGCGCGAAGGACTGCAGCGCGTCCTGGAAGCTCTGCTGGATGACGCGCGGGTCCTCGCCGGCGGCGAGGCGGCGCACGACGTCGTCGCTGCCGATCAGCGTGCGGCTCGCGGCGAAATCGATCTTGCCGGGATAGAGATGCTGCAGCGCTCCGGCGAGCTCGAGACCGAGCCGGGTGGCGTCGAACACATCGCGGTTGGTGATCACGAAGCGCACGCCCTCGATTTTGACCCCTTTGAAGTTCGACGCCGTGGGGGTGAAGCTGGTGGGATACACACGAACTCCTGGAATGTGGCGGCTGTTGAGATAGGCTGCCAGATCGCGGCCCACGATGAAGTCCGCGCCCACCTGCTCGAAGGGGGCATCGGTGCCGCGGCCCACGGAGAGGTTGCGCGAGTACTCGATCATGCCCAGGCCGGGATACAGCGTGGCCGCGTTGAGGCTGCGCATGTTGGGCGAGGGATCGACCCAGGGCAGGCCGGTGGCGTCGAACCAGTCGCCGCGGTTCCAGTTCTGCATCGGAACCACATTCAGCGCCGCGTCGATTTTCAGCTCTCCGTTGAACATGCGCGCCAGCTCGCCCATGGTCATGCCATGCCGCACGGGCTCGCCGGTCATGTAGCCGATAAACGCCCGATTGCCGGCATCGAGCAGCGGGCCTTCCACGTGCACCCCGGTAACGGGATTGGGCCGGTCGAGGACGTAATACGGAATGCCAGCTTTTGCCGCTGCTTCCATGGCATAAGCCATGGTCGTCTCGTAGGTGTAGAAATGGACGCCGACATCGGCGATGTCGAACACCAGAGCGTCCAGGCCTTTGAGCATCTCGGGCGTCGGCCGGTTGGTGGCGCCGTAGAGGCTGAATACCTTGATTCCTGTGGAGGGGTCCACGGTGTCCTGGATGCCGGGGTGGTCTTCGCTGCCGAAGATGCCGTGCTCGGGAGAGAAGAGCGCCACGACGTTGATGCCGGCCTGCCGCATCAGATCGACATTGCGCTTCCCGTTGCGGTCGATACCGGTATGGTTCGTGATGAGGCCGATGCGCTTACCTTGAAGCGGGCGGAACTTTTCGTCCTCGAGCACGTCGAGGCCGCTCTTGGTTGGGGTGTTCGCGGCGACCTGCCGGCGAAGGCCCGGTCCGGCGAGCGTTTCGTTATAGCCGGTCAGGATCACGTTCGGTGCCTTGATGCCGACCGCCGCCGCGGCGATGGTCGCCACCTTGCCCCGCAGCGGCGTGAGCGCCGGCCGGACGAATGGATGCACGCTGTTCGCCAACAGGATGACGTAGGTCTTGCTGGAGGGATCGATCCAGATGGACGTCCCGGTAAAGCCGGTGTGGCCGAAGGAGCCGATGGGGAACAGCTCGCCCCGATTCCCGGAGTTCGGCGAATCGATGTCCCAGCCGAGGCCGCGCAGCACGGCCTGATCCGGCGGGCTCTGCGGTTCGGTGAACTTCGCTACGGTCGAAGGGCTGAAGATGCGGACGCCATTCAATTCGCCGCCGTTGAGCAGCATCTGGGCGAAGCGCGCCAGGTCGTCGGCGGTCGAAAACATTCCGGCATCGCCGGCCACGCCGCCCATGTAGCGTGCCGTGGGGTCGTGGACCACGCCGCGCAGTGGGGCACCGCCATTGAGGGCCTCGGTCGGGGCGATGCGCGGGATCAGGCTCGCGGGCGGATTGAACATCGTGTCGTGCATGCCGAGCGGCTCGAAGATGTGCTGCCGCGCGTAATCGGAGACGAGCTGGCCGCTGAGCCGGTGGACCAGCTCGCCCAGCAGGTTGAAATTGATGTCGCTATAAACAAAGCGGGCGCCGGGAGGCCCGGCGGGCGGAGTTTTCTCGGCGAGCTCGATGCCGTGCTGATACCCGCTCCACTCCGGCTTGAGCGGCACATCCGGCTGCAGGCCGGAAAAGTGTGTCATCAGGTTGCGGATCGTGATGTCGCTTTTGCCGCCTTGAAATTCGGGGATGTATTGGGTAATGCGGTCATTGAGCCGGAACTTGCCCTGCTCGAACAGCTTCATGAGCGATGACGTCGTCGAGACGACCTTGGTGAGGGACGCGCAATCGAAGATCGTATCGACGGTCATCGGCTCGGTCTGGGGGGCGAGCGCGCGGTTGCCGTAGGCCTTGCGGTAAACGACATGGCCATCGTGACCGATCACCAGGACGGCGCCGGGAAGACGGCCATCCTGAATCGCCTGATTGATGGCGGCGTCGATATCGGCCGCGCCGGAAAATGTCTGGGCAGACAGAGCGGTAGCGCACAGAAGGGCGCACCAGAGAAACTTCATATAGTTCCATGATACCGCGCTGGCCTGTTCGGACCGGCGGCAAAGTCGTAGGGGGATCAGGGGTTAGGGATCGGAGAACGCCGCGGGCGGTTGGCTCTGTGGATGGCGGGTTTAGAATCAAGGTGTATGCGCATTCTGTTGTTCAGCGGTAAAGGAGGCGTCGGAAAAACCAGTCTGGCTGCCGCGACGGGCCTGCAACTGGCGAGCCTCGGATACCGCACTCTGGTCATGAGCGTCGACCCGGCACACAGCCTGGCCGACTCCTTCGACCTGGAAACCTCCCTGTTTCACGGCAAGACCGGCGATCCTCTGCCCATCGGCGACCGCCTGGCGATCCATGAGGTCAACATCCAGAAGGAAATCAAGCGCCATTGGCGGGAGATTTCCTCGTACGTCATTTCGGTCCTGCGCACGACCGGAATCAGCGACGTGGAGGCGGAGGAACTCGCGATTCTGCCGGGCATGGAAGAGCTGAGCGCGATGATGTACGTCAATCAGTTCCGCCGCGAGGCGCGCTACGATGTCATCGTTCTCGACTGCGCGCCGACTGCGGAATCGATGCGGTTTGTCAGCATGCCGACCACGCTCGAATGGTACATGAAGCATATTTTCCCGTTCCAGCGCGGCATTCTGAAAGCGGTGCGGCCGCTGGCCAACCGGGTGTCGCCGCTCGAGCTGCCGACGGACAGTTACTTCGCCAATATTCAGGACCTGTTCGGAAAGCTGGAAGGCATCGACACGCTGCTCGAAGACCCGCGCACCACGAGCGTGCGCCTGGTGACCAACGCGGAGAAAATGGTTCTCCGGGAGACGCAGCGGGCTTTCGTTTACTTCTCGCTGCACGGCCTGACGGTGGATGGAGTGATTGTCAACCGTGTGCTGCCGCAACAGGTGACCGATGCGTTCTTCGAGGAGTGGCGCTCCTCGCAGGCGCGCATCCTGAGCGAGATCGAATCCTATTTCGCTCCGGTTCCGGTCAAGCGCGTCCCGCTGTTCACCCACGAGGTGCTGGGCCGGGAGCGGCTGGAGGAACTGGCGCGCGCGCTCTATGGTCCCAAGGAAGACCCCGCGGCGGTGGTACGCACCGAAGCGCCGTATACCTTCGCAAAGCGCAATAATCATTACGAGGTGACCCTGCAATTGCCATTTGCCGCCAAGGGCGAGGTGGGACTGTTCAAGAAAGGCGACGAACTGGTAGTCGAGATCGGCACGCTCCGGCGGCACATCGGGCTGCCGGTTTCGATGGCGGCCCTTTCTCCCGGACGAGCCCGGCTGGAAAACAAGGTCCTGACGGTAGAGATGAAGGAGAACTGACATGGAAGAAACGACTTCTGCCCGGCCGGAAGCGCACTCCCGGCAGCCCGGCTGCCTTCTCTGCAATGTGGCGCTCCCGCTTTTTGAGAGCATGTGGTCCGACGCAACACGCGGCCACTTCCGCAACTCGCGCATCGAGTTCCTGAAGGGCATCCGCAGCATTATCGACGATCGCATCGCGCACCTTTCGCGCGAGGAAGCGAAAGGCCGGCGGGTGGTGGTAGAGTAGGCCGCGCGTTCGCCGCACTGTGCGAACCGTCACGGAATTGCAATCGCTTTGAAATAGCCCTCGGATAAACTGGCTGTGTCTATGCGTACACGCCAGTCAACCCGGCTGCTCGCCGGTTTCCTGCTCGCTGTGTGTCCACTCCTGGCGCAATTTGACGCCGCCGAGGTCCTCGGCACGGTGCGCGACGCCTCGGGCTCGGTGGTGCCGAAGGCGACGGTTACGCTGCTGCACCAGGAGACGGGCATCGCCAGCAAGACCATCACGGATGAAAACGGCAACTACGACTTTTTCAACGTAAAGGTCGGGCGCTACACCGTGTCCGTCGAGGCCGCGGGGTTCCAGAAGGCGTCCAATGCCGATGTCAGCGTGGCGGTCAATGCCCGTCAACGGGTGGACTTCTCCCTGCAAGTCGGCGAGGTGACGCAGACCGTGGACGTCAGCGGCACGGCTTCCGCCGTCGATACGGATTCGAGCGAGCGCGGGCAGGTGATCGGGACGCAGGCCATCGCCGAACTGCCGCTCAACGGGCGGAATTTTTCGGACCTCGCGCTGCTCTCGGTGAATATTCACCGCTCCGTCTATGCGTATGCCACGCCGCCGCGGGAAGGCGCATTCAACGCCAACGGCATGCGCAGCACGTACAACAATTTCATGCTGGACGGCGTGGACAACAATCCCTACTCGACGAGCAACCAGGGTTATTCCAACCAGGTGGCGCAGCCTTCGCCGGATGCCGTCCAGGAATTTAAGGTAATTACCGGCAATTACTCCGCGGAATACGGGCGCGTCGGCGGCGCCATCGTCAACGTCGTGATGCGCTCCGGCACCAACGAACTGCACGGCACGGCCTACGAGTTCCTGCGCAACACCGACCTCAACGCCATTGGCTACATCTTCGGCGCGCGCCCCGCAACGTTTCAAAAGCCCAGCCTGCAGCGCAATCAGTTCGGCGCCACCATCGGCGGGCCGATCGTCAAGAACAAAATCTTCTATTTTGCCGATTACGAAGGCCTGCGCAGCCTGCAGAAGGCCCTGAACTTCGATTCCATTCCCAACCTGACGGACCGCTCCGGCATCCTGCCGGTCACGGTGGTCAACCCGCTCAACGGCACTGTGTACCCGGCCGGCACGCCGGTTCCGATGATCCCCTTCGCGCAGACGGTGCTAGGCCAGCTTCCCGCGCCCAACGGGCCGGGCCGCTCCAACGACTATCAGGCGCTGCTGCTCACGCGCGATTACGGCGATAAGTACGACGCCAAGATCGATGCGCAGATCAACGGCCGCATGTCGGCATTCCTGCGCTTCAGCCAGCGCAAGGACAACCAGTTCTACCAGCCCACCATCGCCGGCCCTTCCGGCGGCGACGGCAACGGCAACGTCCGCGTCCTGGATCAGAACGCGGCAGCTTCCTACACCTGGAGCATCACATCCACTTCGCTGCTCGATCTGCGGATGGGATTCAGCCACGTTACGGGAGGCAAGTTCCCGGTGTTCCTCGGCGGACCGAGCGCGCAGCAGCTCTATGGACTCAACGGCCTTTCCACCGCGCCCTTCCTCACTGGCGGCCTCAACACGCAGAACATCAGCGGCTTCAGCGGCATGGGACGGCAGGCGACCAATCCGCAATTTCAAAACCCGACCAACTGGGATCCCAAGGCCAATTACTCCTGGATGAAGGGCCGCCATGCGCTCAAATTCGGCGTCGAAGGCGGAATTATCCACACCGAAGTGATGGACATCAATCCGGTCTACGGTCTGCAGGCCTACGCCGGCCAGTTCAGCAAGCCCACGTGCGCGCAGCTCGGGCAGGCGGCCGGCTGCACCATTGCCGCCGACCCCACCAGCTACAACCTGGCCGATTTCATGTTCGGCCTGCCGAGCCAGATCCAGCTTGCCAATTATCTGGTGGGCAGCTACCGCCAGCGGCAGTTCTTCTGGTATGTGCAGGACGACTTCCGCGTGAGCAGCAAGCTGACGCTGAACCTCGGACTGCGCTGGGAATTCGCGACGCCGCGGTGGGAGCGCGACAACGTCCTCAGCAACTTCGACCCGGCGACCAATTCGATCCTCACCGCGAAAAACGGCAGCCTCTACGACCGCACGCTGGTCAACCCGGATTATAAAGATTGGGCGCCGCGCTTCGGGCTGGCGTATTCGGTCGATCCCAAAACCGTGGTGCGCGGCGGCTACGGCATCAGCTATGTTCACCTGAACCGGCTGGGCAGCGCCGACGAGTTGGGCATCAACGGCCCGCAGGTCAACATCGTCACCATTAACCAGTCTTCGCCGGTGAACAATCCGGGATTCATCACGACCATGAATTCGTTCCCGCCGGGACTGACCAGCCCGGCCAACTTCAACCCGGTGAATGCGAATATCTCCTATATCCCCAAGGACACGCGATGGCCGTACATCCAGACGTGGTTCCTTGCGGTGCAGCGCGAAGTGGCGAAGGACTGGGTGGTGGAGCTGACCTACTCGGGCAACCACAGCTCGCGGCTGCCGATTGTCGCCGATTACAACCAGGCGCTGCCGAACCAGCCGGGGCAGACGCTGGGAATCCAGCCGCGGCGGCCGGACCAGTCGTTCGGAGCGATCACGTGGGTCGACCCGGCCGGCATTTCGACGTACAACGGCCTGGCGGCGCGCGTGGAGCACCGCTTCGGCCACGGCCTGTATTTCCTGAATTCGTTCACGTGGTCGAAAGCGCTGGGCGATTCCGAGCAGGCCCTCGAGACCGCGTCCGGCCAGGCGCTGGCGAATCCGCAGAACGTCTATAACCTCAAGGCGGAGCGCGGACCCTCCAGCTTCGATGTGAAGCTCATCAACACCACCAGCTTCGTCTACCAACTGCCCTTCGGCAAAGGCCGGAAGTGGGGCGCGAACTGGGGGCCGGTCGTCGATGGCGCAATCGGCGGCTGGGAACTGAATACGATTAACATCTCCAATACCGGCCTGCCGGTCAACATCGTGTATGCGCCGGCCGCGGCCAACGACGTCACCGGCCGCATTCCGGACTACCGCGGCGAAGCGGTCATGCGTCCAAACGTGATCGGCAACCCGACGGACCTGCGCGCGTCGAACATGCTCGACCACTACTTCGATGGCGCCGCGTTCCAGGTGCCATCGCCATCGGCGCCGTTCGGAAATTCGGGCCGCAACGCTTACCGTACTCCGGGCTTCAACCAATGGGACCTCGGCATCGACAAGAAGTTTGCGATCCGGGAGCGGGCCGCGCTGCAGTTCCGCGGCGAGTTCTTCAACGCCGTCAACCACACCAACTTCGGCTTCCCCGACGCGACCATCACGGACGCGGCGTTCGGTACCATCCGCTCGACTTATCCCGCGCGGCAGATCCAATTCGCGCTGAAGCTGATGTACTGAAGGTTCTTCTCGCAGCCCTGCGCCGGCTGCCGGACCCGCGCCGCGGCCCCGGCAGCCGGCTTTTTTGTTCGTTCCCGCACTTGCGGGGCATAGGATAATGGCAGCGAGACTCCGGAGGGAATCGCCTATGCTGCACATGATCGGACACGCGATTTTCGGGCTCATCATCGGCCTGCTGGCCCGCGCGCTGATGCCGGGACGCCAGCACATGGGCCTCATCGCCACCATGCTGCTGGGCCTCGCGGGCGCGTGGCTCGGAGGGCGGATCGGCCGCTGGATCGGCCTGTACCGCGAGGGCCATCCGGCCGGCTGGTTCATGGCGCTGGTCGGCGCGGTGATTGTGCTGTTCATTTACTCGCATGTGGTCGGGTAGCCATGCGTCCACAGCCTCTGATTGCCGTTTCTGACGTCGAAGCCAGCAGCCGGTGGTATGAGCGGCTGCTCGGAATGCGGAGCGCTCACGGCGGGTCCGCGTACGAGCAACTGGTCGCCAACGGCCAGCTCGTCCTGCAACTGCACAGCTTCGAAGTGGAGCACCACCACGGGCGCATCGGAGATCCGCAGGACCGGCCGTACGGCAACGGGGTACTGCTCTGGTTCGAAGTGGAGGACTTCGATTCCGTGATGGAGCGGGCGGCGGAAATGGGTGTCGAGATCGTGCTGCCGAAGCACAAGAATCCGCCCGAAGGCGATGGCGGCCCGAACCACTGGGAGTGCTGGATGCGCGACCCGGACGGCTACACGGTCGTGGTCGCGAGCCCGTATGGGACGGCCGGCGGTACGTGGCGTCCGGGGCCGTGGTAGCTACTGGATCACGGGTCCGGCGGCCGGGTCCGCGATCATCACGCCCATGACGAGCGTGCGCAGCACCTCGTCCCACACCGGCTCGAGCTCGGCGGCGCGGTCCGCCCAGTAGTTCATCGAGATGAGGCACAACTCCGGCCCGCGCGCCAGCGCCACGCGGAAGCGGGCATCGCGCTCGCGCTCCGCGTCCGTGTATTTCTGCTCCAGCCACGCAATTTCGAGATCGGGGCGGCCGATGCGCCGGATTTCGGATTGCTCGTACGCCTTCCGCTCTCCCAGCGCGTGGAGCAGCGTGTCGTCGAGAGACAGTTCGCGAGCGACCTCGAGCGGCACCGCGAAGATCGAGACGCCGAGATCGCAGCTTTCGATCGAAGGCGGCCGGTCGTGCAGGTGCACCGCGCCCTCGCCCGGTTCGACGATCCAGTGTGCCGGATAATCGAAGCGCACGCGGCCGCGATCGATCACGCAAATCGAGTATCCGGGACGGCACTTCCACGTGTGCCGCGCCTTGAGCTGGAGCTTCCTGGCGTCGTCCACGAATCTATCCTATACGGGAATCGGTCAGCGGAAAAAGCTCAAAAGGTCGGGCGGACCGGCTTGCGTGTCCTCGTGGAGACCGAGCCGCCGCGCCTGCGCCTGGGCGGCGTCGGCGGCGGCGCGATCTCCGGCGCCCAGCGACGCCCGGGCCAGGGCCGCGTACACTTCGGCGCCGCCGGCGCCCAGTGCAATCGCGGTTTCGAGCGCGCGGCGCGCCTCGGCGAAATCGCCGTGCTTCGCCAGAATCATCCCGCGCGCGGCCCAGGCGGCGTGCCATTCCGGCCAGCGGTTCTGCATGGCATCGAGGCCGCTTTGGGCAGCCGGGCGATCGCCGGCCAGCTCGGCTGCAATCGCGGCTAGCAGGAGAATGCCGCGGTCATCCGGTAGCGCTTTGGCGCCGCGATCCAGCACCTCGCGGGCATCCCCGGAGCGGCCCTTCTGCTCCAGAAACAACGCCGCCTGGCGGTAGAGATCGGGGCGGCCGGGCGCGGCGCCGATGGCCTGCTCGAATTCCCCGAGCGTGGCGGCGGGATTGCCCGCCTCGGCGCGGGAGAAGTGGACGGCGACCGCGAGATCCGTCTCCGTGCCCGCGGGCGCTCCCGCGGATTTCGCCTGTTCGAGGAACTCGCAGGCGGCGGTGAAATCCCCGCCAGCGGAGAGCGCGCGGCCCATCTCCGCCAGCACGGCGCCGCCCGGATGCGCGGCGGCGATGGCGCGCGCCTGCGCCACGGCCTCGCTTTCGCGGCCGTCGCGGATCAGCAGCTTCAGGTATTCGACCTTCACGTCCACCGCTTCGGGGTGCTCGCGCATGGCCCTTTCCAGGTTGGCGCGGTAAGCGGCGTGCCGCTGCGCATCGCTCAGGCTCAGGTAATCGACGAATCCCGCGGGGACCCCGATCTTCTTCTCCGGACCCAACTGCCGGAAGCGCTCCATCAGAGCCTTCGATTCCCTGGTATCGCCGGAATCGGCCAGCGCGCGGGCGCAATGCAGCAGGATCTTGGAATCGTCCGGCGCGAGCTCGGCGGCGCGGCGCAGGGCGCGGACGGCGTCGGCCGTGCGGTCGAGCGCCTGGTAGGTTTGGCCGAGCCGGTCGAGCGTCTCCGCATCGTCCGGACGGAGCGACGCGGCCAGCTCGAGATCCCTGGCCGCGGCTTCGGGCTGCGCCAGTTGATAATACAGGCTGCCGCGGGCGGCGAGCGCGGGAACATAATGCGGATCGATCTCCAGCGCGCGGCCGTACTGCTCCATGGCCTTGGCGGGATTGCGGCTGCGCTCGGCCTGCCCGAGCTCGTAATGACCGGCCGCGTCGCCGGGATGGCGCGCGAGGTACCATTCGAGGTCCGCGATGCCTTCCTGGAAGCGGCCCCGCTGGACCGCCGTGTAGCCGCGCTCGCGGCGGGCGGAATCGTCGCCGGGCTTGAGCTTCAGGTAGCGGTCCCAGAGCGCGGCCGCATCGTCGAGGGCGCCCACGTCGCTTGTCGCCGCGGCCAGCAGCTTCAGGGCATCGGCATGGCGCGGATCGGCCTGGACCGCCTGCGAGAGCGCGCGCACGGCGTCCTCGAACCGGCGCGACTGGTAGTCGGCGACGCCCAGCGCGTACAGCACGTTCGCGTTCTTCGGCTGCTGCCCGAGGGCGGCGGTCAGGACTTCGCGCGCCCGCTCGTAATAGCCGGCCCGCGTGGACGCGACGCCGAGATCGTAGAGCAGGTCGAAGCGGGCGGGAGCGCCTTGCAGACCGGCTTCGAGGACTTGCGCCGCGGCGTCGGCGCGTCCGGCGCTCGTAAGCACGGATGCGGCCGCGAGCGCGAACGCGGCATCGGCGCGCGCGAGCGGCTGAAGGCGCACAGCCATGGCGTCCGCCTCGGCGGTATTGCCGGCGAGCGCGAGCGCCTGGAGCCGCAGATATTCCACCTGCGGCGCCGGTTGCCGCTCTGCCGGCAGCCGGTCCAGGCAGTGCAGCGCTTCGGCCGCGTTTCGGCTCTCGATCGCGACGCGAGCCAACTGCAGGTTCGCATTGTAGTGCGAGGGTTCGATGGCGACGATCCGGCCGTAGATTTGCGCGGCTTCCTGCGGGCGCCCCGCCATCCACAGATGCGTGGCGTAGTTGTTCAGGATCTCGGCCGATTGGGGGGCGCGCGCGACGGCGCGGCGGTGGAAGCCTTCGGCATCCGCAATTTTTTTCTGGCTGTCCAGCGCGGCGCCGAGCAGGCTGAGCGCCCAGGGGTCATCGGGGCGCCTGGCGAGATCGGACCGCAA
Source organism: Bryobacteraceae bacterium (assembly GCA_035293845.1). Classification (GTDB taxonomy): domain Bacteria; phylum Acidobacteriota; class Terriglobia; order Bryobacterales; family Bryobacteraceae; genus DATGMB01. Next base: position 14,522 of record DATGMB010000180.1, read on the forward strand.
TTCGCGCTCCGCCGATGCGAAATCTGAGCGTTGAAGAGCGGCGATGGCGTCGTGCAATTCCGGTCCCGGCGTTTGCGCTGCGAGACAGGGAAGGAGGAGGAAACCGGTTACGAAAACCGCGGCATGACGGACGCTCATTGGGCCTGAAAACTCGGACCAATTATACGCCCGCAGCAGCCGCGGCCCGCGGCCCGGTGGCTTACGATTGGCCACCAGGGTGCTGCAAGTCATTGATTTCACAAGACCGAGTTTTGTCAGGTGGCCAATCGTTGGCCACCTGACGCTTGCAGGGGCCGGCCACAGCCGGTCCGTGCCTGCGCAAAGACGTCCTTGCCTCGACGCGGGCCGGGCATGCCCGGCCCCTCCGGCGAGGCCGTTTCAGAACTCGAACCGCGCGCTGAAAGCCAAGACGCGCGCGGGCAGAGTGCTGCTGAGAACGCCGGCGCTCGCCAGGTTGGTGACGTTGCCGTTGGCGTCCCACTGAATCCCCGTGTTGACGTTGTTGAACTCCGGATGGTTGAAGACGTTGTACGCCTGGGCCGCGATCTTGAAACCGGCACGCTCCTTGATCGGGATGAACTTCTGCATGGTCACGTCCACGTTCCAGATCCACGGCAGGCTCATCACGCCGGAGCCGCCCTGCAGATCGCCCAGAACCGGAGTGGTGATCGTGGTGCCGTAAGCCGGAGGCGCGAATGCCGCCGGGTTGAAGTAGTGGCCCGCCGGAACGTTGGCAAATGGATCGCCCACCACGTTCACGCGCGCGCCGACGTCCGGCGTGCCGGTGTAATCCGGCGACGTGCCGAGCACGTTCGGCCCGCCCGGATTGAACGGAATGCCGCTCTGGATGGTGATAATTCCGGAGAGCGTCCAGCGGTCCGTCACAGCTCCCAGCACCTTCGAGCCCAGCGCCTTGCCGAGCCCCGGAATGTCATAGGAGTAGTTGGCCTGGATGTTGTTCCGGATATCGAAGCCGGTGCGCCCGTAGTTCCACAACGCGTTGTTCGGCACCACGGGGTTGTACGACTGCAGCCCGAGCGAATGGCCCCAGGTATACGCCAATCCGAGCGCCAGCCCGTGCGAGTAGCGGCGCTGCAGCGAAACCGTCATCGCGTTGTAGTTCGTGCTGCCCAGGTGAGCATAGGAGTTGATTGTGTTGTAGCCGGGGAACTTCGTGCGCAACAGGATATCCGGCAGCGTCTTTCCGTTGGTGGTGTCGAGATTGTTCGGGTTGAAGGGATAACGCGTCCCGATCGGAATCGGGTTGACGTCGTAGGAGAGCTGCTGGTTGTATTCCCAGTCTCCGGTGTAGCCGACGTCGATCACCATGCCGCCCGGCAGTTGCCGCTGCAGGTTCAGGCTGGCGTTCTGGGTGCGGTCCCATGGGATGTTGCCGGCCGGCCACATGTAGAAGGTGGCGGGGCCGAACACCAGGTTGTTGCCGCTCGCCGCGATCTGGTCGAAGGTGGCGTAGTTGACCTGCGGCTGGAACACCACCGGCGGCTGCCCGGAGAGGTTGTACACCTGGTTGCCGTCGAGGCGGTTGTAGAAGATGCCGAAGCCGCCGCGCAGCGCCGTCTTGCCGTCACCGAAAACGTCATAAGCGAAGCCGACGCGCGGCGCCGCCGCCAGCCAGGAGGTGGTGTACGGGTTGAGCGAGGGCGCCTTCTGGTCGAGCAACTGGAAGCCGTCCGCCGGATTGCCGGAGTTCGGCACGTACAGGCCGATATAGGCGACCGGCGCCACCGCGCCCGTTCCCGGATCGATGGCGACGCGCTTGCCGCCGCTCATGCCCGGAATGTAGATCCGCGGCGCCGAAGCTTTCGAGTAGAGCGACGGCACGAAATTGGAGAACGTGTAGTTCAGGTCGGCCTGTGGCGTCTGGTGGTAAAAGCGCACGCCGTAATCGAGCGTCAGTTTCTTGGTGACGCGGAAGTTGTCCTGGAGGTACCACTCCACGTTCCAATACTGCGTGCTGAACACCGCGCGGCCGGTGGCCTGCTGATAGCTGTCCACGTAACCGAGAAGGGCATTGGCGAAGCCGTCGCCCGTGTTGAGCGGATTCAGCGTGTCCACCGTAAAGTTGAAATTGCCCGCGTACGGCGGCCCCGAGGGCTGGATTTTGGTGTTGTGCTCGATGTAGATGCCGCCCTTCAGCGTGTGCCTGTCGATGACCTTGCTCAGGTTGTCGGTGAACGTCCAGATCGGGTTGAAGTTTTCGTAGTTCCCGGCGCTGGTGTTGACCCGCGTGTAATTCATGTAATTCTGCGGCGAGCCGCCGAACTGGAACTCGGGCAGGATATTGACGTAGCCATTGGTTTTCGACGCACCGTTCGGAGTGCCCGTCGGCAGCGGGAACAGGGCCGGAATGCTCGTCCCGAGCAGCCCGCGATCTTCGGTCTTGTAGTTGTCGGTCGAATAATAGGACCACGTATTCCAGCTCTTGCCCATGGTGAATTCGTTGATCGTGGTCGGCGAGATGTTGTAGATGATCGACCCCGAGTAGCCGTGCCCCGGATTGGGGTGGTCGATCGGAGCGATTCCGGCGTCTCCCAGCAGCCCGCCGTGGTCGGTGGAGAACTGCGTTCCCTGGTAAAGGGCGATCATATCGTCGTGGTCGTTGATATACCGGAAGTAGCCGTTGATCTTCGAGGTCAGATAGGTGTCCACGCGCAGCACGTCATTGCGGTGCGGATGCGGAGCGCTGGCGGCTTCGGTGTAGTTGTCGATGTTGGCCTGCGAGCCCTGGCCGACGAAATTGGGCAGCGGGAAGAAATTCAGCATCGCCTGGCCCAACGGGGTGATGCGCGAGGACGGAATCACATTGCCCGGGAACGGCGCGCTCGTGCTCGGATCGGTAATCGTGATCAACGACCCGTTGTTCTGGAAGCTCTGCGAGAAGTCGCCTTTACGTTCCAAGGCCGTAGGCGTGTACTTGGTCTGGACGCTGCCGTTGACGAACTGTCCGGTATATTCCTGCGACCAGAAGAAGAACAGCCGCCGGCGGTCGCTATTGAAATGGTGCGGGATCGTGACCGGGCCGCCGATGGTATAGGTCTCGACGTTGTAGCGGTAGGGAGAAATGGGGGAAACCGGCGTCCCGTCCGCCTTGCGCCCGTTTCGATTGTTGGCCCACAGATTGGCGTCCAAGCCTTCATTGCGGTGGTTCCACATGAAGCTGCCGTGGAAGGTCTGGGTGCCGCTCTTCGTGATGGCCGTAATGGTGCCGCCCGAGTTGCGGCCGAACTCCGCCTGGTAGTTGCTGGTCAGAATCTTCAATTCCTGGATGGCATCGATGTTCGGCTCGTAGTGCAGCGTGCCGTTGGAGCCGGTGTCCATATCGGTGATTCCGTCCACCGTGAAGTTCAGCGCGGAGGAGTTGCCGTTGATCGTGATGGCGCGGATGCCGTTCTCGGACGCCACGTCCCGGTTGCCGGCGCCGGGGTCGCCCAGCAGGCCGGCGCGGTCGATCACGCCCGGCACCAGCTTCATGTAGCCGAACAGGTCGCGGCCTTTCAACGTCACGTCTTCCAACTGCTTGGAATCCACTTCCTGGGCCTTTTCCGAGCTGGAGAGTTGCACGGCGGTGGCTACGGCGACCACCTCGATTTTCTCCGTGGTGTTGCCCAGCGCGAGCGTCAGCTTACCCAAATCGCGGGTCTCGCTGGCACCGACCGCAATGGCCGTCTGCACCAGGTTCTTGAACCCGGAGGCCTGGACCGAAATGCTGTAATTCCCCGGCGGGACATTCGGGAACCGGAACACGCCGGAGCTGTCCGTGGTGGCGGTGCGGGTGGCGCCCGTATCCGTCTCAGTCAAAGTGACGGTGGCGCCCGCCACCGCGGCGCTCGATGGATCGAGCAGCGTTCCGAGCAAGGAACCGGCCGTGGTTTGCGCGAACGCGCAGGCGCCGGCTAACAGGAAGGCACAGAGCAGCAGTGCCGTTTTCGAAGTGATGCGCATTTCCAACCCCCCTCTGGCAGGTTTTGATATCGCTGCAAGTAACCTCTCGGCGGTCGCGGCCTACCCCTTTTTCGGACGCCACCGCTCCCAACTCCGGACTACGGTTGAAGCGGTGCTATGTTATGCCAATCCGAAAACGCCTTCAAGAAGTCCTACCGTACGAAGTTCCAAAAAAATTTAACCTGTGGTATTTCAGGGGATTATTCCCGCGTATAAGGTCCGTTCGAACTCCGTTTCTACGTCCGTTACACGTTAAATTTGTAAAAATTGGGGCTCTGCGTGATAGAATTTTCACCCAAGGGGTTGGTACCAATGGCAAGCACTCCGTACGTGCAGCCGCCAGCGTGCCTCGAAGACCGGACGGTCCGCGAGCAACTCGCGCGCATTCTGGCGAGCCCGCTGTTCAGACACAGCCGGCACTATCCGGCTTTATTGAAGTACGTCGTCGAGCAGAAGCTGGAGGGCCGGTCGGCGCATTTGAAGGAACGCGCGCTCGGCGTCCAGGTCTTCGGGCGGGATGCGGATTACGATAGCAATCTCGATCCTGTGGTGCGCACTTCCGCCTGCGAAGTCCGCAAGCGGCTCGCCCAGTACTATCACGATGAAGCGCACGCCGCGGAGCTGCGGATCGAGCTGCCCGCCGGATCGTATGTCCCGGAATTCCGGATGCCGGAGCCGCCGGCAGGGCAGGTCCATGAGCTGCCCAAAGCAGCCGCCGCCGGACTTGTCCCGCAGCCGCCGCGCCGCGCCTGGACGGCCTACGGCGCTGCGGCGGCGCTGGCCCTGATCGCGATCGGCATTGCCGCCGCCGAGCTTCGTCCGCACGCCAGCCCCATCGACAGCTTCTGGGGCCCCGTCTGGGAGGGCCAGGATTCCATCCTGCTCTGCGTCGCCCCGGCATGGCCGCGGCCTTCGGAAAGCAGTCAGCCGCCAACGTATCTGGAGGTCATGCGCAACGACCAGATGGCCTTTGCCGATGCCCTGACCATGGCGCGCCTCACCGGCCTGATCGAACAGAACCGGCACAAAGCCGAGATCCGCCGCAGCACCGATTTCAACCTCGCGGATTTCCGCAAGGGTCCGGCCATCCTCGTGGGCGCGTTCAATAATCCATGGACCATGCGGCTGGCGGATCAGCTCCGCTTCTCGTTCGATCGGGGGCCCGGCCACACCGGATTCATCCGCGACCGCCGGAACCCCTCGAAGGTCCTCTGGCGGCACGACGCCAACCAGCCGTACTCGCAGGTATTCGAGGACTGGGCGATCGTTTCGCGCTTCGTGGACCCGCATACGGAGCAGATCGTCGTGGTGGTCGCGGGAATGGGCAAGGATGGCACCGCCGCCGCCGGCGAATTCGTCACCGGCGCGCGCTATCTCCAGATGCTGGCCGAACGCGCCCCCAAAGGCTGGGAGCGCAAAAACCTCCAGGTGGTGTTGAAAACGGAAATCATCAACGGCAATGTCGGGCCGCCGCGGATCGTGGAGACGTGGTTCTGGTAGGATCTGAAATTGCCTCGATGATCCTCACCACGACCGTAGGCTCCTATCCGATTCCCGCGTGGCTGGCGGCGCAGCCCTCCGAGCAGGCGCGGCTCGACGCGACGCGCGTCGTATTCGATATCCAGCGCCAGGCGCGCATCGATCTGCCCACCGACGGCGAGCTGTACCGCTTCGACGTCAACCACCCCGATACCAACGGCATGATCGAGTATTTCATCCGGCCGATGGGCGGCGTGCGCGGCGCGGTGGGCCGGAGCGATGCCGAGGCGTTCGCGCGCCAGCCGGGCATGAGCTTCCGCCGCAAGCCGGCCGCAGTGGTGGAGGGGCCGCTCGGCGAAGGTTCGCTGAACCTGGCGGCCGATTGCGCGCTCGCCGCCTCGGTAGCGGGCGGCGATTTCAAGTTCACGGTCACCAGTCCGTACATGCTGGCGCGCACTCTGCTCGACCGGCATTACGGCCGCTTCGAGGACCTGCTGATGGCCGTCGCCGAGGTGCTGGCCTGCCAGGTGGCGGGCCTGCCCTGCGCCTGCCTGCAGATCGATGAGGCCAATATCACCGGCAATCCCGCCGACGGACCGCTGGCCGCCGCGGCCATCAACCGCGTTCTGGACGCATTCGGCGGCCGCCGCGCCGTGCACCTCTGCTTCGGCAACTACGGTGGCCAAAGCATCCAGCACGGCGATTGGCTGCGCCTGATCGCCTTCCTCAACGCGCTCCACGCCGACCACCTGATCCTCGAAGCCGCGCACCGCCCGCCGGAGGACCTCGATGCGCTGCGCGAAGTGGACCCGCGCCTCGGGCTCGGCATCGGCGTGGTCGATGTCAAGGTGAACCACATCGAAACGCCGGAGGAGATCGCCCGCCGCATCGAGCGGGCCGCGCGGGTGCTCGGTCCGGAGCGCATCGCCTGGGTCCACCCCGATTGCGGCTTCTGGATGCTGCATCGCTCCGTGGCCGACCGCAAAATTGCCGCATTGGCCGCGGGCCGCGACCTCTATTTGGGACGGTCATGATTCGCTACCGCGACCGCGTCACCGGAGCGGAGATCACGCAGGTCACCGACGGCCCCGCCATCAACCATCCGGCGTACTTCCTGCAAAGCTCGTTCTTTCCGGGCGGCGCGGAGATGTTTTTCACCTCCTACCGTACGGGCGCGGCGCAGTTGTTCGAGACCTCGCTGGCCACGGGCGAAACCCGCCAGTTGACCGCCGGGGCGCCGATTCATCCGTTCAGCCCGGCGCTCCATCCCGGCGGCGATGCGCTGGTGGTGACGCGCGGCGGCGGCTTGTGGGCGATCGACCGCGCGACGCTGGCCGAGCGCCGCATCGTCGAGTGCGCCGGCGCCGAACTCGGCGAATGCTCGATCAGCGGCGACGGCGAGTGGCTCACCGCGGCATATAAACGGGACGGCTGCTGCGGACTTGCGGTGGGCCGTTTCGATGGCTCCGGATGGCGCGAAATTCCGTTTCCGCGTACGGTGATTCACCCGCAATTTCACCCGCTCGAGCCGGAATGGATCGAATTTTCCGGCGACCCGGCCCCGCGCATGCACCGCGTCCGCCGCGACGGCGCGGGCATGGAGTGCCTCTACGAGCACGGCAACGAGGAGTTCGTGGTGCACGAAACTTTCCTCGGCGCGACGGGCGATCTCGTCTTCAGCGTCTGGCCCCGCACTCTCTGCCGCATGGACTGGACCACGCGCGCCATCCGCACGATCGCGGAGTTCAACGCCTGGCACATCGCGCCCGACCGCCGCGGCGCGCGCATCCTCTGCGACACGAACCACCCCGACCGCGGGCTGTGGATCGTCGATGCCGCAACCGGCGGCCGACGCCAGCTCTGCCTGAGCGAATCGAGCAACCAAGGGACGCAGTGGCGCAAGTCCTGCTACGCGCTGGCCGCCGATTTTGCGGACGCCCGCCGCAACCTGAGCTGGATGGAAAACGCCGCCGATACGGTCTACGGCCCGCAATGGACGCATCCGCATCCTTCGTGGTCGTTCGAGGAAACACAGGCCGCGTTTGCCAGCGACCGTACCGGCGTGGCGCAGGTTTACGTCGTGGAGATTCCGCCCTCGCTCCAGGCGTACTCTATCCAAAGTTAGCGATATTTTTCCCGATCATTCGCGTTAGCCTGATGGGGCTGGAGATGCACACGATTCCGCCTTCCGGCGCCGACTCTTTGCCGCAGGACGCACCCGGCTCCGCCGTTCCGTCCGAGCCGCACTGGGACGTCCCGCCCGGCCTTGCGCTGCTGGCGAATGCTGAAAACTCCGCCATCCTGCGGGAGCTGGTCGAGCTGTTTCTGGCGGATGGAGAGCAGAATTTGCAACTGTTAAGGACTGCGGCGGAGAGCGGCGATTGCCGGGTCCTGGCCCGGTGCAGCCACTCGCTCAAGGGCAGCGCTCTGACCATGGGGGCGGTCCCGGTGATCGAGCTGTGCCACCAGATCGAACAAAGCGCGCGCTCGGGCGCGCAGCGAGACTACCACGCCGATGTGCGGCGGCTGGCCGAGGCCTTCGAGAACACGCGCGCGGCCATGCTCGCCCACGGCCGGGCGTTGTAGAGCCGGAAAGGAGAAGAGATGGCGCCGGACAAGCCGATCCGGATTCTGCTGATCGAAGATAACCCGCTCAACGCCCGCACAGTGGAGGAGATGCTGCGGCGGTCGGCGGCGCCGGCCTTCGAGGTCACCCGCGCCTATAGCCTGGTGAACGCGCTCGACCTCCTCGTGCGGCTTCCGTTCGATGCCATTCTGCTCGATCTGATGCTGCCCGATTCCGAAGGGCTGGAAACGTTTCTCGCCACGCAGCGCCATGCGCCGCGCGTGCCCATCGTGGTGCTGACGAGCCTCGAAGATGAGGCGATGGCGCTCACGGCGGTCGCCAAAGGCGCGCAGGACTACCTCTCGAAGGGAAATCTCAGCACGGAGGCGCTGGTTCGCGCGGTGACCTACGCGGTCGTGCGCACCCGGCAGGCGGCGCTCGCATCGCAGGAGGGCGCGCGAAAGGGCGCGGTGCTGGCGTTCGTGGGCGCGAAGGGCGGGGTAGGGACGACGACGCTGGCGTGCCATTTCGCGGCGGAATTGCAGCGGCAAACGGGCAAAAGGACGCTGCTGTTCGACCTCGAGCCGCATGGCTCCGGCGCGGCATTCCTGGTCCGCGCCGAGCCGCGGTTCACGGTTGCGGATGCCGCCGCCAACCTGCACCGTCTGGATCGGGACCTGTGGGAGGGAATGGTGTGCCAGACATCGGCCGGGTTCGACCTGCTCGCTTCCCCCGGCAGCGGACGGCTCAGCGAGCCGCCGCGCGCCGACCGCGTCCGGCACGTGGCCCGATTCGCCGCGGCCTTTTACGACTGGGTCGTGTTCGATCTGGGCCGCCTGGGGCCCGCGGCGCTCGATTTGCTGGAGGATCAGCCGGAGCTGTTCGTGGTGACGACGCTGCAATTGCCCGAGCTCCGGGAATCGCAACGCATCCTGAAACGGCTGCTCGATCTGGGATACACGCGCGAACGTCTCCGCCTGCTGCTGAACCGCTGCGCCACGCGCGCCGCCTTATCGCCTGAGGACGTCGAGCGCGCCGTGGGCTTCCCGGTGTTCGGCACAGTTGAGGACTCGGCGGATGAGCTGGCCGAGGCTTACAGCGACGGGGAGTTCCTTCGTCCGCAACTCCGGCTGCGCAAGCAGATCGCGCGGGTGGCCGGACGCTCGCTGGGGA
>DATGMB010000181.1:0-17715 GCA_035293845.1 Bryobacteraceae bacterium
ATCGCCGCCGAGCTCGCGCTGCCGCGCGTCGACTTCATCAAGATGGATGTTGAAGGCGCCGAAGTCAAAGCGCTCGCCGGCGCCGCTTCCGTTCTCGCGCGATACAAGCCGCGCCTCGCCATCGCGGCCGAGCACCACCCCGACGACCAGTTCACCATCCCGGCGGCCGTCCGCCGCGCCCGCCCGGATTACCGGATGGAATGCGGCCAATGCCTCGAAACGCAGGGTCACATCTGGCCCAACGTACTTTTCTTCTGGTAGCGCGAAGGCGCTGCGCCGTCACAAAACCCCACTCCGCGCCGTCCTACCGATGTGACCCCCGCGGAGGAAATCGCGCTCATGCCGCCCGCCGGCTCCGGCCCGCGCGAATCGGTGGAGTCGCTCTTCCGCCGCCATTACGGGCGCCTGGTCAGCCTGCTGGCGCGCGTCACCGGCGACCCCGCCCAGGCCGAGGAGCTCGCCGCCGACGTCTTTTGCAAACTCGCACGCCCCGGCGCTCCGCATGCGGAATCCGCACCCTGGCTGTATCGGGTGGCCTTGAACGCCGGCCTGGATGCCCTTCGCTCCAACACCCGCCGCCGGCGCCGCGAGGAGGCGGCCGGCGCCGAAAGCCTTCGCACCGCCTCCGGGCCGACCGCCCTCGACAGCCTGCTCGCGGAAGAGCGCCGCGAGCGCGTCCGCGGGATCCTCGCCGAAATGAAACCCCGCGATGCCCAACTGCTGCTGCTCCGCGCGGAGGGGCTACCCTATAAGGAGCTCGCGGCGGCCGTGGGCGTGCAGCCCTCGTCCGTCGGCACGCTGCTGGTCCGCGCCGAAGCCGAATTCGCCCGCCGCTACCGCGAGCGCTATGGAGAAGATCTATGACCCCCTGCTGGCCCCCCGGCGCTCTGCGCGCCCACCTGGATGGCGAGCTCGCGCCCGGTGACGCGGCGCAGCTCGCGGCTCATCTGGAGCTGTGCCCCGCCTGCTCGGCCCAGCTCCGCGAGATCGCCGCGCGGGCCGAATGCGTTACGGGCCTGCTGCGCGCGCTCGAACCGGCGCCCCGCGCGCGCCGGCGGAGGTTGGCGTTGCCACGACGTCTGGCCGCCGGCGCCATTGCCGCCGCGTGCGCGCTGCTGCTTTTGCCTTCGCGCCCGCCGGCGCCACACCGGACCGCGGCCACGCTGCAGCCCTTTATCGCGCTCGATAACGACCCGATCGACACGGGCCTGGTCGTCCGCGTCGCGCTCGGCCCTGACCGAATCCCCGCCGACATCATCGTCGGCTCCGATGGGCGCCCCCACGCGTACCGTCTCGTATCCAATTTCTCCGAAGGAGTCAAAACCGAATGAAACGCATTTACGTTTGGTCCGCGGCTTTCGCATCGTTCGCGATTACCGCTTCCGCCCAGGACGCTCCACTGGCCCAGCAAGTCAAAGTGATGGGCATCGGCGGCGCCGTCATGGGCAAAACCGTTAAGGGAGCTCCGTACTCCGGAACCGAGATCACGGAAACCACGCAGACCCTCGGCGACGGCACCCGCATCCACAACGAGACGCAGACGCAGGTCTATCGCGACAGCGAAGGCCGCGTCCGCCGCGAATCCGGCGACATCGTCAATATCTTCGACCCTGTCGGCAACGCCAGTTACATGCTGGACGCGAAGACCCAGACCGCGCGCAAACTGCCCCTCGGCACTTACTTCTTCCAATCCACTGCCGATGGCGCGGCCGCCAAGACCAACATTCAGTGGTTCCGCTACAGCGATAACGGCGGCCCGCTCCCTCCGCCACCCCCGCTGCCCGGCGACCCGTCCGCCGCCCACGCCGACGCCATCAAGGCGAAGCTCAAAGCGGAGGCCGCCCAGCTCCAGGTAATGCAGGACTCCCTCGGGGCCGCCCGCGCCGGCAAGGTGGCGATCGCCTTGAAGCACGGCGCCGGCGAACTGCACAGCGAATCCCTCGGCCGGCGCCAGATAGAGGGCGTGAACGCGGATGGCACCCGCGATACCGAAACGATTGCCGCCGGCGCGATCGGCAACGACCGCCCGATCCAGTCGGTCACCGAGCGATGGTATTCCCCGGACCTCCAGACCTTCATCCAAACCCGCCACAGCGACCCGCGCACCGGCGAAGAGACTTTCCGGCTGACCAATATCGTCCGCGCTGAGCCGCCCGCCTATCTCTTCCAGGTACCCGCGAGCTATCAGATCCACTAATTCACGCGGCGCGGGCCGCCCGGCCCGCGCCGCCTTCCGCAACCAAACTCCTCCTGCCTGTGTTACCGTCATAAAACCATGTTCATGCGCTCCTGTTGCTGCTGGTTAGTAGGCATTTCCCTCATGGCGGTCGCGGCTTTCGCGCAGGCGCCCCGCAAGTCGCCGTTCCTTCCGAACCGCTACACCCTGATCCTCGCCGATCCGCCGGTGGCCCAGCGCTTCGCCGGCCGTGAACAGGTGCGCACCGCCGCCGCGGCGGCTTACCGCGGGCAGCTCGAGTCCGCGCAGGCGAGCATCCGCCGCGAGCTCGCCAGCCGCAACATCCGCGTCGAAGGCTCCGTTTCCACGGTGCTCAACGCCCTCTTCGTCGCGGCTCCCGCGGCTCGCGTGCCTGAGCTCAAGGCTCTCCCCGGCGTCATTGCCGTGCTGCCCCGCCGCGCGCTGCGGACCCACACCAACCGCGCCACCGCGCTCATGAATGCCCCGACCGCCTGGAGCGCTCTTGGCGGTCAATCCAAGGCCGGCGCGGGCATGAAGATCGCCATCATCGATACCGGCATCGACCAGAACCATCCCGCCTTCCAGGACTCATCCCTCTCCGTCCCGGCTGGATTCCCCAAGTGCAACGCGCCGAACGATTGCCTCCAGTTCACGAACACTAAAGTGATCGTCGCGCGCAGCTACGTGCCCCTGTTTGCCGCCGGGAGCGATCCGCACAACCCTGCCGCCGACTCTACGCCCGACGATTTCTCCGCCCAGGACCACGTCGGCCACGGCACCGCCGTAGCTTCCATCGCCGCAGGCAACACCAACACGGGCTCGGTCACCTTCTCCGGCATGGTACCCAAAGCGTGGCTCGGCAGTTACAAGGTCGCGGGATCGCCGGGCGTGCATGACGGCATCGACGATGCGGCCAGCATCATGGCCGTTGAAGACGCCCTCAACGACGGCATGGATGTCGCGGTCTACTCCGCCGGCGGCCCCGCGCTTTTCGGACCGCTCGATACGGGAGCCGCCTGCGGCGAAGCAGCCGGCACGCCGTGCGATCCCGTGGCCGCCGCCTTCGAGAGCGCCGCCCGCGCCGGCCTCGTCATTGTGGCCTCCGCCGGAAATGACGGCGACGGCACCGGCCAGGCCTACTGCACCGGCGCCAACGTGTACCCCTGCCCGACCGTGGTCTCCTCGCCCTCTACCGCTCCCTCGGTTCTCTCGGCCGGCGCGCTCCTCAACTCGCATGTCCTGGTGCCCACCGTCAGCATGGCGGGCAACGGCGCCCCCTCCAATCTGAAGAACATCGCCGCCGCCATCAGCGACGTCGATTACTATTTCTCGATCGCCAATACGGCTCCGCTCGTCGATATCACCCAGCTTGGCGCCAATGGCTTCGCCTGCTCCAGCCTGCCCGACCACTCGCTCGACAACTCCATCGCCCTCATCGCCCAGGGCGGAACCTGCCAGGACGCCGACCGCGCCCTCAACGCCTGGAATGCCGGCGCCGTCGGCATCATCCTCTATGCCCCCGCCTCCGCCACCACGCTCAGCCCGCCCGAAGGCATTCAGGATAACTTCTTCGGCCCTGTCGTCCTCGTGTCCAACAGCGACGGCCAGAACCTGAAAACCTACATCGACGCCAATCCCGGCCAGAACGTCACGGTGGATCTCGCCGGCGCAGAGCAGGATCTCTCGGCCTATGTTTCCCAGTGGAATCTGACGCCGGCGATCGCCGCCAACCAGTTCGCCAGTTACTCCTCCATCGGGCCCTCGCTCGGCAACTACGCCATCAAGCCCGATCTGGTCGCGACGGGCGGCCTCGACCCCGGCGCTTTCTCGCTCGGGCTCCTTCTGCCGGACCCCAACGATTACTACCTGCCGTTACCCTCGGGGATGTACGCCGCCGCGCAGCGCTTCGATCCGTACGGTGAAGTCTACAGCCAGAACGGCTACGCCGCCGCCGATGGTACCAGCTTTGCCGCGCCTTTGATTGCCGGCGCGGCCGCCATGGTCAAGCAGGCCCATCCCGGCTGGACCGCCGCGCAGATCCGCTCGGCGCTCGTGAACAATTCCGCGCAGGACGTCAAGACCGATGACTTCGCCGATCCGGTCGATGCCGAATGGATCGGCGCCGGGCGTCTGGACGCCGGAGCGGCCGTCGCCGCCACCGTCACGGTCGAGCCTTCCAGCCTCTCCTTCGGTTCTCTGAAGGCCGGCGGCTCGTTGCCGGCGCCCATCCAGTTGACCGTGGTCAATCACGGCTCATCCGCCGTCTCCCTGACGCCGGCGGTCGCGCCCGTCACGGCCGTCAGCGGCATCTCGGTTTCGCTGAATCCGGCGGGCGCGCTCTCGCTGCCGGCCGGCGGCTCTGCTGTGCTCAACGTCTCGCTGACGGGCTCCGTTCCGACCGCTGGCGAATACTCCGGCAACGTCACGCTGCAGGGCTCGGGTGTCTCGCTCCACATCCCGTACCTGTTCCTCGTGGGGAATGGCACGCCGTACAACATCACGTACGCGTTCATCGGAGGGGACACGATCGCCGGCCAGGATGCAGGAATCCAGTTGGTTTCCATCACCGACTCCTACGGGATCGCGGTCCCCAACGCCAGCGTTGTCTACAGCATCAGCCCGCGCGGCGGCGCGACGCTTTCGAGCGTGCCGGGCAGGCCTGCGTGCTCGCCCGCCACTTCGACCACCACGATTACCTGCCCCACGGATAACAACGGCTTCTCCTGGGTGGATGTCACCGCGGGCCCGAATCCCAATATGCTGAGCCTGAACGTCACCGCCGCCGGCCAGCGTTTTTCCAACTACATCATCGCGCGCAGCGCCCCCGCGATCGCTTCCGGCGGGATTCAGCCCTGGGCCTACGCCGATTCCGGCACGCCCGTCGCGCCCGGCTCTTATGCGGCGATCACCGGAACCGCGCTCGCCGATTCCGATATCCAGTTCGGCGGCGCGCCCCCGTACGCCATGTTCCTCGAATGCACGGATGCCGGCGGCGTTTGCAACGTGTCCTTCGATGTGCCTTCCGCCGGCTTGAGCCTGCCCGCGCGCATTGTGGGCGTCAGCCCGACTGAGATCGACGTCCAGGTCCCCTGGGAGCTCAAAGGCCAGTCCTCGGCGCAGGTGAAGGTCATCATGAACGGGTACGAATTCAGCAACGTCGTGACCGTGCCGCTCGCCGACTATTCGCCTGCTTTCCTGAACGCCGCCGCGGACGCCATGGACGCCTCCGGCAAGGTCATCACCGCCACCAATCCCGCCAAACAGGGGCAAACCATCCAATTGATCGTAAGCGGCCTCGGCCCTGTGAACAACAACCCCGGCGACGGCAATCCGGCCGGCGCCAATGCCACCACGCTCCAGCAGCCGCAAGTCACGATCGGCGGTCAGAACGCCACCGTGACCGCCAGCCAGCTCCGTCCCGGCAGCGCCGGCAACTATCTCGTCACCGTGACCGTTCCCACCGGCATCACGCCCGGCGCGTCCGTCCCCATCACCATCTCGATCGGCGGGTTGACCTCCAAACAGGCCACGATTCCCGTACAGTAGCGCAGTGGGCGGTGCAGCCCTGTATTTTCTCGGCGTCTCGGCGGTTCATTAATTACCGATCCAGCGCCCACGCGCTACTCTGAATCGCGCCCATAATGAAGCATGACCACGGGGCCGGCCTATATCCCCCTCTCCCTGCTGGTCGTCTTTGCTTCCGCCAAGCTACTGGCCGAGCTCTTCGAGCGCTTCGGCCAGCCCGGCATTGTCGGCGAAATCCTCGCGGGCATTCTGATCGGACCCTACGTGCTCGGCTGGATGGCGCCTAACGATTTCCTGCGCTTCCTCTCCGAGCTCGGCATCATGTTCCTCCTCTTCCGCGTCGGCCTGGACATCCGCGCCTCCAGTTTGATCCGCGTCGGAGGCGCCGCGTTCTCGGTCGCGGTCGCCGGAGTCGTTCTCCCGTTCTTCTTCGGCTGGGGCATCTCCGCCATTTTCGGCTCGCCCCGCATCGAGGGCATCTTTACGGGCGCCGCGATGGTCGCCACCTCGGTCGGCATCACCGCGCAGGTCCTCGCCGCGCGCGGCCTCCTGCACACCCGCGCGGCCCGTGTCATTCTGGCCGCGGCGGTGGCCGATGACGTCCTCGGCCTCATCGTGCTCGCCCTCGTCAGCGACATCGCCCGCGGCTCCGTCCATTACATCGATCTCCTCCTCACCGGCGCCCTCGCGCTCGGTTTCGCCTTCTTCATCGCCCGCTTCGGATCGCACGCCTTCCACCGCGTGATCCCGCGGGTGCGCGCCTCACTCGCGCTGGCCGAAGGCGAATTCGCCCTTGCCATGACGCTGCTCTTCGCGCTCTCGCTGCTCGCCGTCTATGCCGGAGTCGCCGCGATCGTCGGCGCATTCCTGGCCGGCATGGCTCTCTCGGAAACCGTCGACCGCCGCGTCGCCGAGCTCACCAACGGTGTCGCCGAATTGCTGGTGCCGTTCTTTCTGGCAGGCATCGGACTCCACTTCGACCCGACCCCCTTCCGCGAGCCCGCGACGTTCGCACTCGGCGTCGCGATCATCCTGGCCGCGATTGTCTCCAAATGCATCGCCTGCGGCGCCGCCGCGGGGCTGCGCTTCGGCCGCGCCGATGCCATCCGCATCGGCGTCGGCATGATCCCTCGCGGTGAAGTCGGCATGGTGGTCGCGCAGATCGGCCTGAACATGCACGTCATGTCCTCGGCCGTCTACGGCGTGATCGTCGCGATGTCGGTCGCCACGACCGTGATTGCACCGCCTCTCCTCAAGATTGCCTTCCGCGGTCCGCACCCCGCGCCCGAGTCCGAGGAAGAGATGATGCGCCTCGGCTGATCCGCCGCAGGCCCCCGCAACGGCCCCCAATCCCCAACCCCCGATCCCCAATCCCGTTACAATACCCCTTCATGCCGAAATACGTCCGCTACCGAACCGACAGCTCCACCTCGTACGGAATCCTCGAAGGCGACCGCGTCCGCGAGATCACCGGCAGCCCCGTGGCCGAACACGCCGAGACCCCGACCGCGCACGCGCTCTCCGCCGTCCGGCTGCTTGCCCCGATCGTCCCCGGCAAGATTCTCGCGGTCGGCTTGAATTACAAGAGCCATCTCGGCGGACGTCCGCAGCCCGCGCACCCCGAGATGTTCTACAAGCCCACCAGTGCACTCACGGACCCCGGCGCGCCCATTGTCATCCCGCGCGACGCCACGGACGTCCACTACGAAGGCGAGCTGGTCGTCGTCATCGGCAAGCCCGCCCGAAATGTCACGCCGGCCGAGGCTCGCGCCGCCATCTTCGGGGTGACTTGCGGCAACGACGTGAGCGAGCGCAACTGGCAGCACGGCTCCGGCAAGGACCTGCAGTGGTGGCGCGCCAAGGGCTCCGACACCTTCGCACCGCTCGGCCCGGCCATCTCGACCGATGCCGATTACAGCCGCCTCCTGCTCCAGACGCGGCTCAACGGCGAGATCGTGCAGAGCCAGTACACCTCGGACCTGATCTTCGATTGCCCCGCGATTGTGAGTTGGGTCAGCCAGTGGGTCACGCTGTATCCCGGCGACATCATTTACACCGGCACCCCCGGCAGCACGCGCAAGCTCGCGCCCGGCGACCGCGTCGAGGTGGAAATCGAATCGATTGGGACGCTTTCGAACCCTGTCGCCGCTGCGGAATGAGAACACCACGGGCGCGGGAGCAGCACTGCGCCCGCGCCTGTACGGCCGGCCATACGCCTGGCCATGGCCGTCCCGTACACTCCATCACTTACACCCCTACCAGTTCCCGCGCCTTCTCCTTCTCGACAACGGATTTCGGCGCATTCACGGCGCGCAGGTGGAACAGCCCCCACACCGCAGCCGCCACCAGGGGCAGCACGCCGATCACGATGAACACCGTATCCGGCATCATCCGCAGCCACAGGAGGTTGTGCACCGCCGGCCTCTGGTAGAATTCGAGCGACCGCGCGGACCAGAACCCGTGATTGAAGCTCTCGATCGCCTGCATCACCCCGATCGGAACCAGCGTGATCATCACCATCCCCATCAGCCCGGCGTTCAATCCCCAGAAGCTCACCATCAGCCACTTCTCCTTCCACGCCCGCGGCTCGACCACGTTCCGCAGCGAGAACAGCGCCAGCGCAATGGCGAGCATGCCGTACACTCCCATCAGCGCCCCGTGGCCGTGCGCCGCCGTCAGGAACGACCCGTGCTGGAAGTAGCTCACGAACGGCAGATTGATGAGGAATCCCAGCACGCCCGCCCCGAACAGGTTCCAGAACGCCGTCGCCACCAGGAACCAGAACGACGCCGCATACGGAAATTCCGCGCCGCCCTCGCGAATGGTCTTGTACTGCCCGTAGGCTTCGACCATCAGGAGCGAAAGCGGCACCACCTCCAGCGCGGAAAACACCGCGCCCAGCGCCATCCACGCTTCCGGCGCGCCAATCCAGTAATAGTGGTGCCCCGTCCCGATGATCCCGCTGCCCAGCAGAATGATGAGCTGGAAGTAAGTGGCCCGCAGCGTCGAGTGCGCCGTGACCAGCCCCAGCCGCACCATCAGGAAGCCGATCACCACCACCGCGAACACCTCGAACATCCCTTCCACCCACAGATGGATCAGCCACCACCGCCAGTAATCCGCCATGGTGATGTGGCTGCCGCGGTTCACGAACAGCGCGAAGCAGTAGAACACCGGGATGGCCGTGGCCGAATACAGCAGCAGGTGCGTCAGCCCGCCGCGGTCGCTCTCCGCCTTCAGGGCCGCACGCAGCCCGCGCGCCACGATGAACAGCCAGATCCCCATTCCCGCGATCAGCAGCAGCATCCATAGCCGCCCCAGCTCCAGGTATTCCCAGCCCTGCGTGCCCAGCCACCACCACGCCTTGCCGAGCAGACCTTTGATCGAAAGATACTCGCCCGCGAGACTGCCTACCACGACGACTACCAGCGCGCCGAACAGAATATTCACCAGCGGCCGCTGCCCTTTCGGCTCCCGTCCGCTCACCAGCGGCGCGATGAAGATCCCCATGCCGAGCCACGCCGTCGCGATCCAGAAGATCGCCAGTTGCAGGTGCCAGGTCCGCGCGATATTGAACGGCAGATACTGCGAGAGCGGGAATCCGAAGAAGCTCGCCCCGTCCGCGTAATCGTGCGCCATCTTCCCGCCGAGCAGGCACTGCACCAGGAACAGCGCCAGCGCCACCACGAAGTATTTCGCCGTCGCACGTTGCGAAGGCGTCAGCGTCATCTTCTGCAGCTCGAACCGGTAACCCGGATTGGGCGCGTCCTCGGCCGAAAGGCGATAGCGGTGCTGGAAATAAAGGATCAGTGCCAGAAAAAAGATCAGCCCCGCCACGCTCGCCGCCGACCACATCATTGCCCCCGCGGTCACCGTGTTCCCAGCTGCCGGATCGTATGGCCAGTTATTCGTGTACGAATGCGCCGCCTCCGGCCGCTTTGCCACGCTGAGCCACGCCGTCCACGTCACGAATGCCGCGAGCTGCCTCGTGGCCGCCAGCTCCCGCGCCGGGTCGCCGCCGCCTTCCGCCACCGGCAGCAGCGCGCCCTTCGGCAGCGCCCGCTCGAGCTGCCCTTCCGCGAACAGCTTGCGGTACCGCTCGACGATCGCGTTCCATCCGGCCACCTGACCCGCCGTGAACTGCAGTGTGCCATCGGAATACCGGTTCACCCGCAGCTCCGCCGCGATTTCGGCGTCGGCCGCCGCTTTCTGCCCGACCGAAAACCCGTCGTAGCCCGCCGGCCGCATGGCCTCCACCATCCAGTGCAGGGCCTCCGCGGTGTAATCCGGCCCCAGGTACGCGCCATGCCCCAGCACCGTCCCGTAATCCATGAGGCCGCGCTTGCGGAACAGGTCCTGTCCATCCTGAATATCCGACGCGGTGAATAGCGTTGCGCCGTCCGGCCCGACGACCCGGTCCGGGATCGGCGCCCGGCTCCGGTACATCATGACGCCGCCCACGATCATCACCGTGAAGCCGAAGAGCAGCGTCAGCAATAATCCGTGTTTCCATAATCCCGATCTCGGTTCGCTCATGAGATCAGGTTAAAAAGGTCCTGTTTGTCTCGATATGACTTCGGTCACAACCTGCCGTACAATTCCGCCATCTCGCGCAGCCGCGGGGCATCCGCGGCGGCGGCCGGCCCGGTCATCCGCCATCGCCAGTTGCCGCGCGCGACGGACGGGATATTCATCCGGCCCTCCGAGCCCAGCCCGAGCACGTCCTGCATCGGGAAAATCTCGATATCCGCCACCGATTTCATCAACTCCCGAATCATCACCCAATGAATCGGCGCCTCATCCCCGACCCCCAAGTATGCCCTGGCCTTCGCCTTCTCCTCCCGGACATCCTCTGCCGTCCGCGTGCTATCCCCGCCCTCGCTGCGCCACCACCCCACGACCGTATCGTTATCATGCGTCCCGGTGTACGCCACGAGGTTCCGCGGATAGTTGTGCGGCTGAAACGTGGGCGCCTGGGGATCTTTCCCGAACGCGAACTGCAGGATCGCCATCCCGGGAAACCCGAACTCCTCCCGGATCGCCTCGACCTCCGGCGTGATCACCCCCAGGTTCTCCGCCACAATGGGCAGCGGCCCCAGTTCGGCCTTCATCGCGCGGAAGAACTCCGCCCCCGGACCTTTCACCCAGCGGCCATTCACGGCCGTCTCCTCCCCCGCCGGCACCTCCCAGTACGCTTCGAAGCCGCGGAAATGATCGACCCGCACCAGGTCGAACATCTCAAAGGAGGCCCGCATCCGCTCCTTCCACCACCGGTACCCGTCCTCCCGCATCCGGTCCCAGCGGTAAATCGGATTCCCCCATAACTGCCCCGTGGCGCTGAAATAGTCCGGGGGCACGCCCGCAACGGCATCGAAGCGGAACAGCTCCGGCCGCGCCCAGACGTCCGCGCTGTCCTTCGCCACATAGATCGGCAGATCGCCCATCAACCGGATGCCGCGGTCGTTCGCGTGCCGCTTCAGCGCCCGCCACTGCCGGAAGAACTCCCCCTGCAGCCACGTCTGAAACTCCACCTCCTCGTGATTCGCCTGGAGCCGCGCATCCCAGTCCCACCACGGCTTGCCTCCGTTCGCCACCTTCAGCGCCATGAAGCGGGCGAACTCCGGCAGCCACGGAAAGTCGTCGCTCCCGGCCCGCCCCCGTTCGCGGCACCAGCGCTCGCGGAGCGCCGCCATCTTCCGGGGCACGACTGCCTCGAACTCTACGCGCGCGCCGCTCCCCGATCCCCCACCCTCAACCCCCGGTCCCCCGATCAGCATCGGGTTCCCGGCAAACGCCGAAAACAACTGGTACGGCGACTCCCCATATCCCACTGGCCCGAGCGGCAGGACCTGCCAGACCCGCTGCCCTGCCTCCGCCAGCCAGTCCGCGAACCGGTACGCTTCGTCGCCCAGATCTCCGATGCTGCCCCCCGGCAGCGACGTCGGATGCAGCAGAATACCGCTGGCCCTCTCCATGCCCCCACCCTAACGCACGGCCGCCACGCAATTCCGTGGGGCTCCGCACGCCCGGGCGTGAAATTTCCCGGAGAGCAAACCCTATCCCGCCGCACTATATGCCTAAACCGTGCGTCTTCTGGTGCCTCTGGCGGCCTGCGCCTGCGCGCTCGCCCTCGCCCAGCCCCCCGACCCCGCTTACGCCCCTCTGGCCCGCGCCTACGAACTGCTTCGTAGCAAATCGTACGACGCCGCCGTTGCCGCCTTCCAGCAAGCCATCGCCGCCGCCCCCGCCCGCGCCGATATCCGCAAGGATCTCGCCTACACGTACCTCAAGACCGGCGAAAACTCGCTCGCCCTCGAACAGTTCCGCGAGGCCATGCGCCTCGATCCCGCCGATACCCAAGTCGCCCTCGAATTCGCTTTCCTCGCCAACGAGCAGAAGGATGTCCGCTCCAGCGTCACGGAAGCACGCCGCATCTTCGACCGAATCCGCCGGACCGGCAACCCCGTCGCCGAACAGGCCTTCCACAATATCGATGACCCGCTCGCCGCCGGCATCGACCGATGGCTGCACGCGATTGCTCTCGGCTCCGATAACTTCAGCGCCCATTACGAGCTCGCCACCCTCGCCGAGCAGCGGGACCAGCCGGCCCTCGCCGCCGAGCACTACGAGAAGGCCTGGCGGCTGCTGCCGGCGCGCCGTTCCGTGCTGGTCGACCTCGGCCGCGTCTGGCAGGCCATGGGCCTCACCGAAGCCGCCAACGCCGCCCTTCTGGCCGCCTCTCGCGGCGGCGAGCCCCGCGCCGCCGAAATGGCGCGCGAGCTCCTCCCCGACCGCTATCCCTACGTCTCGGAATTCCGCCGCGCCCTCGCGTTCGACCCGGCGAATGCCGAGCTCCGCCGGGAACTGGCGTATCTCCTGCTGCGCATGAACCAGCAGACCGAGGCGGAAGCCGAATTCCGCATCCTGGCCGATACCGACGCCTCCGACCTCCTCTCGGCCACGCAGCTCGCCTTCCTGCTCTACGGCCGCGGCGAGCGCGCCGCCGCGCAACCGCTGTTCGACCGCGTTCTGGCCGGCGACGACGAAGAGCTCGCCAACCGCGTCCGTGCCGTTCTCCGCATGCCCTAGGTCCTGAAGCCCCGCGCCGATGCCGCTCCGCCCTCCAGCCCCGACGCCAAAATCATGGCCGAGCGCAGCATCAAGGCCGGCTACCTGAAGGACGCCCTCAAGTACCTCGAAATCGCGCACGAAGCCGACCCCGGCGATTTCGGCATCATGCTGAAGCTCGGCTGGACGTTCAACATCCTCCACCAGGACCGCCAGGCGTTCGAATGGTTCAGCCTCGCCCGCCAGAGCCCCGACCCGCAGATCGCCGCCGAGGCCGCCCGTGCCTGGCAAAACCTCCGCCCTGAAACCCAGCGCTTCCGCACGACGTTCTGGCTCTATCCCCTATATTCGACACGATGGAGCGATTTCTTCAGCTACGCGCAGCTCAAGACCGAGCTCAACACCGGCAGCTTCGTTCGACCCTACGTCAGTCTCCGCCTCGCCGGCGATTCCGGCGTGTTCCTGCCCCAGGCGCTTTCCGAGCAGTCCGTGATCCTTGCCGCCGGCCTCACCACCCGCGTCTGGCACGGCGCGCGCGGCTGGTTCGAGGCAGGCGAATCCCTCGGCTATCTCTCGCATCACGCGCTCCCCGATTACCGCGGCGGCCTCGCCTTGAACCGCAAGCTCGCCGCCTTCGCCGATACCTCGCTCGATGCCCTTTATGTCTCGCGCTTCGACCGCGATTTCCTCATCTATAGCCAGTCCCGGATCGGCCGCATCGCCGGCCCCTTCCAGTTCTACTGGAACGCCAACCTCACCTTCGATGCCAAATCGCAATACTGGGCCAATTTCGCCGAAACAGGTCCCGGAGTTCGATATGTCCTCGCCCCGTCCTCTTACCTCACCCTCAACCTCCTCCGCGGCGTCTACCTCATCAACGAGTTCAACCCCCGCCGCCCCAACTTCACGGACCTTCGCGCGGGTTTCTGGTATGCGTTCACGCATTGAACCACAAACCGCAGAGACACAGAGAGCGCGGAGGAGACGCAGAGAAGATCTCTTCTCCTCTCTGTGTGTCCTCTGCGTCCTCTGCGTCTCTGCGGTTAGACCTGTCCCCCTGCTCGCCGCGCCCCCGTACTTCTCCGTCCTCTCCGAAGACCCCGGCGCCTGGCCCGCCATCCTCTCCTCCATCGGCCTCCAGGCCCGCCCCGCCGGCCTCGCGCGCGTCTTCGTTGCCCGCGCCGGCGCGCCCGCTTCCGCCGAATGGACTGCACGGGTGGCAGGCGGCGATATCCTCATCCTCGAGGGCGAATCGTCGCTCGCGGAGTTCTTCGGGTTCCGCCGCGCGGCCGGCCCGGACAACGTCAAGGTCCAGAGCCTCACCGATATCCACCGCCCCACTCTGCCCATCATTTGGCAAAAAGGTCTCGAACTCCCGAAATATGAAATCCCAGCCGCGGCCCGCGTTTTCTCCCGCGAGCGCTGGACCGGCGCGCCACTCCTCGCGGGTTTCCGCCGCGGCTCCGGCGCCGTCCTCTGGGCCGCCGTGCCGCCCGGCGACCGCGGCTACGAGCGGTTCCCGTATCTGCTCGCCGCCCTCCGCGATCTCGGCCTCGATCCGCCGTTCCGTTCCGCGCGGCTTTGGGCCTTCTTCGATTCCGCCTACCGGTCCCGCGTCGATCTCGATTATTTCGCCGCCCGCTGGCGCGCCTCCGGAATCGCGGCCCTCCACGCCGCCGCCTGGCATTTCTTCGAGTCCGACCCCGCGCAGGACGCCTATCTGAACGCCCTGATTGCAGCCTGCCACCGGCAGGGCATCCTGGTCTACGCGTGGCTTGAACTCCCCCACGTCAGCGACAAATTCTGGAACGACCACCCCGAGTGGCGCGAAAAAACCGCCCTCCTTCAGGATGCCCAGCTCGATTGGCGCAAGCTCATGAACCTCGCCAACCCCGATTGCGCGCGCGCCGTCGCCGGCGGTATCGCCGGTCTCATGCGCCGCTTCGACTGGGACGGCGTCAACCTCGCCGAGCTCTACTTCGAATCCCTCGAGGGCATCGCCAATCCCGCCCGCTTCACCCCGATGAATGACAATATCCGCGCCGAGTTCCGGAGCCGGTTCGGTTACGACCCGCTCGACCTTTTCCGCCAGGCCCGCACTCCCCAATCCCCGTTCCTCGATTACCGCGCCGCGCTTGCCGCCCGCATCGAACAGCGATTCCTCACCGAACTCGAGTCCGTCCGCCGCGACCGGCCGGGCCTCGACATCGTCCTCACCCATGTCGACGACCGTTTCGACACCGGCATGCGCGAGGCCATCGGCGCCGACGCCTCCCGCGTGTTACCGCTCCTCGACTCGCATTCCTTCACGTTCCTGATCGAAGATCCCGCCACCGTCTGGAATCTCGGCCCGCAGCGCTACGCCGCCATCGCGGATCGCTATCGCGCCCTTACCCCGCACCGCGATCGCCTCGCCATCGACCTCAATATCGTGGACCGCTACCAGGACGTTTACCCCACCAAGCAGCAGACCGGCATCGAGCTGTTTCAACTCGTCCACCAGGCCGCCGCGAGTTTCCCGCGCGTCGCGCTCTATTTCGAAAACTCGCTGCTGCAGCCGGACCTGCCGCTGCTCCCCGCCGCCGCGGCTGCGGTCACGCGCATCGATACCATCGGCGCCAAAACTGTCGTCGATTCCGCGGCGGGCGTCGGCCTTCCGTGGGAGGGTCCGGCCGCGGTGGACGGCCAAGCGTGGCCCGTCCTCGACGGCGAAACCGTCTGGCTCCCGGCCGGCCCCCACAGCGTCGAGCCCGCAAAGCAGCCCGCGCCACTCCGCATCGTCCACTTCAACGGCGAACTGCGATCCGCCCGCGTTCTTTCGATGTCCGCGATCGGGTTCTCCTACAGCGCAGAATCGCGGGCGATCGCTTTATTCGACCGCGTGCCCTCGTCCCTCGAGATCGACGGCCTCCCCGCCGCCGCCCCGTCCGAGTCCTGGGTCCTGCTGCCGCGCGGCCAGCACGTAGTCACCGCCGGGATTGCGGCGAGCGAAAGCCATCCGGCCGCCGGGACGCCGAAGCGCTGAACTCGACCGGTTGCCCCGGTCTCGCGGCGACCTCAGGCCCGAGGCGTGATGCCTGCTGGCCCCCACCCCCCCTCTTGAGCTAGTATGTCAATGGTCGATGACGGAGATCGCGCTACAATCCGGCTCTCCCGAGATTCCGGATAAGCTCTATTTCAAGATCGGAGAGGTGAGCGAGCTCCTGGGCGTCGAGCCCTACGTGCTGCGTTACTGGGAGAGCGCCTTCCCACCGCTCTCTCCCAAGAAGTCCGGCACCGGCCACCGCCTGTACCGCCGCAAGGATGTCGAACTGCTCCTGCGCATCAAGCACCTTCTCTACGAGAAGCGCTTCACGATCGAGGGCGCCCGCCAGACCCTCCAGGCCGAGATCAAGTCCATCAAAGCCGAGATTAAAGCCGGGAAACCGAAACTCGCCCGGCGCGTGCAGAAGGAGCTCTTCGCCGAGGATCCGTTACCCGAAATCCGCAGAGAACTCAGCAACATCCTGCAACTACTGAAGTAGTTTGTTGGTCACACTTATTCCCGCACGATCGCGCTGTAGATCCGGTCCAGATCGTCCTGCGTGTAGTATTCGATTTCGATCGTGCCGCCCTTGCGCTTCTCGTGGATCCGCACCCGCGTCCCCAGCGCCCGCTGCATCTCGTCGATCGCGGCCTTCACGTTCGGATCCACCTGAACCTCTTCCACGTGCTTGGGCTCGCGTCCGGCGATCATCTTCTGGGTCGTACGCTCCGTCTGCCGCACCGACCAACCGTGGGTCACCGCCTTCTCGGCCACCTCGCGCTGCAAATCCGCCGTCGGCAGGCTCAGCAGGCACCGCGCATGCCCGTGCGAGAGCCGCCGCTCCGCCACGAGCTGCTGGAGATCTTCCGGCAACTGCAGCAGCCGCGTAAAATTCAGGACGGTGCTCCGATCCTTGCCTGTCCGGGCGCCGACCTGCTCCGCGTTCAGGTTCAGCTCCCGGCCCAGCCGCTCGAACGCAATGGCGGTCTCGATCGGGTTCAGATCCTCGCGCTGGATGTTCTCGACCAGCGTGACTTCGAGCAGCCGGTCTTCCGGAAAATCGCGCACGACAACCGGCACCCGCTCCAGGCCTGCCAGCTTCGCCGCTCGCAGCCGCCGTTCGCCCGCAATCAACTGGTAGCGCTCGCCCGCTTGCCGCACCACCAGCGGCTGTACAATCCCGTTGGCGCGGATCGATTGCGCCAACTCCGCCAGGCGGTCGGCTTGAAATGCGCGCCGCGGCTGCAGCGGATTCGGATCGATCGCGTCGATCGCGACCTCCCGCGCTGCTTCCGTTTCGGCCGTGCGCCCATCCATCGGCGGCGGAACGGCCGGCGCCTGTGTCCGCCCCGCGAGCAGGGCGTTCATCCCTCTACCGAGCGCCTTGCGCTGACTTTCGGTTCTGTTCATGATCGAGAATTTCTTTTGCCAGTTGGATGTAGCTTTCGGCGCCTTTGCTGCGCGGATCGTATGCCAGAATCGGCTTCCCAAAGCTCGGTGCCTCCGCGAGGCGAATGCTCCGCGGGATGACCGTGCCGAATACGCGATCTCCGAAGAACTCCTTGAGGTCCGACGCCACCTGCCGCGTGAGGTTCGTCCGGTCATCGAACATGGTCAGAAGAATGCCTTCCACCTCGATCGGATGATGAAACGCAGTGCGGATGCGGTCGATCGTGTCCATCAGCTCCGAGATTCCTTCCAGCGCAAAGAACTCGCACTGGATCGGCACCAGCACCGAATCGGCCGCCATCAGCGCATTCAGAGTCAGCAGATCCAGCGCCGGCGGGCAGTCAATCAGAATGAAGTGGTATTCCTTCCGCAACGCCGCGATCCGGTGCCGCAGCCGAAGTTCGCGCTTTTCGATATCGACCAGCTCGAGATTGGCGCCGATCAGATTTTT
>DATGMB010000182.1:0-8490 GCA_035293845.1 Bryobacteraceae bacterium
ACGAATTCCACGCCTTTGCGCCCGAGACCCGCGCGGACGACATTACGGCCGATGCGGCCGAAGCCATTAATACCTACTTTGACTGCCATGTGTTCTCCTGTTGAGGTGGGATCCCGATTAACTTAAAGGATATCAGGAGGCAGCGAGCCGCGGCAAACGGCGAAGAGGGAGGGAGAAGTCTGAAACCGGCGCGGGCAAGGCCCGGGCAATGGAGCGGCGCTGGAGGCCGCGGCGGGATCGCGGTCGAGTCTGGCGCGCCGGAGCAGGCGAGCGAGAGCTGTGGAACGAGGCGCGGAGGACATCATGCCGCCGGGCCAGCGCGTGGAGCCCGCTTTCGAGCGCGGCAATATCGATCGGTCCGACGCCCGGCGGCCGCCGCTCGAGCGGCATAGCACCGCGCGAAGTTCAGCCGGGCAGATGTCCGGTGGCGCGCTCGACGGGTCCAGCATCTGGACTGCGTCTTGTGCGAGTGCGCTTGTTCGGAAAGTGGAGCCGGGAACGAGAATTGAACTCGTGACCTGCTGATTACAAGTCAGCCGCTCTACCAACTGAGCTATCCCGGCTTGCCTCCCCCATTAAACCATGCCTTCTTCGTGCGGCGCAAAACGGCAGCCGGTGACGAATCCCCGTCGCAGGAGACGAAATCGTGTCGCGGGCGCGCGTGCCAGATGCCGCGTTTTCAACTGAATTTCGCCGCTCGATGGCGGCCCTCGGCGTGCTTTGCGGAGGGCATGATCCACCACGGTATTACGCGGAATCCCTTCAGCCCGGCGCCGGCCGCGCCGCGCATTCCGTCGCAGGCTCCGCCCTCTCCATCCTCGTCTGCATCCGCTCCGGCCACTCAGGCGCCATCGTTTCTGGCCAACTTCACGGGCGCGCTTGGGCCGGCGCAGCCGGCTGGCACAACGCCGCAGCCGGCCGCCACCGCACCGCAACCGGCGCAGCCCGGCTCACCCGGCTACATTCCGTCGCTCGAATCGGTCTTCGGCACGGAGAATTGCTGGGAGGCCGCGCCGACCGGCATCGGCCCGAACGGCACCTACTCCTATAACCCGATCTATTTCGCCACCCAGCAGACTGCCCAGGTGGTGGCGAAGATGCTTGGGGGCACCGTGGTTCAGGTCAACGCCATCGCCAATGGGGGCGGTTTCCAGCAGCAGGAGCCGAACTACATGGTGCAGATGCCGGATGGCCGGCAGTTCAACGCCGGACTTGTGGCAAATCTCTACGACCACGGCTATTCGCAGGGCTTCATCAAACAGGAAATCGCCGGGATGCTCAACGGCCTGTAGGCGCTACCAGCCGGACGGGCAGGCTCTCGGTCGCGATGCCCGCGCATTCGACGCGCACCCGGTACTCGCCGGGGGCGGCGTCCGCCGGAAGCACGGCGTTCACCTGCCGCGCTGCCGGCCTGCCCGCCTGCGCGACCGGCTCGCCCATATATTCGATGCGGAGCCGACGGCCATCGAGCCAGACTGCGGTGTTGGCGCGGTCGGAGTTCTCCGCGAGCCCCTCGACCCAACAGGTGACCACGCTGCCCTCGCCGGTCCGCACCTCGTTCGGCGTGCGCGAGCGGCCGTCCAGCACGGAAAGCAGGGTCAGGCGCTCCACGCGCACATCCAGGTCCACGGCGATCCGCCATTGGTTGCTGAAGCGGCTTTGCGCGAAGCGCAGCCGCAGCATGTGCCATCCCGGATCGAGGCCCGGCGGCAGCCGGAAATTGGCCTGCCAGAGGTGCTCTCCCTGGCTGTACACGCACAGCGCCGGGACGCCGAAGCCGCCCACTTCCAGGCGCAGATCCTCGCGCGCCACGGCCGCGCGGTGCGCGCGAAACCAGCAGGCGATGTACTCCTCCTTGCGGCTCGAAAAGTTGATTCCGAACTGCCGGTTGTTCATGACGCCGGTGAGCTCCGGCGCGGCCTCCCGCGGCTCGGCCGGCTCCGGTTCCCACTTGCGGAAGCACGCCACGCCGGCCGTGAAGCCGCGGGCGTACATCAGTTCCACGCGCGCAAATCCCGCGGCGCGGCACATGGCGAGCAGCGCCGTGACGCTCGGGCCGAACCAGTTGTCCAACTGGTTGCCGAGCTCGTCCGTTTCGTAGAATTCGAGCGTCGGAATTTTGTCCACGCTCTCCTGCCAGGTCTGCGCGTCGGTGACGAAAGACTCCACGATGGCGGTATCGCCGGTCATCGCCGCCACCATCTCGAGCGCCAGCAGCGGGTGTTTCAGGTGATACAGCACGCCCAGGAAGAAGACGAAATCGAAGCGCCCGAGCCCCGCCGCGGGCAGGTCGAAGAAGTCCAGGATGCGGTAATCGACCTTCGACCCGAGCTTCTCGTGGATGAAGCGGAAGTTGGGAATCTCGACGCAATCGATGGCGGTCACCGCCGCGCCGCGGCGCTCCGCCTCGAAGCTGAACCATCCGTCCCATGCCCCGATATCGAGCACGCGCCGTCCGGAAAGGTCCGCCGGAATGGGAAAGCGGTCCCAGCGGGTGCGCAGGATCTCGAGCGTGTTATGCCCTTCGAAGCGCGTCCCGTCCGGCAGTTCGAAGCTGTGGTACCAGCCCTGCGCCGCCAGTTCCTGGCTGAAATCCTTCCCGCGCTTGGCCTCGCGTGTGGGGGTCATGAAACCAATTGTCGCATCGCGCGAAAGGCCAATCCCCGCCCGCCGCGCCCGTAGTACGATACAAGCAGGAGCACGTTTGACCAAGGCAGAACCGAACGAGACCACCGAAGCACCCGCCGCCCAATCCCCCACATGGCTGATCGCCGTGCGGGCGATCGAGGAGAAAAAGGGCGCTGACATCCGGGTCCTCGACCTCACGGGTATTACCTCCTTCGCGGACTACTTCGTCATCTGCACCGGCGCCAACCAGCGGCAGATCCAGGCCATCAGCGATGAAGTCAACCTGCGGTTGAAACGCGAGGCGGGCGAGCTGCCCATCAGCGTCGAAGGGTACAACCAGGCGGAGTGGATTCTCGCCGATTACGGCGATCTCCTGGTGCACATTTTTTCGCCCAAATCGCGCGAGTATTACGGCCTCGAACGCCTGTGGCGCAGCGCCAAGGCGGTCGAGATTCCCGCCGCGTGAAAGTTTTCCTCTACTATATCGGCCGCGCCAAAGACGCGCATGCCAATGCGCTGGCGGAGGATTACGTGGCGCGCATCGCGCGCTACGTGCCGGCGCAGATGGCGGAGATCCGGCCGGAGCGCACCGATTTGCGTGCGAAGCATCCCACGGGGCGGCGGATCTATCTCGATCCCGCTGGGCAGGCCCCCGATTCCGCGGGCTTCGCGTCGCTGGTGGGCAAGGCGGAGCTCGAAGCACGGGATCTGGTTTTCCTGGTCGGCGGTCACGACGGGCTGCCTGCGGGATGGGCGGCGCAGGCCGAGCTGCTGCTCTCGCTTTCGCGCCTGACCATGCCGCACGAGCTCGCGCGCGTGATTCTCGCCGAGCAGATTTACAGGGCGTTCGCTACCTTGCGGGGGCATCCCTACCCGCGCTAACGTAGTTCATTGCATGTCTTGGTTTAAGCGGGACAAGACGCCGGGTAATCTGCCGCCCGAAAACGGCGGGGAGCGCAAGGTGCGCACCGAAGGGCTGTGGCAGAAATGCGATGGCTGCCGGCAGATCATCTGGAAAAAGGACCTGGAGAACAATGCCGGCGTGTGCCCGAAATGCGGCCATCACTTCCGCATTGACGCCACGACGCGCCTCAAACTCCTCTTCGACGGGGACTACGAAGTCTTCGACGCCGATCTCTCCTCGGCCGACCCGCTGGGCTTCGTCGATTCCAAACCGTACCGCGAGCGGCTCGCGGCGATGCGGCAGGCCACGAACCTCTCCGATGCCGTGATCGCGGCGGCGGGAACCCTCGAAGGCCGCCGCGTGCAGATCTGCGCGATGGACATGCGGTTCATCGGCGGCAGCATGGGCTGCGTGGTGGGTGAAAAGATCACGCGCGCCATCGAACGCTCGATGGTGGAAGGCTCGCCCCTGATCGTGGTTTCCGCCTCCGGCGGCGCGCGCATGCAGGAAGGTGCAGTGAGCCTGATGCAGATGGCCAAAATCTCGGCCGGCCTGATGCGGCTCGACGAAGCCCGGCTGCCGTACATCAGCGTGCTCACGGATCCGACTACGGGCGGCGTCACGGCGAGCTACGCCATGCTGGGCGACCTGAACATCGCCGAGCCGGGAGCGCTCATCGGCTTCGCCGGACCGCGCGTCATCGAGCAGACCATCCGGCAGAAGCTGCCCGAAGGCTTCCAGCGCAGCGAGTTCCTGCTGCAGCACGGCATGCTGGACGCCGTAGTGCCGCGCCTGGAGATGAAAGCGTACCTGGCGCGCGCGCTCGATTTCTTCATGGGATGAACTACCCCGATTCGGTTCAGTTCCTCTACGCTCTCGGCAACGAAATCAAGACGGCGAAGCTCGGGCTGGAGCGCATCGGCGCGGTGCTGGAGGCGTTGGGGCGGCCGCAGGACCGCTGCCGCTTCGTGCACATCGCGGGCACCAACGGCAAGGGTTCGACCGCAGCCATGGTCGAATCCGGCCTGCGCGCGGCGGGGCTGCGCACCGGCCTGTTCACCTCGCCGCATCTTTCGCAGCCCACCGAGCGCATCCGCCTCGGCGGCGCGCCGATACCGGCCGACGCCTTCGCAGCGGCCTTCGACCGCGTGCACCGGGCGGTCGAGGAGCTGCTCCGAGCGGGCGCGATCGATCTCCACACCACGTATTTCGAGACCGTCACCGCGATGGCCCTGGCTGTATTTGCGGGAACGACGGACATCGTGGTGCTGGAGGTGGGATTGGGCGGGCGGCTGGACGCAACCAACGTGGTCCGCCCGGAGCTGTGCGTCATCACACCGGTAGACTTCGATCACGAGCAGTTTCTGGGCAAGAGTCTGGAAGCGATCGCGGGCGAGAAGGCGGGCATCCTGAAACCGGGGGTGCCTGCCGTGTTCGCGCGGCAGCGGCCGGAGGCGGCGCGCGTGCTCGACGCGCGGGCGGGGGAGTTGGGGATCGGGGTGGCGCGGACTTCAGACTGGCAGGTCTCGGATCTCGAGCTCGATGCCCGCGGCAGCCGGTTTTCGGTAGGGAAGGTCCTACCGATCTCCTGCCCGCTCCCCGGCGAGCATCAGGTCGAGAACGCGCTCGCCGCGGTAGCGGCGCTGCGCTGCCTGGGTATCCCTGATGCTGTTATCGCAGCCGGCATCGCCGCCGCGCGCTGGCCCGGCCGCCTGGAGCGCGTGGCAGAAAACCCCGAAATCATCCTCGATGGCGCGCACAATCCGGCCGGCGCGCGCGCTCTCGCGGCATACATCGACCGCTTCTACCGCGGCCGCCGCGTGCGCCTGATTTTCGGCGCGATGCGCGACAAGGCCATCGACGAGATCGGCGGGATCCTGTTCCCGCGCGCGGCCGAGGTGATTTTCACCGCGCCGCGCCAGGCCCGCGCGCTCTCGCCCGAGTCCCTGATGGCCCATGCCGGCCATCCCTGCCGGCGGCGCGCGGCGGACATCGCCGAGGCGCTCGCGATGGCGCGCGCCGATGCCGCGCCCGAGGACGCCGTCTTCGTCACCGGCTCTCTGTTCCTGGTGGCCGAAGCGCGCGATATGCTGGTGGGCGGCGCATGAGCTTCCTCCGTTCGCTGCTGATCTCCACGCCGCTGATCGCGCTTTCGACGATTTTGCTGGGCACGCTTTCGCTCCTGGCGTCGCTCATCGACGGCACCGGCAACACGCAGCATCGCCTCGCGCGCTGGTGGGGCAAGAGCCTGCTGGCCTTCGGCTTCGTGCGCATCCGGACGGAGGGGTTGGAGCATCTGGATCCGGCCGGAACCTACGTTTTCGCCGCCAACCACGCCAGCTACATGGATATCCCGGCGATTCTCTCGGAACTGCCGTTCCAGTTCCGCTTCTTCGCCAAGAAGGGGCTGTACCGGATTCCGTTCCTGGGCGGGCACCTGAAGCGCGCCGGGCATCTGCCGGTCGATCGCTCGAACGCGCGCCATTCGCTCAAGAGCATGACCGAGGGCGCGCGCATCATCGCCGAACGGCGCGTTTCCGTGCTGCTTTTCCCCGAGGGCGGCCGCTGCCCGAAAGGGCTGCGCGAGTTCAAGGAGGGCGCCGCCTATATCGCGATCAAAGCCGGCGTGCCGCTGGTGCCCATGGCGCTAGTGGGGATGCGGGAAGTGCTGCCGATGCACTCGATCCACATCCGCAGCCGCCGCGTCGAGTTACGCATCGGGCGGCCGATTTCGACGGCCGGCATGAAGCCGGCAGATCGCGAAGAGCTCACGCAACGGCTGTACCAGGAAATCTCGCAGTTGCTCTACCGTGAGTGAACGCGGCGGCCGTGCGCGAGCAGCCTCGTCCGGCAAAACCTGCGTCTACTCACCATGGAAGCCGTTGTGCTGGTCCAGCCAGTGTGCGGACGTTGCTTTTGCTCCTGCTGGCCGCGGCGGCGGCCGGGCAGAGGACCACGGATGCGCCGGACCAGCCGGCCTGCGTCCGCCGAAGCCTGGTGGGATCCGCCACCGTATACGGGATTTACGGCCGCGGCTTCGGCGTCGCGCCGATCCTCGGCCGCCTTGGGACCTACCGCAACATCGATGACATGGCGGCCGACACCGCGCCGCAAGTGGAGCAGATCGAAGCGGCGAACGGCGGCAAACCCGTCGTCCGCGCCATCCACCTGATCTACGCCATGGCGACGCCGTGTCAGGCCGGCGGCGACTGCCTTTCTTATCTCGGGCGCGACATCATCGCCCGGTACATCGAGCCCGCCGCCGCCCGCGGCTGGGTCGTGGTCCTCGACTCGCAGCTCGGGCGCTCGAACCCCGTCGAGCAGGTGCGGCACATGATCGCCGCGGGTTTCCTCCGTTACGACAACGTCGAGGTGGCGATCGATCCAGAGTTTCACGTGGTCCCCGGCAACAGCGTCCCCGGCATTCCGATCGGCAGCGTCGAGGCGGCGCAAGTCAACGAGGCGGAGCGCATCCTCGATGAGTACGTCCGGGCGGAGAACCTGCCCACGAAAAAGATTCTCGAGGTCCATCAGTTCGGAGATCCGGCGGTGAATGACGGCGTGCCGTTCATGATCCGGAATAAGGAGTCGCTGCGCGATTGTCCGAACGTGGACTTGGTCATCGATATGGACGGCCTGGGCACGCCCGCGCAAAAGGTTTGGAAATACAACCGGATTACGTCCAGCCGGATCTATCCGTTCATCCATTTCCGCGGAATCAAGGTTTTCTACCGCGATCCCGGCGAAACGCACGGCCACTTCGACAGACCGCCGATGACGATCGAGGAAGTGTTCGGCATCCGGCCGATTCCGAACGGCCTGCGCATGGCGTCGAAGCCGGACGTGCTGATCATCGCGTAGCGGGCTCCCACCAACGAAAAACCGCCAGCGATTGGCGGTTTTCCCGATTTTGGCTACGTAAATTCAATCACTTACGAGCCAAAACCGCCAATTTTGGCGGTTTTGGCGTTCGCGCCGCCGGCAGGCAATGGGCCAGCCCTACTGAATCGGACACGCGCTACAGCGCCTCTTCCGACCAATCCTCCAGCACCTGCTTGATGCGCGTCATGAACTGATCGGCCAGCGCGCCGTCGATCAGGCGGTGGTCGAAGCTGAGCGAAAGATGGCAGATGGAGCGGATGGCGATGGCGTCATCGATCACCACGGGCGTCTTGTCTACGGTGCCCACGCCCAGGATGGCCACCTGCGGCTGATTGATGATCGGCGTGCCGACCAGGCTGCCGAAGCTGCCGAAATTGGTGATCGAGAACGTGCCGCCCGCCACCTCATCGGGCTTCAACTGGCGGGAGCGGGCGCGAGTTGCCAGATCGACTACGGAGCGCTGCAGGCCGAGCACGTTCTTCTCATCGGCCGCGCGGATCACCGGCACGATGAGCCCGTTTTCGAGCGCCACCGCGATCCCGATATTCACCTCGTTGTGGTAGATGATGTTGTTGCCGTCGAGCGAGGCGTTGAGCAGCGGATATTGCCGCAGCGCGACCACCGAAGCCCGGATGATGAACGGCAGGTACGTGAGGCTGAAGCCGTAGTTGGCCTGGAACGTCGCCTTGTGGCGCTCCCGCATCTTCGCCACCTTCGTCATATCCACGCGATGGATGGTGGTGACGTGCGGCGACGTGCGCTTGGAGAGCACCATGTGCTCGGCGATCTTCTGCCGCATGGTGCTGAGCGGCTCGATGCGTGTCTTGGCCTGTCCGGCGGCCGGCAGGGGCATCTCGATGGGGGCCGGTGGCCGCGGACCCGGGGGCGGAGCAACGGGAGCCGGAGTGGGCGTGGCCGGACGCGGCGCGGCAGCGGCCGGTTGTGGCGGGGGCGCGGCCGGTTGGGCCTGTTGCGCGAGGTAGGCTTCGACGTCCTGTTTGGTGATGCGTCCGCCCGCGCCGGTGCCGCGGACGCGCGACAGATCGATGTTGTTCTCGCGCGCCATCTTGCGCACC
>DATGMB010000183.1:0-10477 GCA_035293845.1 Bryobacteraceae bacterium
CAAGCACAACGTCATCTCCAACGCTTCCTGCACCACCAACTGCCTGGCGCCGGTGGTCAAGGTCCTGAACGACAACTTCGGTATCCAGAAGGGGTCGATGACCACCATCCACAGCTACACCAACGACCAGAACGTCCTCGATTTCCCGCACAAGGACCTGCGCCGCGCCCGCGCCGCCGCGCTCAACATGATCCCCACGACGACCGGCGCCGCCAAGGCGATCGGCCTCGTGCTGCCGCAGCTTAAGGGCAAGCTCGATGGGTACGCCATGCGCGTGCCGACTCCGAACGTTTCCGTTGTCGACTTCGTGGCCGTGCTCGATAAGCCGACCACCACGGAAGCCGTGAACGCCGCCCTCAAGACCGCCGCCGAAAACGGGCTGAAGGGCATTCTCGGCTACACCGAGGACCCGGTCGTGTCGAGCGACATGATGCACAACCCCAACAGCTCAATCGTCGATGCGCAGATGACCAAGGTGCTGGACGGCAATCTCGCCAAGGTGGTCGCGTGGTACGACAACGAGTGGGGCTACTCCAATCGCGTCGTGGACCTGATCGCATTCCTGGCCGAAAAGGGCCTGTAGTCAATCGGTGCACGGGCCGGCCGTCGCCGGCCCCGTGCTGTGGGCAGTAGGCGACCTCGTACTACTCCCGAGGATTCGTCCAGCGTCCAACCTCAATTCGCGGCGGACCCGTGCAAATCACGTCGATTACATGGTTCAGGCAAGCCACCTCGTAGTGCTGCAGGACGCCCGGATGCTCATCCGACGCATACGTACTCCGCTTCGTAAATTCGAGCAGGTGGGAATGTGAGAACTCGCGGAACAATTTACCGGTGAATACTTCCGGCGGTTGCGGATAGATTCCGTAGCACTCGTTCAACACCGTATACGAGACCATGTGGCTGCGGTCGAAGGTGAGCCGAAAGAAGCGACACGTCGGATCCGTTTCAATCGGCCTCGCGCCCAATCGCAGTTGCTCGACCCATGTGTCGTCGCGAGGAGCGAGCACGCGGTCCTGCGCTCGCGCTTCCGCTATCTCGAGTTGGAGCGTGAGTTCCTCAGTCTCTCGGATGTCGACTGCATACAGGTAATCGCAGTCATTGATCTGCCTCGCACCCTCTTCCCATTTGACTTCACGGGTGCCAGGTTTCTCTTCGCTCATTCTGCCTCGCGAAGCTCCGCCAGCCGCTCGCGAAGCACCGCCGGCAGCGCCCCCTCCACCTCCGCCGTCACTAACCCCACCTCATCCAAATCCCTTACGTGCACCTGATCGATATCGCGGTTGTTACTCAGCTTCATCCGCACCAGGTCCGCGACAGGAATCACCGCCACCTCCACACCGTGAATCCCGATAAACTCCGGCGCCAGCGGCGGGTTCGGAACGGCTTGAGTCTCTTTCATCCTCTCGCCGCTGAACACCAGACGCACCGCGTTGCGCGCCTTCGTCTCGCCCTCGGGCAGAGGCATATCGACGCCGTTCAGTGCCGAAACCGGAAGCCATGCCGCGCTGCGACACCGGATCCGCTTCACATCCGCGCGGTTGACCATGATATCATGTCCTTCGTATTCCGCACCGCGGAGGGCTCGACCCGGTTCACGTGCACCATCACAGCCATCCCGCTGATCACCTCGTACGGAATTCCGGCCTCGGTGAGCGGCGCCGCGACCCGCTCCAACATCCCGATCATCGCAAACAGCCGCTCCTCGAACAAGGTGTTGATCGACCCGCCTTTCTCCAGCGTCGCGCGCACGAACTGCTCGAAACTCACCAGGCGCGTTGGTATAGCTTATTATCATGCATCGCCGCTCCTTCTTCCGCTCGCTCGCCGCTGCCACCGCCGCCACCGCCGCCGCCCCGCCGCCTGCTGCCGCCGCGGGCATCCC
This sequence comes from Bryobacteraceae bacterium, assembly GCA_035293845.1. Taxonomy (GTDB): domain Bacteria; phylum Acidobacteriota; class Terriglobia; order Bryobacterales; family Bryobacteraceae; genus DATGMB01. Next base: position 1,886 of record DATGMB010000183.1, read on the forward strand.
CAAAATGAAAATCACCCGCGTGCGCCTCTTCGCGCCGCCCAACCCCAACCCGCTCCCCAATCAAAGCGACATGGTCGTCACCATCGAGACTGACGCCGGCATCACCGGCATCGGCGAGGGCGGCTCGAAAGACCTGCTGGCGCCCGTCGCCGGCCGCCTCATCGGCCAGGACCCGCGCTTCATCGAACGGCTCTGGCAGGACATGAACCGCGCCTTCTTCTATCCCGCCGGCCGCGAAAAGACCGATGCCATCGGCGCGCTCGATCTCGCGCTCTGGGACATCCGCGGCAAAGCGCTCGGCCTGCCCGTCCACGCCGTTCTCGGCGGCATGGTGCGCAATTATTGCGAGTGTTACAACACCGCCGGCTCGATCCCCGGCGTCCGCCCCGGTATGGGCATCAGGGAGCGCGCCCAGCTCACCATTGCCGCCGGCTATCGCGCCTTCCGCATGGGCGCCGCCGATGCACCGGCCAATGGCCCGTTCAACACCCACGAACGCCTCAATAAGCTGTACGAAGATTGCGTCGCCGCGCGCGAAGGAGTCGGCAAAAACGGCGACTGGTGCGTCGACTTCCACCAGCGCTTCGACCTCTCCGAAGCCGTGCGCGGCTGCGAGCTGATCCGCGACCTCGCGCCCTACTTCGTCGAAGACCCCGTCCGCGCCGAAGCCTTCAATGAAGACCTGCCGATCCTGCGCCGCAAGGTCAGCGTGCCGATCGCCGCCGGCGAAGAATGGGGCAACCGCTGGGACTTCAACAAGCTCGTCGAAGCCCACGATATCGACTACGTCCGGGCCACTCTGCCCAACGTCGGCGGCATCACCGAGATGCTCAAAATCATGGCGATCTGCGAGACGCACTTCGTCGGCATCATCCCGCACTTCACAGGGCCGATCGCCACGGCCGCGCTCGTCAACTGCCTCGGCACTTACTCCGGACCGGTGCTGATGGAGTATAACTACGGCCGCCGCACCATCCCGCACATGCCGGTCGGCCTCGATTTCAAGGATGGCAAGCTCTGCGCCAGCGACCGCCCCGGCCTTGGCGTAGAACTCGACATGAAACAGCTACAGCACGTCGCCGACTTCACCGAATACGTGACCGCCCGCGCCCAAACCTACTTTCGCCCGGACGGCTCGATCACGAACTGGTAGTGTTTCGCCTTTCCTCGGCGCCTCGGCGTCTCGGCGGTGATCCGTCTACATCTTCACCTCTGTCGGCGGCTTGGGCGGCAGCGGCGTTTTGGGCGGCAGCGGCTCTCCGCTGTCGTCCGCGTCGCTCGGCAGCATGCCCTCGCGCCGCACCGAAATCGGCCCGCGGTTGGCCGTGATCCGGATCGCCGGCCCGTTCCCTACCCTGCCCTTCAGCATCGCCGTGCGGCCCTCGCGCTCCACCTGAATCTGCGGTCCGAAGTCGTTGATCGCGTCGCCCCGCTCCGCGGTCGCCTGCAAATCGAAATTCGCCTTCTCCGGCAGCACCAGGTCCACCCGCCCGAAGCCGGACCGGGCGTTGATCGCGGCGACCGGCGAAGCCGGCTGCAGCTCCAGATCGCCGCGCTCGGTCTCCACCTCGAGCGACTGCGTGAATCCCGCCAGCTTCACATCGCGCGAGCGCGTGACCAGACGCAGCGGCCCGGTAAGGCCATTGCCGCTGACCTCGCCGCGGTCCATATTGAGCTGGCCGGGAATCGCCTGCGCGTGCAGTTCGGTGTTGGAAATGCCCTCGAAGTCGAGCGGCTTGGCGAGGTTCTTGAACTCCAGCGCGCCGATCCACGCGCCCGCGATGGTCACCTGCCCGGCCACGTTTTCGATATCCACATCGCCGCCGCGCCCTTCCAGATCCAGCTTGCCCTTCACATCTACCGCGCGCACCAGCTGGCTGTTGCTAACGTTCATCCGCACGCTGCCGCCGATGCGGGCCAACCGCACATCGCCGCGATTGGTCGCGACTTCCACGTCGCCCGCCACATCGTCGATCTCCACGTCGCCGGTCCGCCCGCGCGTCTCCACCGTCATGCCGCGCGGCACCGTCACTTCCAGGTCATCGTCCACGCGCTGGTTCGAGGGCGCGCGGTCCTGGTTCGTGCGCACCAGCAGCCGGTCGCCTTCCGGGACGATCTCGACCGGCGTGCGGCCATTGGTCTGGTCGGCATCCGTGCGGCCCCAGGCATGGATCTGCTTGCGGCCGCTCACCACGATCTCCTGCGTATCCGCGCCGGTCACCTTGATATTGCCGCGGGGATTATCGAACACGATGTACCGGATATTGCCGGCCGGCGCCTGCGCCGCAATCGGGTAATCGTACTCCTCTCCGATCATGACTCCGCCCAGATCGTAGCGGATGCCGTGCCGATGGCCCTCCCACAGCCCACTTCCGATCACGCAGATGAACACGATCAGTACGATTTCGCCGCCCGAAAAGCTCGAGCCGCGGTGCCCCAGCAGGACCACTTCCGCCACCCGGAGCAGGCCCCAGGCGATCAGAAGAAAGGGCCAGTATTGCGCCAGCAGATCGAAGACCGGCGCCTCCGGATGCAGGTTGCGCCACAGGAAAAACGCGCCGATGAGCAGGAGCAGCAATGGCCCCGAGAGGGAGTGGCGCCTCATTTCGGCCCTCCCTGGGGCGGCGCCGGCGGCGCCGCGCTCGTGCCGAAGCCGCCGGTCGCGGGCCCCTGCCCATAGCGGCTTTGCCGGTACCGGGCTCCGGGGCCCGGAGGCGGAGCAGGCGGCGGCGCGGAAGGATGCGGCGGATACGGAGAGGGCGGCCCGTAGAGGCTATAGGCGCCGTACGGCCCATAATGTCCGCCCGGCGGCGGAGGCCAACCCGCAGCCGGCTGCCCCTGCCGTTCCGCCCGGCTCAGCAGGCTGAACAGGCCGAATACGATCAATAGCACCGGCCACGTCTGGTTGAAACCGTAGGGCGTGAAATTGTTCAGCGCGAACAGCGCGCCCACCGTGATCAGGGTGACGGGACCGCGCAGCGCGCAGGCGAGCGACCGGTCAGCGCCTCTCATGCCGGACCTCCTCGTGCGCCTGATAGCCCGCGGCGCCGTGGCCCGCCAGTCTTCCGTACAGCAGCCATACCCCGGCCGCGATCAGCAGCACCGGCCAGTAGCGCACGACCCTCTGGAAATCGAAGATATCGAGCGTATAGAGCAGCAGGATCGCGCCCAGCGCGATCAGCGTGATCCCGGCCACCGGCACGTTGCGGCCGTGCAGATCGAGAATGCTCGAATATTCGTCCACCGGCTCACCCATGCGCCGCTTGAGCGCCGTGTGATACGCCTCAAACGCCATATAGAACATCCACGCGGCGATCAGAATCCCGAAAATCGGCTCGATGCCGCGCGAAGCGCCGGAGTTGATGATGCTCACCAGAAGTCCCCAGATCACGGCGTGCACCATGCCCTTGGCGTATTGCCCGTTATAGATGGCGCCCACGCCGGGAATCCAGCCCAGGAAAAACGCCAGACCGGGCGAGATCCCCGGGTCCACATAGGGCGCTGCCGGCGGCGGTGGCACGGGAGGCGGCGGCGCCGTCGCGGCGAAGCCCGGCGGAGGCGCCGCCGCTGCGCCGGGCGGTACATGCTGGGCGCAAAAGACCGTGCCGAAAGCGTCCCGCCGGCACTCGTCGCACACAGGCTTGCCGCAAGTGCGGCAGTACGCCGTGGCCGGTGCTAGTGGATGGTTCTCGCAATTCATGGTTCGTATCCCTTCAATGTGATGCCCCGCCCGGCTGACCCGCCGGCGTCCGGGAAACTCCGCCGTGCGGCTTCACCGGCAGCCGGTGTTCGTCGGGCTTCGGAGCAGGCGCGGCCTCCGCGCTCTGCTGCTGCCATTCTTCGATCGTCGTCTGAATCTGGTAAACCACTTTCAGGTTCTCGTAAAACTTCACCGTGCGCGCCCAGGTGCGCACCGCGCGGTCTTCGATACCCGCCCATACTTCCGAGGGCTTCAGGTCCGCCGGCCGCAACTGCCGAGCCGGGACCACGAACCGCGCCAGCATCGTCAATGAGAGCACCGTCAGCGCCATGCTCATCGCGAATTTCGGCTGCAGGAAGCCGTCCCGCAGGTCCGCCAGCCACCGCGGCAGCCGGGACTTTCGCCGCTCGCGGTTCCACGGCGCGTCGAACAGAATCCGCGTCACCAGCTCCGGCGGCGGCTCGACTTCCGCCGCCCGCTCGATGAAGGCCAGCGCCGCCGCCGAATCCCGCGCCAACTCCGCGCACGCCGGGCATCCGCCCAGGTGCCGCTCGAGCTCGAACCGCTCCGCCGAGCTCAGGGTGGCGTAGTCGCAGATCAGGATTTCGGCTTCCGCGCAGTTCATACCGCCAGCTTCTGCTTCCGCAGCAGGCGCGCCAGTTCGGCCCGCCCGCGATTGATTCGGGACTTTACCGTTCCCTCCGGAATCTGCAGCACGGCCGCGATTTCCCGGTACTCCATCTCCTGCAGATCGCGCAGGATTACTGCCTCCCGCAGGTCCGGTGAAAGTTTTTGCAGCGTCGCCTGCAGGATCTCGCTCGCCTCCCTGCCCGCCAGCGCCTGATCCGGCCGCGCCGCAGCCGCGGTCCCCGATTCCTCAATGACCGGCAACTGCTCTTCGATGGAATCCGTCACCCGCTCCTGACGGCTACGGCGATAATGGTCGATCAGCAGGTTACGGGTCACCCGCGTCAACCAGGTAGTGAACGAGCCCTCCGCCGAGCGGAACGTCCGGAGCTGGCGGAATACCCGCAGGAACACTTCCTGCGTCAGGTCCTGCGCCTCCGCGCCGCTGCCCGTGAACCGGTAGCATAGCGCGTATACTTTGCGGGTGTGCGCGCGCACGAGGTCCTCCCATGCGGTCTCTTCCCCGCGCAGGCAGCGCGCTACGAGGCTGGAATCGGAATCCAAGCTACGTTCTATCAGATTGCGCCCGCCTACGACACCTGCCACGGGGCGAACCTGCTCCCCGCTCCCCAGGCGATTTTCGAAACTGCCGAGTACAACCGCAGCGGATGCCATGTCTCGCTTCTTTCCATATGAAGAAACGAGGCTTTATCATAATAGGTTCAATTTTTCGGTCTGCCAACCCGGTAGCGCGGGCCGCTGCCCCGCCCGTTCGGCGCAGGCCGCGGGCCCCGCACCACAAGGAGGCAAACGATTCGACAACACACCTGGCGCTGGACGGCGGCCTGCGCGCTGGCGGCGGCCGCCCTGCTCTGGTTCCTGCACAGCCAGCTTGCGGCGCGCCGCTTCGACTGGAGCCTGTTGACCGGCGGAATCGCCGGCCTGCGCTGGAACTGGCTGGCAGTGTCCCTCATCCCGATCTTCGGCACCTACTATGGACGCGCCTTGCGCTGGGCGGTTTTTCTGAAGCCGATGAAGCCGCGCCCTTCGATCGCCAGCCTCACCAGCGCCACCGTAATGGGCTTCACCGCCATCACCCTGTTCGGCCGGCCGGGCGAATTCGTTCGGCCGTATCTGATTGCAAAGAAAGAGCAGGTTCCCGTCAGCTCGCAATTCGCCGCCTGGCTCCTGGAACGCATCTTCGACCTCCTCATGGCGCTGCTGGTATTTGCCTTCGCACTCGCCCGGGTGCGCAGCTCGGAGCTCGCGGCCAGCCCGAGGCTGGAATGGGTCCTCGCTACCGGCGGGCGCTTCGTGAGTGTGGCCTGCCTCGCGATTCTGGCGGTCCTCCTCGGTTTTCGCCACCTGTCCGGACCGCTCCACGCCCGCATCTCCGCCGGTCTCCGCTTTTTTCCCGAACACCGCTTCCAGAAGCTCGGCCAAATCGTATCTACATTTGTAGATGGAATCGCCGCGGCACGCAGCGACGGCGCCCTGTTCCTCATCTTTGTCTACTCCCTGGCCGAATGGCTGCTGATTGCGGCCGCCTACTGGAGCCTGGCGCAATCGTTTCCCGCAACCAGTAAATTTACAATTGTAGATGTATTGATTTTCCTGGGCTTCGTCTCCTTCGGGGCAGCAGTCCAGATCCCCGGTATAGGCGGTGGCATGCAGGTGATGGCCGTGCTGGTACTGACGGAGTTGTTCGGCATGCGCCTGGAGCTCGCCACCGCATTCGCCTTTCTCCTCTGGTTTATTACTTTTGTAGCAATTGTGCCCGTGGGCTTGATCCTGGCACTCAAGGAAGGTCTGGACTGGCGCAGCGCCCTGGCGGGCGCGCGCCGCATCGGAGGGGAGGTCGCGCCGTGAAATGCCCTTTTTGCAATCACATGGAAGACAAAGTCGTGGATTCGCGGGAGACCCGCGAAGGCGACACCATCCGCCGCCGCCGCGAGTGCCTGGCCTGTGAGCGCCGCTTCACCACCTATGAGCGCATCGATGAAGTCCCCTACATGGTGATCAAGAAGGACGGCCGGCGGGAGAAGTTCGACCGCCAGAAAGTCCTGGGAGGGCTGTTGAAGGCGTGTGAGAAGCGGCCCATCAGCATGGCGAAACTCTCCGACCTGGTGAACCGGGTCGAGTCCAAGGTCAGCGATTCCCCCGATCGCGAAATATCAACTACTGAAATAGGAGAATTTCTCATGGACGCCCTGCGCGACATGGACAAGATCGCCTACGTCCGTTTCGCCTCGGTCTACCGCGATTTCCAGGATGAGCAGGCGTTTTTCAACGAATTAAAGAACCTGATGCGGCAGAAGCTGCCCTAGAACCCAGGTCCCCCGGATCCCCACCGCCCCCAAATCGCTCACGCCAGGGATTTGGCTTCGTTCCGAAAATCGGCGGCATCCCGGACTTCGGCGCTCTGACCTGACCCCTGATCCCGACTCCCTAACGTCCACGCCCCGGCCTGCGATCCCGCGAATTTGGCTTCGGTCCGAAACTTTGCCCCGTGGACGTGCGTCAGACTCCCTGCCCCCCGATCCCGGATGCCTGATTTTCTGTAACCTAAACGATCTTCAGACATCTTTAAAAATAGGGCTTTAATTTTGCTGGGGATTGATGCTATCATCAGTCGGAAGTCGAACCCCGAATGCAGCCAATCTTCTCCATACTTCGGGCTGGACCAGCAACCCATTTTTTCAGATTTTAAACCCATTTCCCAAAGACATCTGTCGAACTATCGCGTGTCAAAAGGGGGAGGTGAGTCTTAGTGGACCAATTTGAAGATCAGTTTCTGGCGGAAAACCCGGATGGCTTAGGGATCAATTTCGAGGAAGAGGCCAAGTTCTTCGATCCCGAAGCTGCTCACGAGGCTGACTTTCTGCACCCGACGCCGGTGGAGGAATCCATCTACACCGACGATCCGGTGCGCGTGTACCTGCGTGAAATGGGCGCCGTGCCGCTGCTCACGCGCGAAGGCGAAGTCGATCTCGCACGCCGCATGGAGCGCGGTAAGCTCCGGATGCAAAAGGCGATCAGCCGCTCCGCTCTGGTGCAGCGGGTGGTCGTCGATCTCGCCGAACAGTTAAAGAAGGGCGCGATCGAGCTGGAGAGCGTGGCCGATCTCGGCGATGTCGAGGAGGGCACCCCGGCCGATGCCAAGGTGCGCGCCGAGGCCGCGCGGCATTTCGCCGATGTCGTAGTGCTCGCCAAGAAGCTGCAGCAACTCCAGGAAAAAGTGGACGCCACGCCGGTGGCCAACAAGCGGCCGCGCAAGCGCCTGTGCGCCAAGCTGAACCGCGCCAAGGTGGAAACCTCTCTCGCGATTCGCCGCGTCCCCTTCAGGCCGTTGAAATGGAAGGAGTTCGCTCGAGAGATCGAGCGCGCCGTGGAGGAAATCAGCCACCTCGATAGCGAAACCAAGAAGCTCGAAACCCGCAACAACCCGGTCCAGCAGGCCCGCGTGCGCGAACTCAAGCGCGAGATCAAGAAGCGCGAGGCCGCTGCCGGCGCTACCCTGCCGGAACTCAAACACAGCCTTACGGTAATTCGCCACGGTGAGGCCGAGGCCGAACGGGCCAAAAAGGACTTGGTCGAAGCCAACCTGCGCCTGGTCGTCTCCGTCGCCAAAAAGTACGTCAACCGCGGCCTGCACTTGCTCGACCTGATCCAGGAGGGCAACATCGGCCTGATGCGCGCCGCCGACAAATTCGAATACCGCCGCGGCTACAAGTTCTCGACCTACGCCACCTGGTGGATCCGGCAGGCTATCACCCGCGCCATCGCCGACCAGTCCCGCACCATCCGTATCCCGGTTCACATGAACGAGAGCATGAACAAGTTCCTTCGTGCCACGCGTGAATTGGAGAAGGAACTGGGCCGAACTCCTACAAATGACGAAATTGGCCGGCGGATGGACATCCCGGTCGAGAAGGTCCAGAAGCTCAAGACTATTTCGCGCGATCCGGTATCGCTGGAAACTCCGGTGGGCCGCGATGGCGAATCGGCGCTGGGCGACCTGATCGAGGATCGCTGGGTGGGATCGCCGGTAGACGCGGTGATCGAATCCAACGTGCGCGACGAAACCGCCGGTATCCTGAAGACCTTGTCTCCCAAGGAGGAGAAGGTCATCCGCATGCGTTTCGGCATCGGCTGCGAGCGGGAGCATACCCTGGAAGAGATTGGCCAGGAATTCGACGTCACCCGCGAGCGTATCCGGCAGATCGAAGCCAAAGCACTGCGCCAGCTGCGAGCGCCCGAACGGG
>DATGMB010000184.1:0-7601 GCA_035293845.1 Bryobacteraceae bacterium
GGAAGTGGTAGGCCCGGCTGGACTCGAACCAGCGACCCCCTGCTTAGAAGGCAGATGCTCTATCCACCTGAGCTACGGGCCCGTGTTCATCCCGAGTGTACCGCAGTGGGCGAGCTGGCCGACGTGGCTCAGGCGCGGTCCCGGTGAAGGGCAGCGAGGAGCATCGAGGCTGGGAGCGTGAACGGGAGCGTGAGAGGCCGGGACCGCAAGAACTCATTCTAGTCGAAAAGTGCACTTGCGTACAGTACGGCATGGTACTATCCGGCCTAGGGTACCGAATTCCGGCGATCCTTACTTCACCCCTGCCGCCATCGCCCCGCACTCGGCAAAAGCCGCATCCAGCATTCCGATGAACTGGTCCACGTCTGCGCGCCCGATGTCCATCGGCGGCGAGATGCGCAGCACGTTGCCGAACATGCCGCCCTTGCCGATCAGCAGTCCGTTGCGGCGCGCGGCCTCCATCACCTGGGCGGTTTGCGCCGTGGCCGGCCGTTTCGACCGCCGGTCCTCCACCAGCTCGAGCGCCTGCAGCAGCCCCATGCCGCGCACGTCGCCGATCAGCTCGTGCTTCTCCTGAAGCTCCTCGAGGCGCCCGCGGAGATAGGCACCGGTATCCTGGCAGTTGGTCTTGAGATCGTTCTCGTCGATGAAATCGAGCACGGCCTTGGCTTGCGTGGTGGTGACGGGATTGCCGCCGAAGGTAGAGATCGTGAGTCCCCGGACGGAGTCCGCCACCTCCGGCCGCGCCACCGTCAGCCCAATCGGCAGGCCGTTGCCCAAGCCCTTAGCGCCCGTAATGATGTCCGGCGTCACGCCCCAGTGCTCGATGCCGAACCACTTCCCGCCGGTGCGGCCCCACCCGGTTTGCACCTCGTCGCTAATGAAAATGCCGCCGTGGTCGCGCACGATCTTCTCCACGATCGGGAAGTATTCCTTCGGCGGAGTAATGAAGCCGCCGACACCCTGCACTGGCTCCGCGATGAATCCGGCGACGCGCCCGCCGGTCGACGTGCGGATCAGCTCCTCCATATCGCGCGCACAGCGCACATCGCACTCCGGATAGGTCAGCCCGAAGGGGCAGCGGTAGCAGTACGCGTTGTGGGCGTGCACGATTCCCGGCGCGGGCGGCCCCAGCTTCCACGCGCCCTGCCCGGTGAGACCCATCGCCATCGCGGAGCGGCCGTGGTAGGAATGGCGCAGCGCCACAATTTCGGTGTTGCCGGTGTAGCAGCGCGCCGTGAGGATGGCCGTCTCATTGGCCTCCGTCCCGGAGTTGGTGAAAAAGGACTTGGTCAACTTGCCGCCGGGCGTGACGGAAGCGATCTTCTTTGCCAGTGCGGCTTGCGGCCCGGTGGCGAACACCGTCGAGACGTGCTGCAGCGTGTCGAGCTGTTCACGCACCCGGGCATTCACCTGCGCGTTGCAGTGGCCGACGCTCACGGTCACGATGCCGCCGAAAAAATCCAGGTACTGCCTGCCATCGGCATCCCACACGTATTGGTCGCGCGCCCTGGACATCACGAGCGGCTCCGCGTAATAGTGAAACACCGAGGGGAACAGGAATTCCTTCTGGGCCAGGATGATTTCGTCTTTAGTCATGATGTTTTCGCCGCACGGCGCCGCCAGGCGGCACGCGAGTATTATGAGGCCTCCGCAGCGGCGAATCAACCGGACCGGCTGAGGAAATGCGGGCGCCGTCGTGTCGCGCTATAATCCCCCTCATGTACCGGTCCTGGCTGGTACTGGCGTTCCTGTTCGCTGGGATCGCCAGGGGACAGGCGCCGTCCTATTCCGCCGCCAGCGTCGTCAGCACCGCGGGTTATTCCGCCGGGCCGTTTGCGCCCAACTCCATGGTCACGATTTTCGGCACCACCCTGTCGCGGTCGGCGCAGGGCATCACGCCGGCCGATATCCAGAACAACATGCTGCCGACCGAGCTGAATTCGACGCAGGTATTCATCGATAGCCAGCCCGCGCCGCTCTTCTACGTCTCGGACGGGCAGATCAACTTCGTGCTGCCCGGCACCGTAGGACCGGCGCCGCCTGTGCTGCGCGTGGTTCGGGAGGGCCTGGTCGGGCCGGCCGTGACGCTGCCGCTCGCGCCGGCCGCTCCGTTTCTGTTCCTGCTGCCTTCCGCCCCCGCATATATCATCGCCAGCCGCCCCGATTACAGCGCCATCACGCCGGCCGCGCCGGCCCACGCGGGCGATATTGTCGTGATCTGGGCAACTGGTATGGGCAAGGTACAGCGGAATCCTGCTCCTGGCGAGCTGCCAAACTATACCTCGCCCCTGGCCGATATGACGGCGCTCCAGGTGACCGTCGGCGGGACGCCGCTCGACCCCTCGCGCATTCTCTACGCCGGCCTGACACCGCTCTCGGCGGCGCTGTACCAGATCAACCTGATCCTGCCGAACAGCCTGCCGGACGATCCGGAAATCCGCGTTTTCGTGAGCGGGCAGGGCAGCCAGGCGGGCCTCAAGCTGGCCGTCCGGTGAAGGACTTCGCAACTTTATCCCTCTGCGAAACGTTACACTGATGGGGAGATGTGTGTATGAAGCTACGGCTCTGGATCGCGGTGAGTTTGGGCGTTCCGCTGGCCCTCGCGCAGCAGGCCCCGCCCGCGCCGGAGCCGGCCGCGGCGCCGGCCGGGGCCTACACGCTGCCGCCCGGGACCAAGGTGCCGCTGAGCCTCATCAATACCATCAGCACCAAGCACACCGAACAGGGCGACCGCGTCTACCTGGAAACCGCTTTCCCCGTCCTTTCCGGGGGGCGGATCGTGGTGCCGGTGGGCAGCTACGTTGCCGGCACGGTGACCAAGGTGAAGAAGCCCGGCCGAATCAAGGGCCGTGGCGAGCTTTACGTGCGCTTCGATTCCCTCACGCTGCCGAACGGCATCACGCGCGATTTCCGCGCGCGCGTCGGGGGCGTGGATGGCCAGGCGAGCGGCCAGCTCGACAAGGCCGAGGGCATGGTACAGAGCGAAGGAAATAAGGCCGGCGATGCTCGCGTGATCGGCGAGGCCGCCGGCGCCGGGGCATCGGTCGGCGCGATCGCCAGCCGTACGGCTCTGGGCTCCGGGATCGGCGCCGCGGCGGGGGCGGCTGCGGGGCTCGTCGGGGTACTCCTGACGCGCGGTCCGGATGCCGTGCTGCCGCGCGGCAGCACGGTCGAGATGATCCTCGACCGTCCGATCGAGTTTCAGGAAAGCGAGCTGAACTTTACCAATGCGCCGCCGCCCCACAGCGCCATCCCGGCAGCGCCCGCCGCCCCCACAGCTGCTAAGAACGTCCTCGGGACCGGCAAGCGTCCCTGATCGCGCCGCTCAGGACCTGCCCGGATCCGGGCTCATTGAAATAACTGCGGCGCGAACTCGTTCAGGTAGTTCCGCCAGTTGATCCACGTGTGCGCCCCCGGGCTTTCGTGAAACTGCGGCTCGAAGCCGTGCTTTTTGAGCATCTCCACCGTAGCCTTGGTGGTTGGCATCAGGCGGTCGTCCACGCCCGTGCTGAACCACAGCAGCCGGAGGCTCTTGCGCGCCGCGGCGTTGTCCAGCTCCGCCTGGTGGCGTTCCTCCCAGCTCGGACCGGCCGGCGCCGTCTGCGCGCCGCCGCGGCCCGGCCCGCCCATCCCCAATACGCCGGAACTATAAACGCCGATGTAGCTGAACAGGTCCAAGTGCGGAATTGCGATATTCAGCGTCTGTGAACCGCCCATCGACAGGCCGGCGATGGCGCGGTGCGCGCGGTCCTTGTACACGCGGTAGTGCGACTCCGCGTAGGGCTGGATGTCCGCCAGAAATTCCTCCACGAATTCGTCCTGACCGCCCGGCCCGCGCCCTGCGCCGCGGCCGCCCGCCGTACGGCTGGTATGGCCCGCGGGCATGATCACCACCATCGGCTTGGCCTTCTTGGCTGCGATCAGGTTGTCCAGGATGAATCCGGCCCGGCCGACCGACGTCCAGGACTCATCGCAGTCGCCGGCGCCGTGCAGCAGGTAAAATACCGGGAACCGGCCCTGCCCGAGCTCGTAACCCGGCGGCGTGTACACGTGCATGCGCCGCCACGTCTTCAGCACAGACGAGTAATAGGTCGCCGAAGCCACCGTCCCGTGCGGCACGTCGCGCGTGTCCATGAACTCGGCGCCCGGAACGTAGAAGAGGCTCCAGACGTTGTTGTTCGATTCGCTGATCGAGGGATTGCGCGGATCGATCGTCGCCACGCCGTCGACGTTGAAATTGTACCGGTAAGCGCCCGGATCGATGGGTCCGAGCGTCACCTCCCAGACGTTGTTTTCTCCCTTCGTGAGCGCCGCGCCCGGCGAATTGCCCGGGATGTCCGAGCCGGTCAGCCGGACCTCCAGCGCGTGGGGCGCGAAGATGCGGAACGTTACGTGACGGTCGGCCTGCACCTCCGGCGAAACGAACGCAGGGGCTTGCGGTCCGCGGCCGCCGCCGGGCTGCGGCGCCGGCGGCTGTGCGGCGAGCGTGCTGCACGCCAGGATGGAAACGGCAAGAAGCGTTTGACGGGCCATGCGAATGCGGCTCCTTTCTGCCGGATTATATTACCGCGCGCGCATGGGATGCAGGCTCATTGCCTTACGGCGGCAGCGTCGCGCCGGCCGAATTGCCGGCTGCCCACTGAACATCCCGGTACTCCTGCCTGCAAAAAACAATTTGCAATGCAAATGTTTTTTGGTATTCTAAAATCGCTCTGGAACGCAATCCACCGCGAGAGAGAAATGGATACTGCCGCTCAAAGTGTTCTCACGCGCGATGAAATGGAGAGCAGGCGCCTGATGGCCGCACAGGACCTGCAGGCGGGACTTTCGCAGTCGAAGATTGCCCGCAAGTATGGCGTAAGCCGGACCACCGCTTCCCGGTGGCACCGCGCATGGAATGGCAAGGGAGTGGAGGCGCTGCGCAAGCGGCGTGCTCCCGGCCGGCCCAGCCGGCTCTCCGCCGAACAGTTGCGGGGAGTCGCTGAGGTCTACGAGGCTGGCCCGCGCGCCGCGGGATTCGATACGGACCGCTGGACCACGCAGCGCATGGCCGACGCCATTCACGCCCGCTTCGGCATCCGCTACGACCCGGATCACGTCGGCCGCATTATGCACCGCCTCGGCCTTCGGGAGAGGAAGCGCGAGAGCCAGCCGGACGTCATCCTGTCCGTGCCCGCTCCGGAATATGTCCCCGAGTTGATCCGTCACTCGGCCTGATCGCAGAGCCGCGCACCGGGTTGGTCCGATCCATGCCCGTAGAGGCCGGGCACGCCCGGCCCGTGCCGCGCCAGTCTAGAATTTCTTCAGTTCTTCGACCAGGGCGTCGAGGCCCTTGCGCCGGTAGATGCCCGCCAGCCGCTGCTCTTCCGCCGAGGGCTCCAGGACCTTGCGCAGCTCGGGATTCTCCACGCTCTGCCGGCCGGGCACCCATACCTTGCCGTCCGCGAATTCCACCTGCGAGACATACGCGGTCATTTTGCGGATATTCACCGGCTGGCCGGCCTGTGAGAAATGGAGCGTGCTCTCCTGCCCCACCCGTCCCGACTTGCCGGGCGGCAGATAGAACGTCGCGTTCGGCGAAGGCAGCGATCCGGCCAGGTATTCGTGCCCGCCATCGTCGCCGACCAGCCAGCTCACCTCGACGTATTTGACCGGCCGGGAGGTCGTGTTGCGCACCTCGACAAATGGCGCCCGCGCCTCGTTGGCCGAAATCACCGCCGAGCCTTCCAGCGGCTCCACCGGCGAATCGGGCATTTTCAGGAACGCGAACTTCGCCATGTGCTCGGAGCCCGGCAGCGCCGCGGACGACACCGCCGCGCCGCCGCGCCGGACCTTCACGGTCAGCGCCTGCATCTCCGCCTGCCGCTCCAGGCTATCCACCATTGCCTGCCGCAGTCCTTCCTTTCCGGATCGCGCCAGCACCCGCTTGAAGCGCTCGCGGTCGCGCTGCGCCTCGAGCTCGCAAGCGGTCAGGTAGCGCCGCGAATTCAGCCGGTCCGGCCCGTAGAAGCCCAGATCCTGGAACAGCACGCCGTCGAGGTCTACCTGCACCAGCGGCCCTCCGGCCACCTGCGTGGGCCGCACGAGCTGCATGTCCACCCGGACCGGGAACGTGTCTCCGGGGCCCACATTCAGGCTCGGAATCGTCACCGACCCTTTGCCGCCCATGGTGACTTCCTGCGAAATGACCCGCAGGGTGACGCCGTGAATCCGGTTGGGCCCGCTGTTGCGCAGCTTCATCGCGAGGTGCAGGTCGAGCACCATGGCCGCGCCGCGCATGGTCGTCCGGGACTGGTCCGTTTCGAGCGAGAGCAGCGCCACCGGTGAATCCTTGGGCAGATTGATGCTGACCGCGCCGCCCGGCAGCGGCGCTTCCTGCGCCGCGAGCGCCGCCGCGCCCGCCAGCACCGCCGTCACCAGGATGCAGTTACTCGACATAGACACTGTTGATCGTTACGTAGCCGCTGTCCGGATCCACGTAGCGAGCCCGCATCGATCCCTCGGCATCGGGCGCATACAGCACCCGGTCCTCGGGCTTCAATCCGTCCGGATTGTTCAGGCGCAGGGCCTGCCCGCCCTTGCCGATCTGGATTCCCTTGGCGGTAGCCTGCACCACCAGCCCATCGTCCGCCGCCGCGACCGGCGCCGGCGCGGGCGCCGGACGTTCCAGCACGAGTCCGGTGACCAGCAGCGCCGCTACGCTCGCCAGCGCCACCGCGGCGCGCGCCCCGGTGAACAACCGCGTCTCGCGCCAGGCCGGCTCGCCGGGGCGCACGCATTCGCCCGCCGCCAGGCCGAGCCGGATATTGGCCTTCATTTCCGCGGCCAGCCGCCCCCAAGGAATTTCCGGTGTTTCCGCCAGATCCGCTGCGGCCCGCAGCGCCTTCGCAAAGCGCGCCACCTCTTCCCGGCACTGCTCGCAGCCGCGCAGGTGGCGTTGGGTCCGCCAGCGCGCCAGGCCGCGCAGGTCCCCGCCCGCCTGCAATGCCAGAGTTGCCTCACTCGGGTGTTTCATCGAACTACCGCTTCCTTCTTTCCATATAGCGGCGGAATTTGATGCGCGCGTTCGCAATATGCGACCGCACGGTGGCCTTTGAGCAGTTCAGCCGCTCCGCCACTTCCTCCGCCGGCAGGCCTTCCACATCGCGCAGCATCAGCGCGGCCCGCTCGCGCGGGCTGAGAAGGCGCAGACCGTCTTCCAGGTAATTGCGTTGTTCGGACCGGAGAAGAATCTGCTCGGGGCTTTCCGAGCCGTGCATTTCCGGCGCGTCGCCGATTTCACAGAAGTTGACGCGTCCGTTGCGGCGGAGAAAATCGATAGCCGTATTGGTGGCAATCCGCGAGAGCCAGTGGGCCGCTTTCAGTTCGTCTTTGAGCTGTTCCTGATGCTGCAGCGCCTTGATGAAAGCTTCCTGCGTCAGATCCTGGGCATCGGCGACATTCCCGACGATCCGGTAGATCTGCACGAAGATCCGCCGTAAATTATCTGAAACAAAGCGGTTCTGCCGATCCGCCAGCTCCAGCCCGGGCTCGGTGACTTCATCCATCAAGCTGTAAACGACAGTTCTCACAAGTCCTAAACTGATGACGAGAGGACC
>DATGMB010000185.1:0-22543 GCA_035293845.1 Bryobacteraceae bacterium
GGTGTCCAGGTTGCCGGTGGGCTCGTCGGCCAGCAGAATCGCGGGCTGATTGACCAGCGCGCGCGCGATGGCGATGCGCTGCTGCTCGCCGCCCGAAAGCGCGCTCGGCTTGTGGCCGAGGCGGTGCGCGATGCCCAGCAGGCGCAGGATTTCGGCGAAATGCGGATCGCCTTTGTGGTTGCCGCCGCCGATGTAACGCGCGACCTCAATGTTGTCTCCAGCCGTCAGGTTGGGCAGCAGATTGAACTTCTGGAACACGAACCCCACCGTGCGCTGGCGCATGCGCGTGCGGCCGGCATCGCTCAAGGCGGAGAGATCCTGATCGGCCACCCGCACTTGCCCGGACGTCGGCGGCGTGAGGCCGCCGATGATGTGGAACAGCGTCGATTTTCCCGAGCCCGACGGGCCCACGATGGAGAGGAATTCGCCGCGCTCGACCGCGAGGTCGACGCCGCGCAGCGCGGGCACCTGCACCTTTCCGACCAGGTACGTCTTGCGGAGATCGCGGATCTCGATGATGGGCGCGCTATTCATAGGCCAGCGCCTCGATCGGGTCGTGGGAGGCGGCCGTGAGGCCGGGGTACAGCGCCCCGACCAGCGAAGCCGCCAGCGTGATCGCGAGCACGCGCGGCCACCAGAGGGGAACGATGATCATCGGGAAAGAAGCAGGCGCGAACGTCGAAATCGCCCAGCGCGCGCCGAAGCTCAGGCCGATACCGAAGGCCGTGCCGGCCAGTCCCAGCGCGGCCGCCTCGGTAAGCATGATCCGGAGGATCAGGGTTTTCGAGCCGCCCAGGGATTTGAGAATCCCGATCTCGCGCGTCCGCTGGAGCACCGCCATGTACATGGTAAGGCAGACGACTGCGAACGCGATCACCACGCCGATGCCGATCACCACACGAGTGAACACGCGGACGCTTTCGATGTTATTGGGGTTGAATGTGATCGAGACGTAATCGTCCATCGTCTGGACTTTGAGATTGGGGAAGGTTTTCTGAAGCTGTTCGGCGATTTGGGTCGTGTGGGCAGGATCGTCGACCTTGACGAAGATCGTAGTCAGCATCTTCGTGGCGGCATCGAGTTCCTGCAGGGTCGCCTTGGGCACGGCCACCTTGGCTAGCTTGCCCGGTGCGATGATACCGGCAACGTGCCACTTCTGATTCAGTTGCAGCCAGGTGTCGCCGACATGCAGTTTGTGCTGCTGTGCGTAGGGTTGGTCGAGCAGAACGTCGTAAGCGCCGCGCAGAGGGCCGCCCTCAAGGTAGGTAAAACCGCCGGTCAACCGGTTGAACTGCGACAGGTCGACGCCCGTCATGGTCAGAGGGAAGTCGATGTTGTGGACGATGACGCCGACGGCCAGCTTGACGTGCGGCTGCTGCTCCAGGGCCTTGACATACCCTTCGGGTAGCGAGGACGCGCTGAAGCCGACAACGTTCTGAGCGTTGCCGGCGCGGACTACGATATCGGCGCCGATGCTTCGGTTGCGCTGCTGCGCATCCTCGGACATTCCCTGGCTCACGCCGACGAGGCTGAGGATGAGGGTCGCGGGAACCCCGATCAGCAGCACGCTGAGCAGCGTGCGCATGGGGCGGTGCTTGAGGTTTTCAAAAACAATCTTGTTGGTCACGTTAAATGCGAATCACTTCCCGGTTTTGGGCGCCGGCGTGGCGGAGGTGCCGCCTGCCGGATGCGCCAGGTCCTGCAGCGAGGTGCCCGGCGGCTGTTCCAGTGTAAATTTATCGTCGCTCACGCCGCGGTTGATATCCATTTTGACGATATCCAGCACCACCCCGTATTCATCGCGCGGCCGGTTGATCTCGATGTGCTTGGGAAACGGAATGTTGTCGTAGGCCTTCCACTGCGAGTAGCGCGCGTCGGTGAGGATGTTGCCCGAGTCATCGAGGATCAACTGGCGGGCGAGCTGGAGATCGGTGCGGCTGAACCAGATGGTGCGCTGCAGGTGGAGCGCGCCCGGCGACGGCTCGCGCACCACGTGCACGATGTAAAAGGCGTCGTCCTCATCGGTGAAGTTTTCGAGCATCAGCTTGTCATCGGGCTGCACGGGACGCAGCACGATGGCGTCGAGAAAATGGACCGGCCGCAGGTTTTCGAGCTTGTTCTCCGAGACGTGCGTGATCTCGTTGGTGCCGACCACGAACCGGTTCTTGGGCGCGATGTACAGCTTGAAATTCGGGCCGGTCGAGACCATGTCGAACATCTTGTTGCGCACTACCGGGTAGAGGCCTATGATGCGGATTTCGGCCGGCTTGCGGTACAGGATATAGGCGCGGACGTCCTTGTACTCCGTGATCTTGTTTTTCTCCGCGCTGCCGAGGGCCGGAACCATATCCACGGTGGCGTTGAAATCGTGGATGGCGTTATAGCGGCGCTCGATTTGGTCGACGAGCGTCTTGGTGTCGCTGGTCAGGAGGGCCGGCGTTTTATTGCTGCTGGCGCCCGCGTGCATAATGGTACGGCGCCGTGCCAGGCAGGACGTGAACACGGCGGTGGAGAGGCAGAGCAGGAGAGCGAGAGCGGCCGGACCGCGCCTGGGCACCATTACTTCATTGTAAGGGGTCGCGAAAACGTCCCAAGCGTTTCCGTAGCGCGGCGCACGGCGGCGAGTCGTGCTATATTGAGGTGTACCGATTGCCTCCGAGCGCCGGAGTTCGCCTCCGGGTGCCGGATCTTTGCTCACCGATAAGGGCCTGTGGCGCAGTTGGGAGCGCGCTTCCATGGCATGGAAGAGGTCGTGAGTTCGAATCTCACCAGGTCCACCAACCTTTGGCCGTACAACTCTACCCCAGCCCCGCCGCCCGGATCGCCGCTCCCGCGCCCCGCAGATTCGCCAGCTTCATCTCGGAGTACTTGCGCGAGAGCAGGACGCCGTCGGCGCCGGCGCGGAGCGCGGCCGCAACCGCGTCGCGCGTTCCTTCCGGGGTGGATTTGGCATTGGCCGCATTGGTGGGAATATCGATATCGATGCCGGGCCACAGCAGCGTTTTCGTGCCGTCGAGCGCCTGCCTGGCGCGGCTCGCTTCGCGGTACACGTAATCGGCGGAGAATCCGGTCTTCGGAATTTCCGATATGCCCTTCTCGCGCCCGTAGTCCAAGACGCGGTAATGAAATTGGAGGAGTTCTTCGGCGGGCACGTCGCCGTAGATCGTGTGTCCGGCGCTATCGATGTAGCTCGCCATGCGCTCGCCGGCGCAATTGTGATACATGACCATCTTGAGAAAATCGGAGTACTTCGCGAGCTCTGAAAGATCTTGTTCCGCGCGGTAGATCGGGTTGAACGAGTTGTTGTGCCAGATGTGCCAGCCGATGCCGACCTCCGGCTTGATCGACTTCACCTTCCGGTACATGGCGGCGTAGGTCTCACGCAGGCTGCCGGTCCACAGCATCTCCCAGGCAAGCAGCTCGGGGTAGCGCAGCATCAGCCGCCAGAGCGTCACGTAGTAGCCGTCGACCGGACGCCGGTTGGAACGCGCCGCCGTCACGAACTTCGCCAGCTCCTCGAAGCCGGCGCGCGCGCGAACGGGATCGATGCCGCGTTCCCTCGCCTTGCGCTCGCAGAACTGGCAGAAGCAGGTCACGCGATGGGGATTGGAACTCGCGCCTCCGTGGCTGGCGCCGAGCGCGTTCGAAAATGCTCCCTGCCGCTCCGAACCCCACATGATCCCATCGATCTCATACGATCTCGTGTAGTCTTCCACCGCGCCGAGGAGCCAGTTCCGGTAATTGGGGTTATTGAAACACAGCGTGTTCGAGTTGGAACCGTCCAGCCGCTTTTCCTGGGCCTGCGCGATATTCGGAACCGAGGCGCTCCAGACATCCTCGAACCAGCAGATGGTCTTCATGCCGCGCTTGCGGGATTCCGGCAGCACCGCCTCCAGCACGTCGTAATCGC
Organism: Bryobacteraceae bacterium; assembly: GCA_035293845.1. Classification (GTDB taxonomy): domain Bacteria; phylum Acidobacteriota; class Terriglobia; order Bryobacterales; family Bryobacteraceae; genus DATGMB01. The sequence goes on from DATGMB010000185.1 coordinate 3,911, forward strand.
CGAAATCGGGCGCGCGAAATTCCCGGATGACGGTGTCCTTGTAATACTGTGGGTGGACGCGCGTGTAGCTGCCGCCGCGGAACGTGTCGGTGTCGTATTGCTGTTTCCCATGGTCGGGCAAGGGCTGACCGGGCACCTGGCGTCCCGCGATGCCGCGCCCGTAAGTGAAGGTCGCGACGAACAGCGTATTGATTGACGCGGCTTCCTGGAATATGTCCAGCACCTTGGTCACGCCCTCGTCGACAAACGATACGGCGCCCACCTGAATGCCGGCCATCTTCCGGACCGGAGCGGCGCCGGTTGGCGGTGCGGCGGAGAGTAGCGCCCCCGCCATCGCGCTCTGCACAAAATCTCTGCGCTTCATGGGTTCTCCTATGTTATCGCCGGCCGCATGGCTGGATGGACCGGGCGTGGCGGCGAATTGCGATCCTGTCCGAAAACCGGAGGCGGCACTCGCGCATTCGGCTCTTCGAGATCGTGGGCCGCTACGAATAGCGTACCGTCCGCCACAACTCCAAATCTGACGCCGCCCGGACCACTGGCAGCCATCCTGCACTCGATCCGTAGGGATGGTTCTTATGACTCGATTGCGAAGCTCGCGCGCCGGATTTTTCGCGTGCACTTGGGTGCTCGCGGCCGCGTTGGCGGCGCCTGTGCCGCTGATGGCCCAACAGGCTCCAGCCTTGCAGAAGATCCAAAACCTGGCGGCGGCCTTGAATCTCACACCGGAACAGAAGCAGGCGCTCATACCGATTCTCCGAACGGAGGTGCCGAAAATCCAGGCGATCCGGTCCAATCAATCCCTCAGCGGGATGGAAAAGATCCAACAGATCCGCGCGGTTCACGCGGAAATTGACCCGCAGGTGAGAGCCATTCTCAATCCGCAGCAGTATCAGCAGCTCCAGCAAATCCGCGCCCAGGAGATTCAGCAAATGATCCGCGAACGGATGGGAAGGTGATTCAGGAGCAGGCGCGCAGCATCTCGATGAGTGCCGCCCGGGCCTCGCTCGCATCCCGCACTTCGCGGGGGAAGCCGATCCTGCGTCCATGAATCCGCTCCCCCGTTCTCATCCGAACGTGGAAGCCGAGGCGGTCGATCGCGGTCATGGATACTTCGTCCGGCGCTTCGCCGAGGTAGTGCGCCGCGATGCGGCGCAAAGCATCGGCGTGGTCCGCATTCATATGCTGCAGGATTCCGGGCGCCACCTTCGCCAGGGGATCCGGGGCCGCCGCCGTGTACTCCTCGGGGGTCACCCAGCCCATCACGCCGAACCCGCCAATGAAGTAGACGCCGGCGATCTCCAGCCGGTAATACGAGAAGTCCGAAAAGTCCTGCCAGTATCGGGCGTGCTCGTAACCGGAGAGGTACATCTCGGCGACCTCCCCCGCCGGCGCGACCTTGGCGGCGCCGACCAGCGTCAAACGCGCAGCGCCAAGCGGATCGCCGGAAACATTGGGCTGAGTGATGAGCAGGCTGGCGCGGCCGTCCTGTTGCAGATTGTGCGTGTGCATGGCCATGCTGCTGAGGAAGAACACAGGGCGCCCCCGGCCGTCGGCCACGAAGGTCACCATGGAGCAAAACGGGAATCCCGGTAACTTCGCGGAGTGGGTCGAAAGGCTGCCGACGGGGTTGATGGCGGCGAGCGTCCGGGCGCGTTCCGCCAAGGAGGGTTCCGGGGCATCCGATGGCGCCGGCCCAGTGCCCGCATGTTGCCGGTTCTGCACGATTCCGATGATACCGCCGCCTCGCCGCGCCTGGGCGCGCGCGCTCTTCAGAACCTTCTCAAGAACTTCTGGTAGGCGCCGTTGTTATAGGTCGACCACGGCTGGAAGCCCCGCTCGCAATAAAGCTGGTACGCAAAGTCGATATTGGCTTTGCAGTCCAGCAGGTCCCGGAGGTTCAACCCGGGCCGCTTCAGGTGGACGGTATTGATCTGGAAGTAGCCCCAATCGAGCGTTCCGTCCGAGTTGTAGTGGAAGATCTCGCAGTCGCCGCGCGGATTCTCCGCCCTCTGCACCGCGAGCGCGATCCGGCAGGCCGGCCCGAACTTGTTGCAGGCATATTGCTGATAAGCCGTGAGGCGGTGTCCGAACTGATCGGCCTGGGCTTCGCCGGAGAGTTCCGGCGAGGTTCTGGGCACGAACACCACGGGCCATTGCAAGTGGATCAGCAGCGGGGATCGCAGGCTGACGGTATATTGGGAGCTCAGGATAACCGCCGCCACACCGGCAATCGCCGAAAAAAAGGCGGCAAGTTCCAGCCACCGCGTCGACCGGCGGCGCGACCTCCTTTGCCGTGTTCGTGCCCGCTTCGGCGATGCGGCTGTCACGACTGGGTCCGATGATCCATCACTGCAGGTGCACCGGCTGGGTGAACGCGCCATTGCCGGCGGAATCCCACACGGCAAAGCGGACCCATCTCTTCCCGGCGGCGTCGAAGGGAATGCGGAATTTATGGCTGCTGAACGGGGGCATCGCGGTCATGTCGATCGTCTCCCGCTCGACGCTCTTGCCATCGCTCCAGACCAGCTCCGCGAATTCCGGCGGAAACGTCCATTCGGCATCCGCAACGTACGTGCGCTTCGCGCCCGCGCCTTCAATCGCGGCGTTCGTCACCAGCACCTCTCCGCTGGTCACGAAGTAATCGCCCGCGCGCAGCGCGTGGAGGACCGGAGCCCAGCCTTCGCGGAACGCCGGAACGCGGTCCAGCTTTACGTAGTTCACGACGAGCTGCGGATAGGTCTCGTCGTCGGGATACTTCATATAAGTATCGCCTTCCGCCAGCAGATAACGCGGACCGGCCCAGTTATTCATCTCATCCATCAGGTCCAGGCAGCGGTGCTCGCACAGCCGCTTCTGGGAGAGATCCGCGGGCAGCGACTGGAACGAGGCGCCCAGATAATGGCTGTCCTGGAAAAAGTCGCGGTCCTTGACCGCGTCGGGATAGCCCGTGGAACCCTTGGTGCGCGGGTGCGTCTGCCACACCAGGCCATTTTCCTGGCGCAGCAGATTCAGCTCGGCCGCGGCGGAGGAGGTGTGGTACACCTTGCCGAACGGGTCGATATTCTCCGTGAATGGCTGATCCGCGGCCGCGGGCGCCTTGACGTGAGTGTAGTAGACCGGCCGCGGAAAGACGAAGTAATAGTGGCCGCCGAAGTTGGCGTCCGGCTCTTCCCCCGGGATCAGGAGCAGGTCGCGGTCGGAGAAGCGCGCGCAGCCATCGAAGTACACCTTCTGCTCCTGCAGGCGGACTTTGCCGGTGTCGCTGGGGTGCCCATCGCCGTGAAAATCGGCCAAAATCGCGATATTCACTCCCAGCCCGCGCAGGACTTCGAGCCACGTCGGTTCGAAATCGATGGTGCCGGCATCGCTGAGCTGTTCGTTCAGGTGGAAATGAAAATGGCTGACGAGCACCTTGTAACCCGGCACCGGCTTGTAGAGATCGCCGTGCGTGAAGGCCATCACCTCTTCCTGAGTGGCATGGCTGTCCGAGGGGCTCAGATAGAAGTAGACGGCCATCCGCTGCAGGGTTCCGGGCGGCGCATTGTAAAGGGCGAAGTTGTTGAGCTCGCCGCGGGATTCGGCGACGCGCCGGTTCCACACCGCGTCCGAAACGCCGAACGGCTTGTAGCCGATTTCGCGGTCGGGCTGGCGCACGCCGATCGCAAAGGACGACTCGCTGTCCTTGCGATAGTAAACGTAGCCGAGGTTGGTTTCGATTTCGCGGGAGAAGAAGAATTTGTGCGAAGGCGGCAGAACGGCCAGCGACCCGCCGTTCGCTTCCAGGATGGCGAGCCGGTTCCGGGCGCGCAGGCCCACGGGCTCCTGATTGACGGCTCCGCCAAACGCATAATGCTGCCAGGCGCGGGCGGTATCGCGCCATACTACGCGGCTGCCATCGGCAATCGCGAAGCCCTTCAGGCCGCCGACATACTTATACGCCACCGAAGGCTCTGCGGTTTTGGCGATGGCCTCCTGCCGCAGCAGGTTCGTGCCGCGATAGATCGTGTACTGAAGCGAACCTGAGAAAATGCCGGCCTCCAGCCCGTTGAAGACGATCTCGAGACGCGCTCCTTCGGTTTTCACGCTGCACGACGTTGCGTGATAAGTGGCCCACGACTTGCGGATCTCCTCGGGCTTGCGCGGCAGGCCGAGGTTCGTGCCGGGGCGGCCCGGAACCATCAGGGGCGCATCCCAGAAGGCGTTCCATTTTTCGCGCTCGATCACTTCGGGCGTAAGCTGGACGTGCAGTTCCTTCACCAGCGGATCGATCTGCTGCTGCGAGAGGCGGCGCACGCCGCTGGTGATTTCGAACTCGGGCGAGAGATCCCGTCCCAGCACGATCCATTCGCCGCTGCCCTTGCGCGCGGCGAGTTCGCGGACCGTGGGTCGGCCATCGCGGATCGCAAACGCGGCGCGCAGTTGCTCGTGGCGTTCCCCCTCCCAGGCGACCTCGACGGCTCCGGCGCGCGCGGCTGCCTGTAGCCCCGGCTGCGGCCGGTAGCCGCTCAGATCGCAGTCCTGCGCAAACGCCGCGCCGGCCCAGAGAGCGGCGCAAACGAGAATCCGCTGGAATTTCATGCTGCCTCCGCTATCGCGTTCCGGCCGCTTCTGTGTAGAACTTCGCCAGATCCGTCTTCAACTGCTTCAGCGCGTCGACGTTCAGATAAATCATGTGCCCCGAAGGGTAGTACGCGAACTCGATATTCTGCCGCAGCTTCGGCTCGAGCTCCATGTGCGCCAGGTCGAACTCCGTGATGAAGAACGGCGTCGCGAGATCGAACAGCCCGTTGACCGAAAACACCTTCAGGTGCGGATCCTTGCGCATCGCGTCGGCCAGGTCTCCCGCCACGTAGATATCGGTCAGCGGCCGCGCGGCTGCGAAGCCCACCGAAGGCGGCCGGTGGGAGTGATCCCAAAGCTGATTCACATTCGGACCGTGCGGATAGTAGGTCTCCTTCGACACGTACTTCAGCTCGCGCTCCAGATAATCGTGAAATGCCGCCGTGAACGCCGGGCTCACCGCGGTCCCGGAAGGATCGTAGCCGGGATTCTCGCCCGCCGCATCGGTGTCGGTCCCCTCGAAGCGCGCGTCGTACCGCCCGACGATCATCCGCTGGTCGCGCAGCAGTTCTTTGCGGAACCGCGTCGGGCTCACCCGCAGATTCGCTTCCTTGACGAACTGCACGCTGAGTCCCGTGTACGCGGAGACTTTGGCCGCGATGGCATCCACCTGCGCGGGCGGGAGATTATGCCCCTGGAACAGCGCCTCCGCATACGGCCCGCGCGCGAAGGCCCGCACCTCGTTCAGAAACGCGGTGAGGTCTTTGCCCTTGTGCTGGACCTTCTCGTAGTGATCCGCGATGGCCGCATACGTCGGCAGGTTGCCGATGTAGATCAGATCGCTCCCCGGCGCCAGGGCATAGTAATTCAGAATCGTCGACATCAGCACGACGCCGTTGAGCGCGACGCCGTCGCTTTCGAGCGCATCCACGAGCCCCGCGGACCGCGTCGTCCCATAGGATTCGCCGAACAGGAATTTTGGCGAATTCCAGCGATGGTTCACGGTGATGTAGCGTTCGATGAATTTGCGGAAGGCCGCGACGTCCTGATCGGCGCCGGCGAAGTTCTTCATCGCCGCCTTTCCCACCGGCCGCGAAAATCCCGTCCCCGGCGCGTCGACGAACACCAGATCGCTCTTGTCGAGCAGGCTGTACTGATTGGGGATCAGTTGATACGGCGCCGGCGCCGTGGCCTCCGGGCTCGCGGTCACGACCCGCATCGGCCCCACTGACGCCATGTGCAGCGGAATGCTGGCCGACCCCGGCCCGCCGTTGTACAGGAACGTCACCGGGCGTGTGCGAAGATCGCTCACGCCATCGAGCGTGTAGCCGACATAGAAGATGCTGCAGGCCGGCTTGTCTTCCTCGTCGTTGATCAGCAGCGTTCCGGCGGTCGCGGTGTAGTGCAGCGTTTTGCCGTCGAGCGTCAGTTCGTGCTGGGTGGCCGAGTTGTTCTCCGGGGGAATGGGCGCCGCTTCGGCGGCCGCGGCCGCGGCAGGCTGCGCAGCCGGGCCGCGCTGCGCGAGCAACGATCCAGCGCAGAGGAGGGGCACGATCAGGGTTCTGGAGATCCGCATAATCGGCCATTCTCCCACACGTGCGTGCGTTGAATGCGCCGGCCGCGGCCCGTGCTTACTTTCGCGCGGGCCGCCGCCGTGGAGCGGCGATCGCTGCCGCTTCTACAACCGCCAGGGCACGGGCCACCGCGCGTTGGTGAGGACCAGCTCGCGGTTGATCGTCTCCATCACGGCGGTGGCGCGGGGCTGGGCTTCCTTGTCGCTGGCGAGTTCGAGGAGCAGCTTCAGCGATTTCAGCATGGTATCTTCGATGCGGTCGAGCTTCGCTCGATGCGGATCGCTCGCGGGCGCCTCGGGCTCCTCCGCCTGCCGCAGTGCTCCGACGGCCTCGGTGAGCCGGCCGGCGTTCTCTTCGATGAGCGCGATGGCCTCGCCGCGGAATTCGAGGGCGTTGTCCTTGACCGAGGGCGCGAGACGGCGGAATTCGTCCGGCGTGATGCCGGTGAGCTGCGCCATCGTGAAGTAGGCGGGGCCGAGCTCGCTCAGGAGACGGATCAAACGATTGGCGTTGCTCTTACTCATGCGGAGATGTTCCTCGCAGAAATCCGCCCAGTTCGGAGCGAAGCTGAGATATTTCTTGTTGTCCCGTATGTTGCGCAAGATGGCTGCATCGGCCGCGGAACAGCGGCCCGCTACGAGCCCGAATGCCTGCCTGGCGCCCAGCATTTTCGCTACCTCAATTTCGGTTGCAGATGACTTCGTAATCTCGTCGTTCATACCCTTCCTTTCGGGCAGGTGGCCAACGATTGGCCACCTGAATTTGTAAGTCGTTCAATTCACAGCGCGAGTTTTGGACAACTGGCCAACGATTGGCCACCAGCCGCTCACAGCATCCCACGCGCACCCCTCGAATCCGCCCTCCTCCGCACCGCCGCGCGCCTCGAAATCATTGCCCGGCCGCACGATACGCGCGCAAAAAATATTTCGAATTCGTGTGACACCGCCGCGCGCTCAGGTCCGCGCCGCCGGGGTTAGGATGACTCTATGACCCGCCGCGCACTCCTGGCCTCGATGGCCGCCATGCTGGGCCGCGCGGCCGCGCGCCTGCCCGCCAACCGCAACGTGAAATGGGGACTGGGTTCCAATCTCTGGAACTACTTCCCGCGGGTGCCGTTCACCGACATTCTTGACGTCATGCGGGACACCGGCTTCATCGGCCTCCGCCTGACCCAGTATCCGCAGATCCTCAAGACCTACGACATCACCGCGTCCCGCATGCAGGCCGAGGCCGCCCGCCGCGGGTGCCGGATCGTCACCCTCTCCTTCAACGGGCCGTTCCACGACCCCGCGCGGCGCGGGGAAGTCATCGCGAACGCCAAAGCCGCCATGGAATTCCTCGAGCCGTTCGGCGCGCGGCATCTGGTCGTCTTCTCGCCGGGCCGCCGCAATGGCTCGGGCGATGCCGCCTTCCGCGCCATGTGCGAGTGCTTCAACGAAGTCGGCCGCGCCGCCCGCGAAATGGGATTCTCCGCCGGCCTGCACAACCACATGGGACAGATGGTCCAGAATGCGGACGAAATCGATCGCGCCATGGCCCTGACGGACCCCGCGCTCTTCCACTTCTCCCCCGATACCGCTCACCTGCACCTGGCGGGCTGCGACGTGCCAAAGACGCTGGAGAAATTCAAAGGCCGCCTCATGCTGGCCGATTACAAAGACGCCCGCCGGCCGCGCGCCGCCGCGGGCGATGCTTTCGACCGCAACACCATATTCGATCTCGGAGACGGCGAGATCGATTTCGTATCCTGCCACCGCGTCCTGAAGTCGATCTCGTTCCGCGGCTGGCTGATCGTGGATCTCGACATCGCGCGCCAGGGGCCGCGCGCCAGCTACCAACGCTGCGGCAGCTACGTGGTGGAACGGTTGGAGCCGGTGTATGCATGAGCTTACGCGCCGCGGCCTGCTCGCCGGAGGAGCGATGAACGCCTTTGCCGCCAGTTACCGCATCATCGATCCGCACGTTCACGTCTGGAAGCACGACCCCGAGTATCCCTTCGCCGCCGGCGCCAAGGTCCCGGAGCGCGACGCCACGCCCGAGATGCTCCTCGACCTGATGAAGGCCAACGGCGTCGCCCGCACGGTCATCATCCAGGTGATCCATTACAAGTACGACAACCGCTATCTGGCCGCCGTGCTGCAGCGCTACCCCGGCGTGTTCCAGGGCGTGGCGCGCGTGGACCCGCTCGACCCGGCAGCGGCCGATCACCTCTCGCAACTTACAGAGCAGGGCTTCCGCGGGGTCCGCTTGAGTCCGGCCGGCAACGCTTCGGGCGACTGGTTCCACGGGCCGCTCATGCCTCCGCTCTGGCGCCGGTGCCGCGAGCTCGGCGTCCCCATGACCATTCTGGCGCCCATCAGCCGCATGCCGGAGGTGGGTCTCCTGCTCGAAAAACTGCCGGACCTTACGGTTGTGATCGATCACATGGCGGATTGCCCGGTGGATCAGCCCGGCGAATTGGAGAAGCTGATCGCGCTCGAGCGCTATCCGAACGTCTTCGTCAAGATTTCGCACACGTGGTCGATTTCGAAGCAGCCGTATCCGTGGCTGGATGCGCAGGAGTACGTCAAACGGCTCTACCACGCTTTCGGGCCGCGGCGGCTCATGTGGGCCACGGACTGGCCCATCGTCGAAGGCTGGTCCACTTACTCGAAAGCGCTTGCCGTCGTGCGCGATGAAATGAAGTTCCTGAATGCGGACGATCTGAGTTGGGTCCTCTCGAAGACGGTCGAGCGCGTCTGGCCATTCGCGTGAGGCCGCGCTACCGCGCCGCCGCCGCGGCCCTTCGGATTCCTTTGCCTGGCGCTACTCCTTCCACGAGCTCGCCTTTGCTCACCACGGGCGTCCCGTTGACCAGCACGTATTCCATGCCCACGGAATATTGCGCGGGCTTCTCGAAGGTGGCACGGTCCGCCACGCGCGCAGGATCGAAGATCGCGAGATCGGCATCGGCATTCACGGCGATTCTGCCTTTCGTCTTCAGGCCGAGGCGATCGGCGGGCATGACCGTCATCTTGCGGACGGCGTCCATCAGGGTGAGCGCGTGCTGCTCCCGCACGTATCTGCCCAGCACGCGGCAGAAGGTGCCGGCGGCGCGCGGATGGCCTTTGCCGTTTTCGAGAATGCCGTCGCTCGCGATCATCACCATCGGATTGGCGATCGCCAGCCGCACGATCTCCTCCGGGATGGAGTGGATCGCCACCATGCCGCCCTGCTTCCGGTAGCGCGCGAAGGATTCGGCCGTGAGGCGTTCGCCGGTCGCCGCCCATTGCAAATCGCCGAAGGAAATGCCGCCCTGGCGTTGCTGCCAGCCCTCGCTGAAAATCGCCGAGCCGAGGTCGGTCATGCCGGCGGTGTAGGGATAGGCTTCCGTGGTTACGTCCAGGCCGCGCCGCCGCGCCCCTTCGATCATGGTCAGGCAGAGCGGCGTTTCGCGCAGCCCCATGCTCGTGATGTGGACAATGTGCAGCGATGCTCCCGCCGCCGCGGCGTCGGCCAGCACTTCCTGGAGCGCGTCGATGACTCCGGGTTCGACCGGGCCGCCGTTGCGCATATGCACGTACACGGCGGTCCGGAATTCCGCGGCCATTTGGAACAACTGAAAAATCTCCTCGCGGCCGGCCAGCGGGACGTATGCGATCCCGATGCCGATCCCGAGGCCGCCATCTTCGAGGCCGCGCCGCACCAGCGCGAGCGTCTGGCGAATCTCCTCTGGGGTGGCGCTGCGGGTTACAGCATTGTCGCGGGGCAGCAAGGTTCCGGAATCGTGCATCACCGCCATTCGCGCGGGGAGATGCCCGGCCGTGGCGCCGAAATTCACCAGTGCCTTGCCTTCGCGGGCGCGATACCATTCGGGCACCGGCGAAACGCCTACTTCCATTTCAAGCGCCGTGGTGACGCCGTCGCGGGCTTTGAAGCGGTAATTCTCCGGAGTCTGCCCATGCGAATGAAGATCGATGAAGCCGGGCGCTACCGTCAGCCCGGCGGCGTCGATCGTCTGGCGGCCTTCGATTGCGCCGGTCGAGATGGCGGCGATCCTGCCCGCGCGGATGCCGATGTTCCGGACTGCATCCAGATTAGTGGCCGGGTCGAGCACACGGCCATGCAGGATGACGACATCGTAGGGCTGCGCCTGGAGCATAGCGGCCAAGAGAAGAGCACCGAACAGCTTCATCCTGTTTATGGTAACCGCGAGGCCTGTAGCCGGTGGTGCACGCCCAAGGCCTGCCGCACTGCGCGGCACGGCTGTTATAGTGTGCCAATAGGAGATTGGGATGCTTCGATTCGTTCTGATTGCGTGTCTGGGTACGTTCGCGGCGTCAGCCGCTTCCGGCGGCTGGCTCATCGTCGCCAACAAGGGCGATGAGACCGTCGGGATTATCGACCCCGGTACCGGCCGGCAGGTGGCGGCAGTCGCGGAGGGCGGGACCACGGCGCACGAATTGATCGCTTCGCCGGACGGCCGCTTCGCTTACGCCCCGATCTACGGCAACTCCGGCGTCGGAAAGCCGGGCACCGACGGCAGCAAGATGGTCGTGATCGATCTCGCCGGGCGCAAAGTCGTCCGCGAGCTGAATTTCGCGCATGGCGTCCGGCCGCACTGCCCGGTCTTCGGCCCGGACGGAACGCTCTACGTCACCACCGAACTGGACCAGACCATCTCCGTGATCGATCCGAAGACGCTGAAGATCGTCGGTACGATCCCCACCGGTCAGAAGGAATCCCATATGCTGGCCATCACGCGCGACGGCCGCCGCGGTTACACGGCCAACGTCGGTCCCGGCACCGTGTCCGTGCTCGATATTCCGGGCCGCAAGACTATCGCAGTGATCCCGATCTCCGCCGAGACGCAGCGCATCTCGCTCTCGGCGGACGACAGCATGGCGTTCACCTCCGACCAGCGCAGCCCGCGCCTGGCGGTGATCGACACGGCCGCGAACCGGGTGAAGACGTGGGTCACGCTCCCGGCGCCGGGTTATGGCACGGCGGCGACGCGCGACGGCCGCTGGCTGCTCGTCGCCATGCCGAAGGCCAACCAGGTGGCCGTCGTTGACCTGCACGCGATGAAGGTCGCGGCAACCGTCGATGTGCCCAGGGCGCCGCAGGAGGTGCTGATCCGACCCGATCAGCGCGTCGCGTACGTCTCCTGCGACGCCAGCGGCGAGGTCGCCGTCATCTCCATTCCCGATTGGAAGGCCCAGACGCCCATCCACGCAGGCAAGACGGTCGACGGCCTGGCCTGGGCGGCTGGGATATAATCTTCTCCCATATGTCGAACCTACGATCGCGCCGTGACCTGCTGCGCCTGTTGGGAGCCTCCGCCGCCGGCGCACGCTTCGCCGTGCCCGCCTTTGCGCAGGGCCGGTGCCAGAACGGCTACAATACGCCGGCCTGCCCGATGAGCAAGGAAGTGGCGACCGCCCCCATCAAGCCGCTCTTTGCGCCCACCGGCTGGAAGACGGTCGCCCTCGAGCACATCTCGTTTCAAGTGCCGGATTACCGCAAAGAAGCGGCGTTTTACATCGCTTTGATGGGTTGGAAGCTGCGCAGCGATGACGGCAAGCAGGCCGTGCTCGATATCGGCGACTGGGGCTCGGCGATCTTCAAGGCTGCGCCGCCGGAACAGACCACGGCGCTGGTGGACGGCTTCGGCTTCGCGATCGAGCCGTGGAACGCCCGGACCGTCGAAGCCGAACTCCGCAAACGCAATCTCAATCCGGTAGCGGACAACAACGGCAAGGGATTTGAGAGCTTCCACGTCAAGGATCCGGACGGGTTCGATCTGCAGATCGGCAACAGCAACGGCCTGGTGAAGGCGCGCAAGATGCCGCCCACCGCCAAGCTCGAAGTGGAGCTGCCGTTCGAGCCGACCAATTGGCGCACGGTATGGCTCGACCACCTTTCCTTCGGCGCGAGCAACTACAAGGCGAGCGTGTCTTTCTACACGAATCTGCTCGGCTGGAAGGACACCTACGATGAAGGCAGCCAGGACGAAGTGCTGATGGGCGATATCGGGGATGCGATTATCCGCGGCGGCAATCCGTTCGATCCGAATTTCGGCAAGCCGGCGGCCAACGGGCGCGGCGGCCGGGGAACGCGGCCGCGGAACGTCCGCATCGATCACATCTCATTCGGCATTCAGCCGTGGGATTCCGACGCCGTTAAGGAGGCTCTGGAAAAGCGCGGGCTGCGCGCCCGGGTCGACACCGGCAACACCGGCGACATTCACCAGGCGGCCTACAAGAGCTACCACACCCAGACGCCCAATCAATACAATCTGCAGATGAGCTGCGTCACCAGGGAGACACGGCTCATCGGCTCCAGCTCGATGCGGCCGGCGCAGTAGGCCGCCGGCGCTATCGGGCAGTGGCCAGCCGGGCCGGAGCGGGTTCCGCGGCGATTGAACGCAACACGGATTCGTGCACGGAGATCACGGCCGAATCGCGGCGCGCGCCGCAGCCGCAGCACGTCAGTGTCTCCCACTCGCGCCACCAGCCGCACCGGTCGCAGTGCCAAAGCCTGCGAGGGGGATTCTCGAAAATCAGGCGGCCGTTCCTGCTCAGGAAAGTTCCTTTGTGCATTCGTGTATCTCCCGATCTGAAGTTTCGGTCAAGTTACGCGCAATCGCAAGAATCGATAACGTATACGTCCGGACACTGCCGGGAGTTAATAGAGGAGATGATAACCGGTGATGATTCCTGCGGCCGCGCGGGGCGCGCAGCCCGCGCCGGAGAACCCTGGATTCGGCGCGGCTCAGCGCGCGCCGGCCCGCTTCTGATAAAACTATGATGATGAAATCCAGATGGATTCCCTCTGCCGCGTTCCTGCTTGCGTGGGGAATGATGGCGCAACAGAATGGCCAGCCTCCGGCCGCCCCCGGGAATGCTGGCGGGAACCGGCGGAACCCGGCCACCACGCCGGCATCGCGCCCCGCCCCTCGCACCGCGACCCCCCAGACCTACTCGGCCGAAGAGGTTCGCAACGGCGAGGCCAAATTTGCGGCCCAGTGCGGCTTCTGCCACGGCCGCGACGCCGCCGGCGGAGAGACCGGCCCCGACCTCACCCGCTCCCAGCTCGTTGCCGACGACAATCGCGGCGATAAGATCGGCCCGCTGGTTCGCGCCGGCGTTCCGGATAAGGGCATGCCCGCGTTCGAGCTCAGCACCGCCGACCTGAACGCCATCGTGGCGTTCATTCACGACCGCAAGACCAAAACGGAGTCGCTCGTCGGCGGCCGCCGCTCGGTCGACCCCGGGGACCTGGCCACCGGAGACGTCGAGGCCGGCCGCAAGTATTTCAACGGCGCCGGCGGCTGCTCCGGGTGCCACTCCCCGGCGGGCGATCTGGCGGGCATCGCGTCCCGGTATAAGGGATTGGTCCTTCTGCGCCGCATGCTGTATCCCAGCGGCCGGCCGGCGCCCAAACCGGCCACGGTCACTTTGACTCTGGCCTCCGGCGAGACGATCAAGGCGCCTCTGGCCTCCGAGGACGAGTTCAGCATCGCGATTCTGGATCCGCAGGGAAAGCGGCAAACTTACGAAAAGACCTCCGTTAAATTTAAGATCGACAATCCGCTGGCGGCTCATTTCGACCAGCTCGGCAAATACACCGACGCGGATATGCATAATGTGTATACCTATTTGGACACGCTGAAATGAGGAACATCGTGCGCTCTTTGATTACCCTGCTGGCGCTTTGCCTGACCGCGCCGGGTCAGGCGATCGATCCGAAATTGCTGCTTCATCCGCCCGCGGATAGCTGGCTGACTTATCACGGCGATTACTCCGGCCGGCGGCATTCCTCGCTGGCCCAGATCACGCCCGAAAACGTGACCGCGCTGCAGCAGGTCTGGAAATTTCAGCCGGAGGGCGGCCGGGGGTTCAAGTCCTCGCCGATTGTCGCGAACGGGATCCTCTACCTCACCACGCCGGACAACATCTGGGCCGCCGACGTGCGCACCGGCAAGGAGCTTTGGCACTACAAGAATCGTCAAAATGACGCGTTCCACATCGGCCACCGCGGGACGGCCATTTACAAGGACACGGTTTACCTCACCACGCCCGATTGCCACCTGATTGCCCTCAACGCCAGGGACGGTAAGGTGAAATGGGATGTCGTGATCGCCGATTCGGACAAGGGCTACTGGTCGACGCACGCGCCGCTCATCATAGGCAACCATGTGCTGGTCGGAGTGGCCGGCGATTTCGACAACCTGCCCGGGCTGTTGAAATCCTTCGACGGCGACACCGGCAAGTTACAGTGGACCTTCTACAGCACGCCTCCGCCCGGCAGCAAGGACTCGATCAGCGGGGGCGCCACGGGCGGTCAGATGTGGATCACGGGCACTTATGATCCCGATCTGAACCTGGTCTACGTCGGAACCGGAAATCCCACGCCGGTCCTCAACGGCGGCGCGCGCCCCGGCGACAATCCCTGGACGTGCAGCATCGTCGCACTGAACGCGGATACCGGCAAGCTGGTCTGGGGCTTTCAGCCTTCGCCGCACGACACGCACGATTGGGATGCGGTCGAGGTCCCAGTGCTGGCGGATGCGGTCTTCAACGGCCAGCCGCGCAAACTGCTGATGCAGGCCTCGCGCAACGGCTATTTCTTTGTCCTGGACCGCACGAACGGCAAGAGCCTTCTGACGGTGCCCTTCGCCGCCGTCAATTGGGCCAAGGGCATCGACGCGCAGGGCCGCCCGATTCCCGATCCCGCCAAGTATCCATCGCGGAGTGGCGTGCTCGTCGCACCGAACGAGGGCGGCGCGACCAATTACCGGTCCCCGAGTTTCGATCCTCAGACCGGGCTATTCATCGTGAATGCCGCGGATAGTTACGGCATCTATTTCTTCAAACCCGAGCACGGCTCCTACGGATGGGCCGGAGCGGATTACGGTGTGGCGGAACGGTCATTCCTGCGGGCCATCGATTACCGGACCGGAAAGATTGTCTGGAGCCACCCGATCGGCGAGGGCGCCGGCTCTGCCGGTGTCCTGACGACCGATTCGGGCTTGACCTTCAGCGGCGATAATCACGGCAACTTCCTGGCGCTGCGCACGAGCGACGGCACGACGGTCTGGCACGAGAACATCGGGCGAATGGGCAACGCGCCCGTCACTCTCGAGTTGGATGGGAAGCAGTACCTGCTGGTGGGCGGAGGCAACGCGCTGTACGCGTTCCGGTTGCGCGACTCCGCCCCGGCCTCCGGCGCGCCCGCCGTGCCGGGTGGACATCACGGCGCCGCCGCGCGGCAGTGATGGCGGCCTCTCACAAGCGAAGCTCCGCCTGAACCACTTGATCCGGCTCGGAGTACCGGACGGCAAATCCCGCCCTGGCGAGAAGGTGTTGCATAGCGAGGTTTTCGGCCAGCATCACCGCAAGCAGCCGGTCCAGCTTCTCCTCCCGCGCCACCTCGACGAGGAGCCGGATCAACTGCGTCGCGGCGCCAAGATTGTGATAAGCATCGCTCACGATCACCGCGATCTCGGCTTCATTTCTGCCGCGCAACCTCTTCATGCGAGCCACGCCGATGATTTCCCGCGCACCATCCGCGCCGGTGAGTTGCGCGACCAGAGCGATTTCGCGGTCGTAGTCGATAAAGCACTGGCGGGTGAGGCGGTCGTGCGCGATTCGCGCGTCCAACTGGAAGAAGTGAAAGTACCGTAAGTAGACGCTCTCATCCTGGAGCGTCAGATGGAAGCGGATCATCATCGGCTCGTCCTCGGGACGGATCGGCCGGAGCAGAACCTCGGTGCCATTTTTCAAAACGGCCGGCCTGCTGTAGTGGGCCGGATAGGGCCGGATCGCGGTTCGGGGCAGGGCGCTCTCTTTCGTCTGGGGCGGGTGGAGGATGATGCGCGCATCGAGCGCCAGGAGCTGGCCGGCGGAGGCCAGCAGCGGGTTGATATCGATTTCTTTGATCCAGGGCTGTTCCGTAACCAGCCGGCTGAAGCGAACAACAAGCTGCGCCAGGGCATGCAGATCCACCGGCTGACGTCCGCGCACGCCCGGCAGAGCCCGGAAGATCCGCGTGCGCTCCATCATTCGGAGCGCGAGCGTGGTGTTGAGCGGCGGCAGGGCCAGCGCGCGATCCTGCATGACTTCGACCAATTCGCCGCCCGAACCGAACAGGAGCACCGGTCCGAACTGTGGGTCCACGCTGCTCCCCAGGATCAGTTCGTAGCCTTTGGCTCGCACCATCGGCTGCACGGTCACGCCCTGAAACGCGCCGGCCGCCGCGCGTTGGATGGCGGCATAGGCCTCACGGACGGCCGCCTCATCGCCGAGATTCAATCGCACACCGCCGATGTCGCTCTTGTGCGTGACGGTGAGCGAATGGAGCTTCAGCACCACCGGATATCCGATCCCGGCGGCGAGCTGCACGGCTTCCTCTTCGCTCGACGCCAATCGCGTGGCCGGAGCCGGAATGCCGTAAGCGGCAAGGATTTCTTTGGATTCGACTTCGGTGAGCAATTCGCGTCCCGCGCCTCGCGCCGCATCGATCACCGCGCGAGCGCGCGCGGCATCGATGTCCTCGGCCTCCTTCGGATAAGCCGGCGTCTCGTACAGGCTTTGCAGGTTGGAACTGTACCGCCACATGTCATGGAACAGGCGGGCCGCGGTGTCCGGATAGGGAAACGTGGGAATGCCCGCGGACTGCAGAATTCTCTGCCCGGCGGCCACCTGGCTGCCGCCCATCCAACTCGCGAGCACGGGTTTACCGGTCAGTTTCGCGTATCGCTTCAGCCGTTCGGCGATTTCGGTCGGGTTGGTCATTCCCTGCGGGCTCAGAACGATGAGGAATCCATCGGTATTCGGATCCCGCGCGGCGATCTCCATGGCAGCGGCATAGCGATCGGCCGTGGCGTCCCCGATGATATCGACCGGGTTCTGATGACTCCAATGCTTCGGGAGGACGCCATTGAGCGCTTCGATGGTCTCCGGGCTCAATTGGGCGATTTGCCCGCCGGCGGCGATCAGCGCATCGGTTGCCATGACGGCGGGTCCGCCGGCGTTGCTGACGATCGTCAAACGAGGCCCCCGCGGGCGCGGCTGCATGGCGAGAATCTCCGCCAGATAGAAGAGGTCGCTGATGCGGTCCACGCGCAAAACACCACACCGGCGGAATGCGGCATCGAGCACGTCATCGCTGCCGGCCAGGGAACCCGTGTGCGAAGCCGCGGCCTTCGCCGCCGCTCCCGTGCGGCCGGTCTTGACCACGATGACGGGCTTGCTCAGCGCCACCTCGCGAGCGGCCGAGAGGAACGAGCGGGCATCGCCGATCGATTCCATATACATGATGATGCTCTTCGTGTTCGGATCGTCGGCGAAGTAGTCGATCAGATCGCCCCAGCCGACGTCGAGCATCGAGCCCACGGACACGAAGGCGCTGAAGCCGACATTCTCGCGCAGGCTCCAGTCGAGGATCGAGGTGCAGAGCGCGCCGCTCTGGCTGAGGAACGCCACGCTTCCCGGATGAGCGGTATTGGCGGCGAACGTCGCGTTCAGCCCGATCAGCGGGTTCATGATTCCGAGACAGTTCGGGCCGATCAGTCTCATTCCGCCCCGGCGCGCCTCCGCCAGGACCTGCTGCTCGAGTTCGAGTCCGGCGGCGCCCGTTTCCCGAAATCCCGCCGAGATGATCACCGCGTTCTTCACGCGCGCCTCGGCGCAGTCCCGGACGGCATCCGGCACGGTGGCGGCGCGCGTCGCGATGACCGCCAGATCCACGGAGCCGGGGATGGCGCTGACGCTGGCGTACGAACGATGGCCCAGAACGCTGGGCCGGTGCGGATTCACCGGAATCGCAGTGCCGCCGAAACTGCCGCCGGTCAGGTTCGCGAACAGCGTCCGGCCGACGCTTCCGGGAGTCTCCGTGGCGCCGACCACCGCCACGGTTCTGGGGGCAAAAAAAGCGCCCAGCGGCGATTGCCGGCCGGCTCCGGCAGCCAATCCGGGCCTCGGTGTGTTCAGTGAGATCGTGCTCATTCGGTGCTCCCCGCGTGTCCTGCAATCTCCCCGTTCAACGCATCCACCACCTGAGAGACCGCGATTCCCTGGCGCCGCGCGACGATCTCGATCGAACAGTCGTCGCATGCGTCCCGAAATCCTAAGGCCTCGAAAATTGCGCGCGTCCCCGGATACTGGTTTTTCACATCCCGGACTGTCATGGACGGTCGAATGAAGCGGTCAAACGGTAACATCGTTCCCCTCTCGCGGTAGTCGTGCATCCTGGGTGCCAACGCGCGGCCCCTGCGATCTCAAAGGAATTCCGATTCCGCATTGGGGGATTTCACGCGGGGATGGGCGCTATCGCGCACCGTCAGCGAGGCTGAACCTTTGACGCAGAGACGCAGAGATGGAATGAGAACGCCGGTTCCCTTTACGGGATGCGTTAAGCTCCCAAATGGAAACGCACTCGAGGTGCAAAAAGGAAACCGGCTATGAAGAAGAATACCAGTAAAACGAAGAAGCAGACCAGGAAGGTAGAGGCC
>DATGMB010000186.1:0-11037 GCA_035293845.1 Bryobacteraceae bacterium
GAGCCCGAGGACTACACCACCCACACGAAGGCGCGCGATGCGAGCGAGGTCTTCACCTTCCGCTTCCCCGATGTGAACGGCAACGTCCTCTCAAACGAAGACCCGAAATTCAAGGGCAAGGTCGTGCTGGCGATCGTCACCGGCACCTGGTGCCCGAACTGCCATGACGAGGCGCGATACCTGGTCGAGCTTTACCAGAAATACCGCGGCCGCGGCCTCGAAATCGTAGCCCTCGATTTCGAGGAGCCGGAGCAGCAGAACGGGCTCTCCCGCGTCCGCGCGTTCATGAAGCAATACGGCGTCGAGTACACCTATTTGATCGCGGGCGCCCCGGCGGAGATCGGCGAAAAAGTGCCGCAACTGGTCAACTGGAACACCTGGCCCGCCACCGTGTTCATCCGCCGGGACGGCCGCATCGACCATGTCCACGCCGGATTCGCCGCGCCCGCCAGCCGCGAGTTCCACCAGGAGCTGGAACAGGAATTCACTTCGACGATCGAGCGGCTGCTGAGGGAACCGCGATCCTAGGCGCCTGCCACCGGCCGGCAGACGAGCATCCCTATCTCCCCGGTCCGCGGCGTTGCACGAGAACCGGCATCTCTGAGGAGGTGAGGGACCGGCTGCACTGAATCACGACGTGGTGGACGCCGGCCTGGAATTCGATCGTGCTGCCGTGAATGCGGCCGGCCTGTTCCCAGCCCTGCAGGGCGCGGCCGGAGATCGCAATGGAATAGATTCCATCGCCGGGGATCTGCACGTCGAAAACGGCCGAATGGCGGAATTCGATCGGCGGAGCCGGCCTCCCGTCCACGAACGTTCGCGGCTCCGATTGGCGGATCCACCACACCATGGCAGCCATGCGATGGGCCTCCACCGCTTCCATGAGGTGGTCGTAAAACCCGCTCAGCACGCGGACGACGGAAGAATCGGCGAGCGCACCGCCGCTCTGCTCCATCCCGACCGCCAGGGCGGCCGTGGCGGCTGCGACGGCGGCGAGCCACCGCACCTGCCGGACCAGTCCGCGGCGTTCGGCGCGCGGGAAGCGCGCCCGCAGCTCGCGGCGAAGCCGGGCCGGCGGCGCCGGAGCCTGCCAGGCGTCCAGCAATCGATCGAGTTCGCTATCGTTCATGATGTGCCTCCACTGTGGCCGGAGCCCAGGCAGCCAGCTTCTCCCGCAAGGCCGCGCGCGCCCTCTGCAGCCGCGACTTCACTGCTCCGACCTCCACCTGCGTGATTTCGGCGATCTCCGCCAGCGGCAGTTGCTCATAATGCGCCAGCAGCAACACCTCCCGCTGCGTTTCGGGAAGCCCAGCGATGGCGGCGGCAACCGCGCCGGCCAACTCCCCCTGCAAAGCCTCGCTCTCCGGCGTACGCCCGTCGAATGCGCCGGCAGGATCAGCCGCAGCATCCTCGCGCAGCCGCAGCCGCTTGAGGCACTGGTTGCGGACGGCGCCGAACAGGTACGCGCGAATTCCCGAGCGGGCGGGGTCGAATCCGCAGCCGGGCTTGAGCAGTGCGAGGAAGCACTCCTGCACGATGTCTTCGGCGTCCGCCGCCGAGCGCGTCAGCCTCCAGGCGAAGCGGTAGACCGGCCCGTGATACTCGTCGAACAGCCGGAGAAACGAGGCGGGGCTGCCCCGGCGGGCGTCCGCGAGAAGCTGCTCGGGCGATTTCGGCATCCTGATGAGTATTACCAGATCGGGGCGAAAGGAATCGCGGGCTACCATGAAATTGTGCAGCTCCCCGCCTCCATCCGCGAGATCGTCGAAACCCGCGCCGAAGCGGTGGGTTTCGCGGTGCTCAAACGGGCCGCTGCGGAAATGTCCGAGGCGTACCGCGAAGGCCGGCCTTCGCGAGCGCAAGGGAATGAGCGGGTGGCGGCATATCTCGCGACCCGCATGCCCGCGACGTACGCCGCATGCGCCATGGTGCTTGCGGAGGTCCGCGAGCGCATCGGCCCGGTGGAAACTATCCTCGATGCCGGCGCGGGAACGGGCGCGGCATCGCTCGCCGCGCGCGCCTTCTGGCCGGGGGCGGGCCTCACGCTGATCGAACGCGACCGCGCGCTCGCCGAGGCCGCTCGCGAATTCCTGCCGGATGCGGAGATCGCGATCGAGGACGTGCGCCGGATGCCCGCGTTTCCGCCCGCCGATCTCGTGATCGCCGCGTACGCGATCGGCGAATTCGGCGAGGCCGCTGCGGCGCGGCTGTGGCAGGTGGCGCGGCGGTGCTTCGTCGCCATCGAGCCGGGCACGCCGCGCGGTTTCGCCCTGATCCGCCGCCTGCGGGAGTTGGGCGGCCACATCGCGGCGCCATGCCCCGGAAACGTCCCCTGCCCCATGGCCGATCCCGATTGGTGCCACTTCGCGGCGCGCGTGGAGCGCTCATCCCTACACCGTAAGCTCAAGGAAGCCGAGCTCGGCTACGAGGACGAAAAGTTCAGCTACGTCGCGCTGGCGCGCGAGGCTGTGGCGCCCGCGGAAGCGCGCCTCCTGCGGCGGCCGGAGCAGAAGCCGGGATTGATCGTGCTCGAAACCTGCACGGCGGAGGGACTGCGGACCGAGCGCGTCGCCAAACGCGACCGGGACCGCTTCCGATGGGCCCGCCGCGCGCGATGGGGAGATGCCGTCCCGACCGCGAACGCACGTCCCTGACCCCTGAGGCCTGACCCGGAAAACGTCCCTGCGCCATGGCCGATCCCGGCTCGTGCCACTCGGCGGCGCGGGCCGAACGCTCACTCCGCCGCGCCGGCGCGAGCGCGCCTCCTGCGGCGGCCGGAGCAGAAGCCGGGATTGATCGTGCTCGAAACCTGCACGGCGGAAGGACTGCGGACCGAGCGCGTCGCCAAACGCGACCGGGACCGCTTCCGATGGGCCCGCCACGCGCGATGGGGAGATGCCGTACGGGATATCCAACCGGCGCCCCTGTCCCTGAGCCCTGACCCGGAAACGTCGCCTGCCCCACGGCCGATCCGAGACTCGTGCCACTTTGCGGCGCGGGCCGAACGCTCACTCCGCCGCGCCGGCGCGAGCGCGCCTCCTGCGGCGGCCGGAGCAGAAACCGGGACTGATCATGCTGGAAAACCTGGACCGCCGAAGGACTGCGGACCGAGCGCGTCACCACGCGCGATCGCGACCGCTGCCGCGCCGTCCGGTACGCGCGTTGGGACCACATTTTGCTCCCGATTTCCGGTGTCCCGAAGGCCCAAGTGGCGCACGATGAGCCGCCCAAGCAGACCGCCCGTTGGAATCAAAGCACTTACAAGGCGCTGCCGGCTCATTTTGAGCCGGCGGGGTCTCGCCCGGTCACGCGGGCCGTCCGCGTAAGCTACCGACAGCTGTTAGCCTGAGAGCGTGTTCTGGTACTGGTTCTTCGTCGGTCCGGCCCTGCTGCTCGCACTGTTTTCGCTGCGCGGGGAGCGCAAACGGGCCGAGTACGTGGCCGCGCGTCTGAGCGCCGAACCCGCGCCGGACCTGCCCCCCGCGACCGTCATCGTTCCGGTGAAGGGCCCCGATGAAGACCTGCGCGGCAATCTCGCTGCACTCGCCGCGCTCGATTATCCCGACTATGAGTTGATCGTGGTGGCCCGCGCGGCCGCCGACATTCCGCCGGACGTGCTTCCCGCCCGCGCCAAGGTCCTGCTGGTGCACGGCGACGATCCGCGCACGGGCGAAAAGGTGCAGAACCTGCGCGCCGCGGCCGCCGCCGCGCGCCGCGAGAGCGAGGTCCTGGCCTTCGCCGATTCGGATGGCCGCCCCGGCCCCGGCTGGCTCCGCGCCCTGGTGGCGCCGCTCTCGGAACCGGGCGTGGGCGCCTCCACCGGCTTCCGCTGGTTCGCGCCCGTGCCGCCCACCTTCTGGACCCTGCTGCGCAGTGTTTGGGATGCGGCATCCGGCGGCCTGCTCGGCCCCGGCGACAACCCGTTCGTCTGGGGCGGATCCATGGCCATTCGCAAACAGGTCTTCGCCGGGGCCGCGGTCGCCGAGCACTGGAAAAACACCATCAGCGACGACTACGCGCTCGCCGCCGCCGTCCACACCGCGGGCTTGAAGATCGCGTACGCGCCGGGTGCGCTGGTGCCCTCCGCCGACCGGATCGGCGCGCGCGGCCTCTTCGCCTGGACCCGCCGCCAGATGCAGATCACCCGCGCTTACAACCCCCGGTTGTGGTGGACTGCGCTGCTTGCCCACATTTTCTATTGCGGCGGCATGGCGGCATCGATCATCGCCTCACTCCGCGGATGGCGGCTCGCGGAATGGGCGCTGATCGCGCAGCTTTCGCCCGGCATGTTGAAGGGCCTCAACCGCGCCACGCTGGCCAGGGCCGCGCTGCCCCAGTGCGAAGCGTGGTTCCGCCGCCACCAGTGGGTCCACGCAATGTGGGTTCCGCTGGCGACGTGGCTCTGGCTCGTGGCGCTGGCGTCGGCAGCCTTCGGCCGGACGGTGAGTTGGCGAGGATACCGGTACCGTTTATAGGCCCGCTATTTCTCCCCCTTCACCTGCCCCTGAGCCTGCTCCGCCATCTTCAGGTGTTCCTGCAGCGTCGGCATCGCGTTGCTCGCGAATTGTTTCATGGCCGGATTGAATCCGTGGTCCGCCTGGCGTTTGAATTCGACGATGTCCGCTTTGTGGTCCGTGACCATGCTGCGCATGTACGCGCGGTCGAAATCCGCCCCGCTCAGCTTGGAGAGCCGGTCATAGGTCGCTTGGTCTCTCGCCGTCAGCCCGGTGGGGAGCGGGATGCCGTCTTTCTCGGCGATGGTTTTCAGGTCCGCATTGAGCTTCGTATGGTCCGTGACCATTCGCGAAGCGAAGTCTTTCACCGCCGGGCTCTCCGCGCGCTGCTGGGCCAATAACCCGAGTTTCACCTCGGCCAGACCTCCCTGCGCCGCGTGGACGGCGAAATTATGGTCCTCCGCCGTGATGCGGCTCGCGCTCTGCTGAGCCGCCGCCCAGGGGGCCAGCGCGATCGCGGCGGACCACGCCGCCAGAGCGAGTCTGCTTGCGCTACGCTTCATACATATTCCTCCACCCGGGACCGCTGCATGCTGCCCGCCGCCGTGGGGGAATCAACGGCCGCCTGGCGCGCGCTGTACGTTTGCGAACGCTATAATGGGAAGCCGTAGGCAATGTTATGAGCTTCCTCGACCGCGTCGACGCCGTTGCGCGCAAGATCGAACGTTTTGTCGGCGGATCGGGCCCCTCCGACCCCCTGTACATTTCGAACCGCACGTTCGGCCAGAAGGCGAGGCTGGCCCTGCTGATCGGCTTGCCCATGGTCGCCGTGGGCGGCCTCATCGTGCTGGCGCTCGGGAATTATTTCGACCCTGCCCCGTCCTCCGAACCGCCGGCCGCCGCAGCGCCGGCCAAAGCGGCCGGCAGCATTACGGCCAACGTCCTGCCCAATCTGGCGAAGGACTACCGCTCCGAATCGGACGGCGATTGCGAAGTCGCCGAAGCCGTGGTGGGCAATCAGGCAATCATCGGGAAGCTCCGCAATAAGAGCGCTCGCGCCGTGAGCGTCGCGGATGTGATTTTCGATGTCACCGATGCCGATGGCTCGGCGCTCGGAGCGGTCGCCGTCCGGGTGGAGAATATTCCGCCGCACGGCACGGCCGATTTCCACCAGACCATCGAGCAGCACAACGCAAAAGCCGCGATCGTCCGCGAAGTCCACACCCGGTAGGCGCCGGCCCCGCGCGGCTAAGGACGCGGCGGCAACGCGAGCGCGCTCGCGGGCTCGAACCCCACCACTTTCCACCGGCGGCCTTCGCGCGCAAAGCGGATCGTGACCGCCATCTGCCGCTGCACCACCTGTTCGAGCGGCGAATGGCTGATCAGATGCATCGACCAGTTCACTTTGAGAGTGCGGCTCTCCTGATTGCCCGTGTTCTCGATCGGATCGATCCCCGAGTGGATGTCGTATTGCGTGACCAGCGCGCCCACCCGGTTGCGGATGTCGTCGTATCCCTGCATGTGCTGATCAAAATACGAGAGGAACGTGACCGCGTCCGCCGAGGCCAGCGCCGAGGCCATCCCGGTTAGCGCATTCCACACCTGTTGCGCCGGATCGGGGGCTGCACCGCGCGCTCCAGGCACTGGCATGGCAAGCGCCGCCAACACAACAATTACCGCGCCGCTATGTCCGGTAACTCGCATTGATCCGGATATACTCCTCGGTCAGATCGCAGGTCCAGAAGCGCGCCGCGCCCTTGCCCTTCCCGCGGATCGTGAAGCGCACTTCGCACTCCGCGCTGTTCAGCTTCGCTTTCAGCTCCGCTTCCGAAAACGGCGCGGCGAGGCCGCCGCGGCATACCTCGATGCCCTGCATCCGGATGTCGGTCTTTGCCGGGTCGAACGGAACACCGGCATTGCCCGCCGCGGAGAGCACCCGTCCCCAGTTCGGATCCGACCCCGCCACCGCGGTCTTGACCAGCGGCGAATTGGCGATGGCCCGCGCCAGCCGCGCCGCCGCGGCGTCCGAGGGCGCGCCCTCCACCCGGATCGTGATCAGCTTGCGCGCCCCCTCGCCATCCCGCGCGATGGCCCGCGCGAGCTCCTCCATCACGCCCGCTACCGCTTGCTCGACGCGGCTCATTTCCGCGGCATCCGGCCGCACGCCGGAAGCGCCGTTGGCGAGCAGCAGGAGCGTATCGTTGGTCGAAGTATCGCCGTCCACGGAGATGCGGTTATAGCTCCGCTCGACCGAGCGTTTCAGCATGGCCCGCAGCGCCGCGCCGGGGATGGCCGCATCCGTCATGACAAACCCGAGGGTGGTGGCCATCAGAGGCTGGATCATGCCCGATCCCTTGGTCATGCCGGCCACCCGCACGGTCCCGCGTCGCAGCTTCACCTCGGCGGATGCCATCTTCGGCACGGTATCGGTGGTCATGATGGCGCGGGCTGCGTCCTCGAACCGGTCCGGGGCAAGGCCGGCGATGAGGCGCGGCAGGGCGTCCAGAATCTTCGCCGCATCCAACTCGACTCCGATCACTCCCGTCGAGGCGGGCAAGACCTGCACCGCCGGGAGGCGCAGCGCCTTGGCCGCGGCTTTGGCCGTCGCCGCCGCTACGCGGTCGCCCGTGCGGGTGGCGCAGTTGGCGTTTCCCGCGTTGACGAGCACCGCGCCAACCAGCCCCTTGCCGAGCCGCAGATTCCGCCGGCTCAACCGCACCGGCGCCGCCTGCACGCGGTTTTGCGTAAACACGCCCGCCGCATTGGCCGGAAGGCCGCTGACGATGAGCGCCAGGTCATCCTTCTGCGCCGCGCGGATGCCGGCATACACCGC
The DNA here is from genome assembly GCA_035293845.1 of Bryobacteraceae bacterium. Taxonomy (GTDB): domain Bacteria; phylum Acidobacteriota; class Terriglobia; order Bryobacterales; family Bryobacteraceae; genus DATGMB01. The sequence continues at coordinate 7,288 of DATGMB010000186.1, forward strand.
CGAATATTGATAGCCCAGAGGCAGGTTCATCCGAGCTGCTCCCCTTCCTCGATCCGCTGGCCGTTGACGAAATCGGCCGCCGAAATCCGCTTTCGGCCCTCCATTTGCACCTCAATCAGCTCCAATTCGCCCTCTCCGCACGCAATGACCAAAGGCCGCAATCCCACCACTCGTCCGGGCTCCCAGACCCCTGATCCCAGGCCCCTGACCTTGGCCCGCCACACATGAAGCGTGTGGCCGCGAAACGCCGTGTAAGCCCCCGGCCACGGCTGCAAACCGCGCACCTGATTGTGGATCGCCGCCGCCGGCCGCGACCACTCGATCCGCCCGTCTTCCTTCTTGAGCAGCGGCGCATACGTCGCCTGCGCCGGGTCCTGCTTTTCCGGCACGATGGTCCCCGCCGCCAAACCGGCCAGCGTTTCGACCAGCAGATCCGCGCCCATCCCGGCCAGCCTCCGGCCCAACTCGACCGCCGTTTCCTCCGCGCCGATCTCCGTCTCCGCTTTCAGCAGCATATCGCCCGTATCCAGCCCGGCATCGATCCGCATCGTCGTCACGCCGGTGCGCGTTTCGCCGTTGAGGATCGCCCACTGGACTGGCCCCGCGCCGCGATATTTCGGCAGCAGCGATGCGTGCACGTTGATGATGCCGAGCGGCACGAGATCAATGATGCTCTGCGGGATGATCTGCCCGTATCCCACGGCCACCATCGCATCCAGGTTCAGCCCGCTCAGCAATTCGACGGCTTCCGGCCGCCGGATGCGCTCGGGCTGGTAGACGGGCAATCCCAGCCGCAACGCCGCTTCTTTGACCGGCGGCGCCGCCGGAACCTGCCCCCGTCCCCGCGGCCGGTCCGGCTGTGTGATGACCGCCAGCACTTCATGGCCCGCCGCGACGGTTCGCTCGAGGGTAGGCACAGCGAATTGCGGGGTTCCGAGAAAGGCCAGCCTCACCTCGCTCCCCTCCCGATAGACCGGGCAGCGGCCGGGCGGCGCGCCTTCCCGGGCCCCGCCGCTACCCCCACTCCCCCGCCCTCTGCAGCTTCTTGATCTTGCGCTTCATCAGGTCGCGCTTGAGCGCGCTGATGTGGCTGATGTACAGGCGTCCATAGAGGTGCTCCGTCTCGTGCAGAAACGCGCGGGCCAGCAGATCCTCGCCGGTCATTTCAAACTCCTCGCCCTTGGCGTTCTGCGCCCGGACCGTCACCCGTTTGGCGCGGCGCACCTGTTCGCGGAAGCCGGGAATGCTCAGGCAGCCTTCCTCGCCTACCTGCTTGCCTTCCGTATGCACGATCTTGGGGTTGATGATGACGATCTTGTCTTCTGGCCTCTCCTGGTTGGAGCAATCGATCACCGCGATCTTTTTCGCCACGCCGATCTGCGGCGCTGCGAGCCCCACGCCCTTGGCCGCATACATGGATTCGAACATATCCTCCAGGAACTGATGCAGCTCCGGAGTATCGAATTCCGTCACATCGGCGGCCTCTGTTTCGAGCACCGGATTGCCGAATTTCACAATCGGATAAACCATAGTCGCAAGATGAGCCGCGAACGGCGCGGCCCTAGAACCTCCTCACCTGCTCCAGATAACCTTCGTAATTGCGCCGGATCTCGCCCATGGAATCGCCGCCGAATTTTTCGAGGAACGCCTGCGCGAGCACAATCGCCACCATGGCCTCGCCGATCACCCCGGCCGCCGGAACGACGGCGACATCGGACCGCTCATAGGCCGCGAGCGCCGGCTCCCTGGTCTCGAGATCCACCGACTCGAGCGGCCGCCGCAGCGTCGAAATCGGCTTCAGCAGCCCGCGAACGAGCACGTCCTGCCCGTTGGTGATCCCGCCCTCCAGGCCGCCCGCCCGGTTGGCGCCGCGGGTGAAGCGGCGGCCTTCGCGGTCGTAATGAATCGTGTCCTGAACGCGGGAGCCGAACGCTGCCGCCGCGGTGCGCGCGTAGCCGACCTCCACGCCTTTCACGGCCTGAATCGAAACCACCGCCTGCGCCAGCCGTCCATCCAGCCGCGAATCCCACGTGGTGTGCGACCCCAGACCGGGCGGCAGACCGCGGGCCACGACCTCGAACTCTCCGCCCACCGTGTCGCCGGTGCGGTAGGCCTCGTCCACCACGGCTTTCATCCGCGCTTCCACTTCCGGATCCACGCAGCCGAGCAGGACTTCATCGCGCCGGCTCAACTCGACGATTTCTTCCCAACTCGCCTCGCGTTCCAGCCGCGCCGGACCGACGGCGATCACATGGCTCAGCACGTGGATACCGAACCCGGCCAGCAGCGATTTGGCCATCGCCCCGACAGCCACCCGCGCGGCTGTCTCGCGCGCGCTGGCCCGCTCCAGGATGTAGCGCGCGTCGGCGAAGTCGTACTTGATGGCGCCGGCCAGATCCGCGTGGCCCGGCCGCGGACGCGTCACCTTCTTGCGCTTGTCCTCGCCTCCCGCGATATCTTCAACCGGCAGCGCTTCCGTCCAGTTCTGCCAGTCCTTATTGCGGATCAGAATGGCCACCGGCGAGCCGATGGTCTTCGAGTGGCGCACGCCGGCGACAATTTCGGCGCGGTCCGTTTCGATTTTCATGCGTCCGCCGCGTCCGTATCCCTGCTGGCGTCGCCACAATTCCCGGTTGACGGCATCGAGCGACACGGGCACACCCGCGGGCAGGCCGGCTACGGTGGCCACCAGACACTCGCCATGGGACTCGCCGGCGGTCTCAAATCGCAACATTTTCAATGAGATTTCTATCGTAACAAAATGCGGCGGATCCGCAACGAACCAACCGCGCGGAACTTGCGTATCCACCCTCGATGCTCAAATTCCTGCTCTGGTGTATCCTGCTGGTGCTCTGCTGGCCGCTGGCGCTGGCGGCGCTGGTGCTCTATCCGATCGTGTGGCTGCTGCTGCTTCCGTTTCGAGTGGTTGGAATCGCGGTGGAAGGCGTGCTCGGACTGGTCTGGGCGATCGTCACGCTGCCGGTGCGGGCCATTCGGGCGGTAGTCTAAACCGCGTGGCGGCCGGCCATCAATTGAATCAGCAGCACGGCGATCGCGACCACCAGAAGAATGTGGATGAACCCACCGAGCGTGTAGGCCGTGATCAGTCCCAACAACCAGAGAATCAGTAAAATTACGAATAGCGTCCAAAGCATCGCTTCGCTACTCCCCCGCAATCCGGAAGAGCAGTTCGCTTGCCAACGTGGGCGAGAGCCGTTGGAAAATGCGCCGAAGCTAATTCTGGACCCGGTATTCCACCGCGGACTGAGCCGCCGGCTGCTGGAATGCCCGGCCTTGCGTGCGGAACTCGTACCGCTCGATGGAAACCGCGGCGCCCTTTTCCGAGCTGCGAATCACACAGCCGTAAATCATAAGCTTCATCGGACAGGAATCGTGCAGCAGCACCGGCCAATTCATCGCCAGCTCGACCGGCATGCCGGCCGTGAGAGGATTTTCCGTGGTGAGCCAAACACCGCCGCTTGAGATGTTGACGGTGCGTCCGACGCCCGTCTCAGCGATTCGCTGCCCGTACAGCATCTTGTAGCGGACATCCTGCTCGATCACGAAGCGCTTCTTCGAGCGGCGTTCCCGTTCGCCGTGGGAAAGGAACTTCTCTTCGCTGGTCTCGTTCACCTCACACCTCACTCTCGAAACGTACACTGCGATACCGATTCCCTCAAGCTTGTCTTTGGTTATTCGCAGGCAGTTAACCCGGAATGCCGCCGCCAGGCTGAAGATATTATACGCGCG
>DATGMB010000187.1:0-4711 GCA_035293845.1 Bryobacteraceae bacterium
GTACATCGACAGCCTGCGCGCCGACGGCATCCGCAACTGGGACACCAAGATCCTGCGCCGCTTTCCGATCCACGAGCGTCTCGGTCTGGTGGTCGCGCTGGACATGCTCAATATGACCAACCACACCCAGTTCACCGCGCCCAACACCACCGTGACCAGCTCCGGCTTCGGCGCGCTGACCGGCCAGGCCAACTGGCCGCGGATTCTGCAGTTCAATACCAGGATCGAATTCTGATCTATCGGGAAGCGTCGAGAGTGGGCACACCGTAAGCGGCGATCCGTTCGGCGGTGACCAGCGTCAGGTTCTCGCACTGCGCCTGGGCGACGAGCATGCGGTCGAAGGGATCGCCGTGATGGTGTGGCAGATGGCGCACGGCAAACGCGTGTTCGAATGCCACGAGCAGACTTCGGAAGCCGCTCCGCTCCATTTCATCCGGCAATTCCGTCTCAAAGCGCTCCGAGACGTCCAGGCGTTTTAGTGAAGCTTTGATGCAGATTTCCCAGATCGAAGCGGCGCTGATCCAGATCTCGTTCCTCTGGTCCTGAATCACTCTTCGCGCATGCCGCCCGAGTTGTTTGCTGCCTTCCAACCACCAGATCAGGGTATGGGTATCGAGAGGAGGTTCATTTCTCGATTCCGAAACCGCGCAGAATTTCCGGCGGCAGGGGAGCATCGAAGTCCTCACGCATGTGGATCAGCCCTTTAAACCGGCCTGGCTTGCGGTCGAACTTCTTGTCTTCGATCGGCACCAGCCGCGCCTTGGGCTGCCCCGCCTTGGCAATGATGATCTCCTCGCCCGCCGCGGCCTCCTCGACCAGGCTCGAAAGATGCGTCTTGGCTGCGTGAATATTGACCGTCTTCATGGTGGACTAAGCTTAGTTTAGGTCACTTGGGCCGCTTCCCACCACCCCGGCACGTCCGCTATCGAATCCAGCACCAAATCCGGCTGTTCCGCCCCTTCCAGGTCGGCCGGCCGGAACTTGCCCGTGCGCACCAGCGCGCCCTTGAGCCCCGCAGCCTGCGCGCCCAGGATGTCCGCGTGAATATCGTCCCCGACCATCAGCACATCGGCCGCCGCGAGCCCCAGCCGTTCCGCCGCCGCCAGAAAGAAGCGCGCCGCGGGTTTGCCGAAAACGATCGGCTCCCGCCCGGTCGCGTGCTGCAGCGCCGCCACGAACGGCGCCACGTCGAGCGAGATTCCATCGGACGCGAGCCAGTACCGCGTCATGCCGAGGGCGATGAGCTTCGCCTCGGGATTGTGGTGCAGGAGCCGGAAGGCGCGGTTCAGGGTGCGGAAATCCCACAGGTCGCCCAGATCGCCGATGACCACGTATGCGGCGCCGTTTTCGGCATCATCGTCCGCCAGCGGCAGACCGGCGAATTCGGCCCGCGTCGACGGGCGGAGGAACAGCGCCACGGGCCCCTCGCATTGCGCGCGCAGCCACGCCGCGGCGGCGACCGGCGGCGTCAGGATATCGTCTTCCGATGCTGCAATTCCGAACCCGCGCAGCTTTTCCACCAGCGCGGCGCGCCCGCGCGAGGTCGTGTTCGTGACGAACAGGTGCGGGATGTGCCTCGACCGCAGCCACGCGACTGTTTCCACGGCGCCGGGAATCAGGCGGTCGGAATTGTAGAGGACGCCGTCCATGTCGAAGAGGATGCCGCGCATGTTCCCTCAGCTTAGCGGACCTAATGGAAATCGTGCGACTCGGCCGCGGCGCCCGCCCGCAGCCCCGCGATCCGCCCCGCCTTCACGGAAATCACACCGTCCTGGTTCTGCAGCACGCCGTCGATGATCAGGAACGGCTCCCCCAGCACGGCGAACTTGTAGCGGTCGAACATCTGCGGTGTGACGATCGCGTTCATGATCCCGGTTTCATCCTCCATACTCAGGAATACGAACCCGTTGGCCGTCCCGGGCCGCTGCCGCACGATCACCGCGCCCGCGATGCGCACCAGCCGCCCGTCCGGCACGCGCGCCAGATCGCTCGCCCGTTTGACTCCGAGCGCGTCCATCTCCGCCCGACGGTACGCCATCGGGTGCCGCCCGATGGTAAGCCCTGTGCCGCGATAATCCGCCCAGAGCCGCTCCTCGGTCGTCATGCGCGCGAGCGGCGAAGGCTGTCCGGTCTCCTCCAGCGCTTCGAGCAGCGGACCGGCCTGCCGTATGGCCCGCGGAGCCTGCCACAGCGCATCCCGGCGATGCAGCCCGTCGAGCGAATTCAACGCGCCGATTTCCGCCAGCCGGTTCAGCTCATCCTTGCGCAGCTCCGGTACGCGCCGCGCCAGATCGTCCACCGAAGTAAACGGCCGCTCCCGCTCAATTGCGCGGCCGGCTTCCTCCCGCAGCCCCTTGGCGTATCGTAATCCAAGCCGTAGCGCCGGTCCTCCCCCAATCCCCAATCCCAAATCCCCAACCCCCACAACGGCGCAGTCCCAATCCGACATCGCCACATCCACCGGCAGCACCCGCAGCCCATGCCGCTGCGCGTCCTTAATCAAAATCGCCGGCGGATAAAACCCCATCGGCTGGTTGTTCAGCATGGCGCACGTGAACGCCGCCAGATAATGGCACTTCAGGTACGCGCTGGCATACGCCAGCAGCGCGAAGCTGGCCGCGTGCGACTCGGGAAAACCGTACAGCGCGAACGATGTGATCGAGTGCACGATGGCGTCCTGCACCTTGCCCGTGATGCCGTTGGCGTTCATGCCGGCCCGCAGCTTCACTTCGATATCCGCCATGCGCTTTTCCGAGCGCTTGAACCCGAACGCCCGCCGCAGTTCCTCCGCCTGCCCGCCGGTGAAGCCGGCCGCGATCATTGCCATTTTCAGCAATTGCTCCTGGAACAGCGGCACCCCGAGCGTCCGCCGCAGCACCGGCTCGAGCGCCGGATGCAGGCAGTCCGGCTTCTCGCGCCCCTGCCGCCGCTTCAGGTAGGGATGCACCATCTTGCCCACGATCGGCCCCGGCCGGATGATCGCCACCTGCACCACGAGATCGTAGAAATGGTCCGGACGCATGCGCGGCAGCGACGCCATCTGCGCCCGGCTCTCCACCTGAAACATCCCGACGGTGTCCGCCTTCTGCAGCGCTTCGTACACCTTCGGGTCGTCCTGCGGCAGATGCGCCAGATCGACCTCCTCGCCGTACACTTCGGAGATCATTTTGAGCGTGTCCTCGATGACCGCCATCATCCCCAGCCCCAGCAGGTCGACCTTAATGATCCCGAGATCCGCGCAATCTTCCTTATCCCACTGCACCACCACGCGTCCCGGCATGGTGGCCGGCTCGAGCGGCACCACCGAATCGAGCTGCCCCTGGCAGATCACCATCCCGCCCGAATGCTGCCCGAGGTGCCGCGGCAGGTCCTGCGCCATGCGGTAGAGCTCGAAAAATTTGCGCACGCGCGGATGGCTCAGGTCGAAGCCCGCCTCGCGAAACTGCCGCTCCGTCGTATCCTTCGGGTCCTTCCATTCCCACGCCCGCACCAGGCCGGAAAGCCGTTCCACCGACGTAATTTCGAACCCCAGCGCCTTGCCGACCTCGCGCGCGGCCGAGCGGCCGCGGTACGTGATGACGTTGGCGGTCATGGCCGCACCCAGTTTTCCGAACCGCTCGTAGACGTACTGGATGGCTCGCTCGCGCTTGTCCCCGCTCGGCAGATCGAGATCGATATCCGGCCACTCGCCGCGCTCTTCGGAGAGGAAGCGCTCGAACAGCAGGTCCATGCCGACGGGGTCGACCGCCGTGATGCGCAGCGCGTAGCAGACCGCGCTGTTGGCCGCGGACCCGCGGCCTTGCACCAGAATGTCGTTTTCGCGGCAGAACCGCACGATGTCCCAAACGATCAGGAAGTATCCCTCCAGCCCCAGCTTTTCGATCAGCGCCAGCTCGCGCTCGATCTGCCGCCGCGCCCGTTCGTGGTACGGCCGGTAGCGCAGGCGCGCGCCTTCATCGGTGAGCTGCCGCAGAAACGAAATTTGCGTGTGGCCTTCCGGGACGGGATAGCGCGGGAATTCGTAGCCGAGATCGGCCAGCGTAAATTCGAGCCGCGCCGAGATTTCGAACGTATTGGCGATGGCTTCCGGCAGGTCGGCGAAGAGGCGCGCCATCTCCTCGGGCCGCTTCACGTGGCGCTCTGAATTGCGCTCCAGCAGCCGCCCGGCCTCGGCCAGCGTGGTGTGGTTCCGGACGCAGGTGAAGACGTCGAGCAGCTCGCGCTGCGCCGGCGTGGCGTAGGCCGGGCCGTTCGTTGCCACGATCCCGATCCCCAGCCGCCGCGCGGTTTCCACGATGGCCTGGTTCTCCGCCTCCTCTGCGCGGTGGTAATGCCGCTGCAGTTCGGCGTAAAGCCCGTGACGGCCGAAAATATCGAGCAGCCGCTCGTCCGGATGCCGCGTCAGGCAGATCAAGCCGCGCGCGAATTCCGCGATCTCTTCGAGCGTGGCCGCGCCTTCGCCCTTCTTCGCCCGCAGCTTCATGCGGGTGACGAGCCGGCAGAGATTGCGGTAGCCCTCCCGCGTTTCGACCAGCAGCGGATACGTGCGGCCGTTGGTGCACGTGATTTCCGAGCCGATGTGCGCCCGCACTCCCGCCTTTTTCGCCGCCAGATGGAACCGCGGGGCCCCGTAGACGCCGTTGCGGTCCATGATCGCCATGGCCGGCATGCCGTATTCCGCGCACGCCCCCGCCAGCTCCTCCGGCAGCGA
>DATGMB010000188.1:0-30733 GCA_035293845.1 Bryobacteraceae bacterium
AAGGTCATCGGCTACCGCGAAATTCCGACGTTCCTCGCGTCCATGCAAGGAACCAGGAAACCGATTGCGAAGGGAGCGGCGGTCGCGTAGTCTATGAGTGCTGAGGGGCGCTAACTTTCAACGGAGATCCGGGCAATCTCAGCCTCAGTTTGCGGGGAAATGAAGCAGCGATCCTGATGAAGAGGCCGATTCCGGCCTCGCCTCAGCCCCTACGGCCGGAACCGCAATAGTAGCACCACTACTTCATCATTTGGACTAGATGCCAATGCGGATTCTATACCTGCATGGCAGCGTGATGCCGCCCCCCAATGACCTGAACCAAAACAAATTTGCGTGGCTCTCGGAGCAGTTGGAAGGCGACGTTCTCCAGCAAGTCTGGTTCTCCAGCCCTGGAGAATTGGAGGAGACTGTCGGGCTTGGTTCTTATCCGATCCACCTCGTGGGGCGGTTCCGTTATCACTTCCTGCTGATGAAATCCCGTAACCGCTTGATAAACAAAATGGCGTTAGCGTACTTCTTCATTTCTGAGGGTTTAAAGGTCTATCGAGATCAAGGGTTCGAGTGCATCGTTACTTATGCCCACACATTGACCGCACTTTGTGGGGTAGTTCTGAAGTGGCTTACAGGGGCGAGGCTGATTGTGGAAATTGTCACCCAGCCGGATAAGGCGTACGTCGTCCAAAACCCGACACCTCGGCCGCTGGATTGCCTCATGCAGTTGTACTCGAACATCTGCGTGCATCTCTCGCTCTGGTCATGCGATCGGGCCCACCTCCTGGCGCCGACCCTACTGGCGGGGTACAAGCGGCTACAGAACGTGCGGGCGAGCGCGTTTTTCCAGGGAGTGCCGGTGTCGCAGATCCCAAGACACCATGAAGCTTCGGCGCAATATATTCTGCTGGTCGGGGCGCCTGCCAATGTGAAGGGAGTGGACCTGCTCATAGCAGCTTTTAAGAGACTTTCTGCCGACTTCCCGGACGTAAAGCTCAAGCTGCTGGGCTGCTATCCGGACCGCCAACGTCTGGAGGACATGGCGGAAGGCCTATCGCAGATCGAGTTTTTGGGGCCGCGCCCGCACCCAGAGGTGCTCGGGATCATGAGCAATGCGACCATCTTCGCGCTGCCCTCACGGAACGAAGGGGTGGCCACGGTAGTCATCGAGGCCATGTCATCTGGCGTGCCTCTGGTTGTCTCCGACGCTGGCGGACTTCCAACCGTGGTGCGCGATGGCGAAAACGGGTTCCTGGTGCCGGTGGGAAACGTCGAGATGCTCGAACTGCGGCTCCGCCAGTTGCTGTCGGATCCGGAACTGAGGCGCAGGATAGGGAGCACCGCGTATGAGACGGCGCGGACGCTGTACAGCGAGCCGATGTATGTCCGCCAATTTACTCGGATGATCGAAGAGACGGTTGGCGCCGTCGCGAATGGCCCCGGGGAGGGGCGGGACCGGCCGGCCGAGGGAAAACAGAGAGAAGTGGAAGGCTCGGCGCGATGACCGTGCCCCCATCTACTGCCCAGGTCGATACGATATCGGTCCGGTCGCTGTTCAGGGACATGCTGCGCGGCAGCGGCCTCTACTCGGTTGCATTCTTTGCACCCAATCTTGCCAGCATCATTCTGGTTCCGGTGATGACGCGTGCGCTTACCAGCGCCGACTATGGCATCACCGATCTGCTATCGCAGGTCGGCACAGTACTGCATCTGCTACTTGGGGTGAATTTTTCGGCTGCGTTGGGATACTTTTACTTCGCCGAGCAGACGGCAGAAAGGCGCCGCGAGGTGGCCAGTACATCAATTGTGGGTTCGGCGGTGATCGGACTGGGTGCTGTACTCGTATGTCTCCCATTCGCCGCCCCCATGGCCCGGCTTGCTTTTCCTCATGTCGATGCGGAGAAATTCCTGATTCTGATTATCGCTTCGATGCTGCCTGCCTTTCTCTTGGAAGCGCTGAACGGCTGGCTGCGCGTAATCAACCGGCCCGGAATATATGTCGGCATATCGTTAGTCCGGCTCGCCGTGACAATCGCCGGCATTGTCATCCTGGTGGGCGCACTCGGCCTTCGGGTCTGGGGCGTTCTTTGGACGGGCGTTGCAGCCGTGCTGGTACACGTGGCGTTCCTGCTCGTGATCTGGCTCCGGAGTGCGCCGATCTCCTTCGACCGGCATCTCTTCATTCAAATGCTGAAGTACGCATTTCCGCTCGGCTTTGCCGGCCTGGCAATGTTCGTCCTCAATTTCGGCGACCGCTTTATTCTGCCCCATTACCGTTCGTTCGATGACCTCGGGATCTATGCGCTCGCGTGTAAGGCGGGGGCGCTGATGAGTGCGCTTTACGGTTCCTTTCAGGTCTACTGGAGCGCCCAGGTGTTCGGAATTATGAGACGTGAGGATGCGGACACGCTATTTCCGCGAATTCTCACGTATGTCGTGGTTGCCACCTCGTCCTTCGGCCTGTTCCTTTGCGTGTTTGCGCAACCGGCGATCCACATTCTCACGGCGCCATCTTATTACCGCGCAGCCCCCTTGGTGCCAGTCCTTGTGGCGGCATTTGTCTTGCGCTCAATCGGCGATTTTGTGCGGTCCCTGTTGCTCGCGGCAGGGCGGCCGCAAGATTACGCCATCTGCAACTGGATCGGCGCGGGAGTATGCATCGGTGCCTATGCCGTGCTGATCCCCATGTACGGAATTTGGGGAGCGGCCGCGGCGACGCTCGGAGCATTCGGCGTGATCGGATTCGTGTCGGCAGTCTGGAGCTACCGGGCCATGCCGTACCGGGTGGAATCGCGTCGGCTGGCGAAGATCGGAACTGCGGTGGTGGCGGCAATGCTTGCGAGGTGGCTCCCCTCCGCCACGAATTTAACGGCCCAGATCGGCTGGGGAGTCTTGGCGATGACGCTGTTTCCGCTCACCTTGTGGGTATTGCGCTTTCCCACGGCAGCCGAAATACGGCTAGGCCGCGCAACCATCGCAACACTGGTCCGGGCAAGACCGGCAGCCGTTAATCCGTAAATGTCACAAGGAGGAGAAGGGTGTCAGCTACTGTTCCCGTCGGTGAATTGATTACCTCGGCGCTTCGCGTTACGAGGCGGGATGGACTCTTCGGGTTGGCCAGGCGCGCTCGAGTTCATTGGGCCGATGTCCGCCAGTGCCGCCGGTATTTGCGATCGTTGGCCCGAAATCAGCCCGCGGATCCCGTCCAGATCGTCGAGAGGGCATTCTCGAGTCCGGCCATCCGCCCGTTCCAGGTTAGGTCGGAGATTCTGGCGCTGGCGAACCGGGTAGCGGTCCTCCGGCCACGCACACTGCTTGAAATTGGTACGGCGGAAGGTGGAACGCTCTTCATCCTGGGCCGGTGTGCGGCACCCGATGCGATTCTGATCAGCCTCGATCTGCCGGCCGGTTCATTTGGCGGGGGATACCCGGTGTGGAGAGGTGGTTTTTATCAGAGGCTTACACTTCCCAGGCAGACTCTGCATCTGCTTCGTGGCGATTCTCATCAGCAGTCCAGCTTCGATCGAGTTCGTAATCTACTTTGCGGGGCCCCGCTCGACTTCCTGTTTATCGACGGCGACCATAGCTACCCCGGTGTCAAGCGCGATTTCGAGCTCTATAGCCCGCTCGTGCGTCAGGGCGGGCTCATCGCGTTTCACGATATCGCCCGTCATCCCGCGGACGTCGGGTGCCAGGTGGATCGTTTCTGGTCGGAAATACGCAACCATTTTCGATACGAAGAGCTCATTGAGGACCCCGGCCAGGGCGGAAAGGGCATCGGTATCCTATGGCCCTGACCACGAGGGATGCGCTCGTTCCCTCTGCGCCCATGGACAGCCGGCCGTGTTTCACGCGAGTGGAGGCATTCGTAGAGCCGTACACTGCTACGCAGGATATATACCAATCCTATTATCGGAATAGCATTGCTGCATTCTGCAGGCGAGAGCGCATCCCCTTTTCGGAAATCGGAAGCCGTTTCCCGGATTCACTGCGATTTCTAAGGAGAGTCCGCGATTCCCCGCGCGCACGCCCCTTAATGTTCGGTCGACTGGGAATCGCCATCCTCGATCGCTTGGCCGGCCTGTTTGGCGCCGATAGGGAGAATCCGGACTCGGCCGTCGGCTGCTATATCTTCCATCGTGCCGACGGGGCCGTAAGGGTCTGTATCGATGCACAGGATTCGGCTCCAGTGAGGCGGCCGGATCTGCTCGAGTGGAGCGATCTTTATCTCAAAACGAACTTCTGGCCCAGTCGACCTTACCCGGCGAAAGTAGTCCCGCTTGCCAATCTGAATCCCGTTGTTCTTCCGATGCAAGAACGCCTCAAGGGCCTTCGGCATTCCTTGAAGACGCTCGACCTGTTTGCCTATTTTCGAGTCTGGGGCGGCTCTGACGAATTGGGAGGGGTGCATCACAATCTGCTGCTGCTGGAAGCGCTGGCACACGTTCCGTGCAGGAAACGATTGTTGGCCTATCTGGTCTCAGGCAATATTGGGGACACCGCCGCGCGGTTGGAGAAGGCAGGAATCCCATGGACGACCAGGTGGATGCCCAGGGATGAGTTGTGGCGCGTGGCGGCTTCATCCAGGCTGAATATCGTGCGGCACGGAATGCATCAGTGCATTCCGTGGAGGATGACCGACCTCCTCGCCATGGGCGCCTGCCCAGTGCTGGATTATGCCGCTACGACCCGCTGGCATGTGCCCCTTGTCGAAGGCGAACACTACCTGAATCTCCAGGTGCCCTACCGCCCCGATGAGGGAGCTGAAGTTGATGCGGGCGCCCTCGTGGGCCGCGTCCTGAACTGGTTGTCGTCCGCGGATCTGCTCACACAGATCAGCCGGAACACGGCTCGATACTTCGATGAGGTACTATCCCCCGAAGCTTTCGGCCGGCACATCGCGCTGACAGCCGCCGCGGTTGACGTAGCCGGGACAACTGCGCCGCGCAGTCTCGAGAAAGGCATATGAATCAGCTTCACAAAACCGCATACAGTCGTGGCTTGCTGCTGCCTCCCTCATTATTTGTCCGCCGGACGATCGGGAGGCTGCGAAGACGAACCATGCGGGTGCCCCATCTTCCGGTAACCACAGTTATCAATGGGCGCATCCGCTTCGAGCACCAAAGGCTGCCCTTTCTGACCGACGAAAACCTTCGTGCGATGATCAGCCATACGTACGACATCAATCTGTGTGCCTATCTGCAGAATCATCTCTCCGCCGGCGACATTATGTTGGACGCCGGGGCAAATATTGGATATATCTCGGCCGTAGCCGCATCTTATGTTGGGCCGTCGGGAGAGGTCCACGGATTTGAGCCGCTTCAGGAATGCTTTGCACGTCTACAGAGGCTGGCAGCCCTGAACCCGGAGTTCCGGTTGGTGTTCAACAACGTGGCGCTAGGGAACGAAGAGCGTGTCCTTTCGATTTCCTGCCCTGGTGCAGACGCCAGAAACGCCACGCTGGTGCCGGGGAAAAACTACTCCGAGGTTCGTCCGGTACCCGTGAAGCGCCTTGACGATTACATTTTCCGTAGTATACAGTCTCCGGAAAGGATCAAAGTTATCAAGATCGACGTCCAAGGCTTCGAATATCCGGTCCTGATGGGGCTTGAGAAGTTTTTTAGCCGAACGCGTTTTCGGCCGCTCATTGTATGCGACGTGAAGCTTTGGGAGCTTCCCGGCCTGGGCTATACGATCGGCGAATTCGAACAGTACATGAGTAGCTTTGGTTACGCTGCGTACCACCTTGTCCGGGACGTGCCCATTGACCTGCGGCAAATCAAAGACTTCCAGTCGGTGCTGTTCAGAGCGTGGTAAGCCAGTATCATCGCCCGTTGTTCTATCCGGGCACGTGTGTCCAATGAACGCCAATGCTCCCGCGATCAGCATCGTTATACCCTGCTATAAGGTCACCGACTATATTCGAGAGGCTTTGGAGTCAGTACGCGCCCAAACGTTTCGTGACTTTGAGACCCTCGTCGTCAACGACGGTTGTCCCGACAGCAAGAACCTCGAACGAATCCTGCAGCCGTATCGCAACGAGATCTTGTATATCCGGCAGGAGAACAGCGGGGTTGCGGCAGCACGAAACACAGCCATCCGAATCGCGCGCGCGCCGCTCATCGCACTGCTGGATGGAGACGACTCCTGGAGCCCGGATTATCTCGAGACCCAGACAGCGCTGTTTCGCGCGAACCCCGATGCGGATGTGGTATATCCCAACGCGCTATGCTTTGGCGGCTGTGAGGCGCCGTTCGAGTATTTCGAAAGGTTCCCGCATCTGGATCAGGTGACGTTCGGGTCCCTGGTGACGCGGCGAGCGCATGTCTCGGCCTGGGCGACCGTCAAGCGCACAGCCTTGATACGGTGCGGCTTGTACGACACGGCCATGCGTGCCGGAACCGAAGATCTAGACCTGTGGCTCCGTATGGCGAGGCGAGGCGCAAAGTTCGTATTCAATTCAAAGCCTGTCTACCGTTATCGTTCTCGCCGGGGCTCCTTCACCAGCGATTTGCTCGCGCTACTCAACGGCGAGTTGCAGGTCTTTCGGAAGCACCTCAATGACCCGGATCTCACACGAGAGGAACGAATCGCTCTCGAGACGGAGATTCGCAGGACCCGCGCCCGTGTCGAGCTGATTGCTGCCAAACAGGCCCTGTATCACTGCCGCCGGGACGAAGCGTTACAACGGTTCTCGTGCGCGAATCGCGTTCTCCATAGCGGCCGCCTCCAAATTGCCGTCCTGCTGCTTCGCGTGTGCCCGCGGCTCCTCTACACCTACATCCACCGCCGCTATCCGGACGAGTATTCGTATTTGCATTGATCGGCGGCGCCGAAAACGAGTTCCGAAGCGGATCTTGAGCGTCACCCGACCAGCGATGAACGGGCACACGAGAGCGCCGCTAGCCTACCTGATTGGCCGTTACCCCGCCGTCAGACACACGTTCATTTTCCGGGAAATCGCCACACTGCGCGGGCTCGGATTTCAGATTCACACGGCTTCCGTGAACTTTGCCGAACGCCCGCCCGAAGGCTTCACGGATGCTGAGCTGTCTGAAGTAGCGCGGACATTCTATGTGAAAGAACAGGGGCTGCGGACGGTCCTCTACGACCACGTTACCTGTGCCGTCAGATGGCCGGTGCGCTACATGGGCGGACTCCTCCTTGCAGTCCGGCTGGGCGATCTTGACCTGAGGGCGCTAATCTTTCACCTCCTCTATTTTGGGGAAGCCGTCGTGGTAGGGGAATGGCTGCGCCGAAACCATATCGAGCATCTTCACGTGCATTTTGCGAATGCTAGTGCGACAGTGGCGCTGCTGATCCGTAGAATTTACGGAATTCCGTACTCCATGACCGTACACGGACCGGATGAATTCTACGATGCAACCTCGTACCGCCTGCGCCAAAAAGTCGCGGGTGCCTCATTGGTCGCATGCATCAGCAATTTCACTCGCAGTCAACTCATGAAGCTGTGCCCGCCGGTCGATTGGGGAAAACTGATCCTCTGTCCATTGGGAGTGGATTCCGACCTCTTCAAGCCCGGCGCGAAGACGGAACGGAAGATGCTCAGCATTCTGTGTACGGCTGGGCTCGTAAGGCCGAAGGGACAGGCAATACTGCTCGCAGCGGTGGCACAGCTCAAGGCGCGAGGATGGCAGCTTCGGCTGAGCCTGGCCGGCGATGGCCCCGACCGGCAGCTTCTCGAGAAGATGGCTGCGCGGCTGAATCTCGCACAGGACGTAACCTTTCACGGTGCGATCCGGCAGGACCGTATCCGGGAATTCCTGGAATGCGCCGACATTTTCGTTCTGGCCAGCTTCGCGGAGGGGGTCCCCGTCTGCCTCATGGAAGCGATGTCGATGGAGCTTCCGTGCGTCAGCACGTATATCGCGGGAATTCCGGAACTGATTGAATCTGGAGAGGACGGAATCCTCGTCCCGGCCTCGAATGATCTCCTCCTGGCTGACACGATCGAGAAGCTGCTAAAGGACCCACAAATTCGTACCCGGATCGGAAGGGCGGCCAGGCGGAAAGTGATCGAGAAATACGACCTCCGGCGCAATGTGGAGGCCCTGGCAGCGGCCTTCGACACTCTGCCGTTTGCCAAAGAACGTGCCCGATGAGCCGCATCCCCGTTCTGCTGATGGTCCGGCAACTTGACCAGGGGGGCGTCGAGCGGGACGTTGCCAAGATGGCGACCCACCTGGATCCCTCGCGTTTCGAGCCGCATGTCGCCAGCTATCAAAACTGCGGCATGCGGTACGACGAGTTGCTTGCGGCGGGTATACCGTTCCTGCATCTTCCCGTGGCAGCGCCAATATCTCGTGCGGGACTCTGTGCGGCTCGTCTGCTGGGTCGATATCTCCGGGAGCATTCGATTCAGATCTTCCACGCCTGGGATCCAAGCGCCATCCTGGGAGTGCCGGTGGCCCGGAGCGTGGGGGTTCCGGTGGTGATCTCAAGCCAGCTCAGTTACCGGGAGATTTTGGACCGGAAGACCCGGATCCTCTTGCGCGCAACCGATCCGCTGTGCGACGCCCTGCTGGTGAACTGCGCAGCGATGCGGAAGTACCTCATCGAGAGCGAAGGAGTACCGGCCGCCCGCGTGGAGCTCTGTTATAACGGCGTCGAGGTCGCACGGTTTTATCCTTCGGAGAGGCCGTCGCTCGACGCACTGCAAGGGGCGTCGCTCGTGGTGGGAGCGCTATGCGCCCTCCGGCCGGAGAAGGGGCTCATGGTGCTGCAGGAGGCATTCGCAAGAAGTGGTCTGCAATGCCGCGGCGCAAAGTTGCTGATTGTGGGCAGCGGACCCGAACGCGAACGGCTCGTTTGTCATGCTTCCACGCTGGGGATTTCCCGCGCTTCGGTCTTTATCCCCGCGGTCTCTGACGCCGCCTTCTGGATGCGTGCCATCGACATATTCGTGCTCCCTTCTTACTCCGAGGCCTTCTCAAACGCTTTGCTTGAAGCAATGGCTTGCGGATGCGCCGTAATCGGCTCGCGCATCGGCGGATCCCCCGAGTTGATCGGCGACGACGAACGCGGACTCTTGTTCACCAGTGGGGACGCGGCCGGCCTGGCGGCACAAATCCTGAAGCTGGCCGGAGATCCGGCGCTCCGGTGCGAGTTGGCGAAGCGTGCGGCGCGATTTGCGGCCGCAAATTTATCGATGGAAATCGCTGCATCGCGCATGGCGGCAATCTACGAAACCTTGCTTCGGCGCGCCGGAGTCTGACAAGGGCAATGCCGCGTGTCTCAGTAGTGATTCCGCTGTTCAACAAGGCGCCATTCCTCCAACGCTGTCTCGACTCAGTCGCCCGGCAGACCCTCTCCGGTTTCGAGGCGATCGTGGTCGATGACGGCTCGACCGACGGTGGCGGCGCGATCGCGGCCAGTTATGCAGACCC
Organism: Bryobacteraceae bacterium; assembly: GCA_035293845.1. Taxonomy (GTDB): domain Bacteria; phylum Acidobacteriota; class Terriglobia; order Bryobacterales; family Bryobacteraceae; genus DATGMB01. The sequence goes on from DATGMB010000188.1 coordinate 9,399, forward strand.
TCGCTTTCGCATCATCCGGCAGCCAAATGCCGGCCCCGGCGCCGCACGCAACCGCGGCATTGCTGCCGCTGCGGCGGAATATATCGCCTTTCTGGACGCCGATGACGCCTGGCTGCCGGCGTTCCTGGAAACGAACGTATCGATCCTGGACAATCATCCGGAGGCCGCAGGTGTCAGCGGCGGCTGGACCGATTTCCCAGCGGCCGTGTCCCCGGCCCGGATCTGGTCACGGCGCGGCATCCGGGACGGCGTCCGCAAGATTTCAGCCCGAACTCCGGTTTCGTGTTTCAACTACACCGTAATGTATATGACGCCCTGCACCACGCTGGCGCGCACAGCTGCGATTCGACATTGCGGCGGCTTCCTGGAGGGCAATTGCCGGTTCGGTGAGGATCAGTCTCTCTGGCTGAAACTGCTCCTCTCCCGGCCGGTCTACCTTCATCTCCAGGCTTTAACGGACGTGCATCGCGAAGCATCCGCCTTAAGCGGCAACTACACCGGGCCCCGCGCCATCGAACCATTCCTGGCCGATCCGGGGCCGATCCGTGCCGGCTGCCCGCCGCCATTGCGCGATCTATTCGATCGCTTCTGTGCCGCACGCGCCTGCAAGACGGCTTGCATGCTGGCCTATTGGGGTGACTGGCGGAGCGGACGCGGCCTGCTCCGCCGCTTCATCTCCACGCGCGACTGGCGTCTGCCGCTCCTGCCGATCGCACTGGCCGCATGCACACCCATGGGCGCCGTCCTGGGCCGTCTGGATCGCCGGTTCAGAACGCAGGCGCCGGCTAATACACCGCCGGGTTCGGCGCCTTCATCAGAATCGCTCCCTCGTTTCCCCGCAAGGTCACGCTGGTGATTCCCGGACCCGTCGTGCCGTCCGCCTTCAACGGGTAATATGTCCCGCCGAGCGGAATCGGCTGCGATGGCGTGTCCACTTCCGATTCGATCATGCTGTAATTCCACGCCCGCAGCAGCACGATCGCGTTTGTAAAGTCCCGCCTCCAAACGTCAGCGCAACCGCCGGGGTGGGCATCGCAAGTCGCACGGGGTTGGCCCGAAATGTAATCCGGTGCGCCGCCTTTCTTCCAGGGGGTATTTCCAGGCTCGGTCACAGCCCGGGCTCCCCCACGATACCCGTATGGGTCGGGTGTCCCGATATCCACCGCTCGGGCCGGAAACCAGTTTACCCACTTGTATACGTTCGAAACCGGCGGATTCGGAATCGTGCTGAGATGTTTGAGCTGAATACAGGAAGCAGGGCTCCCGGCCGGATATGCGGCATAGATCGGATCCTTTGTAGTGAACGTGTTGCCTGCGAGTGTGCCCGATACGGTATCGCCGAATGCTGGCGTCCCTAGCCTCAAGCCGTATTTCCCTGATGCCCACTCGACGGTCGTATTGCAACCCGAAGCATCGGCAAGGGAGATGGTCTTTGCATTGGCGGACGTGTCCGCCTGCACGCCGTTCGTCAGTGTGGTCGCCGGCGCGTACACATCCACCTCGTCTGTGGTTGAGTAGGAATATCCGAGGGTGTTGTAACCAAACAGCGTGTTCGGATTCCATCCGAGATAGTGCATCGCCAGGCATTCAATGGGAGTACGGTTTGCGAGATCTAAGTAGTGCCACGAGGTGAACAACTCCCCGGAGGCCCACTCCCTAAACGGATCAACGCACGTCATAATAACCTTACCGTTATTGGGATTGTTCGCCGGTAGCGCCAGATCATAGGTAAGTGTCGATCCATTCAGGTCATATGCGGAGATGGCGTTCGCCGACGCATTTGTGGAGACATGGCACCACCAGCCCTCACACAGAGCCCAGTCGCCTGGGCCAAGATAACCGTTCGTGCCCACTTGAAAGCTGCTGACCCCGGGTACCGTCATTCCATGCTCCGCGTGTAAGCCGGCCACAACCGAGGCGTAGGTGGCATTGACTTCGGCCAGCCAGGTGCTTGCCTGATTAAAATCCGTATAAGCCAGGAAATTCGCCGGTGAGGTCACCCGGCTGGGTTCAGCGCCATAGTCGTCGAACATCACTCCATCCGTTCCAGGCAGTATGCGGGCGTCCGCCATATCAGAGAGGTATTGTCCCCAGGTCCGAACATTATTTTGAATATCTGACGGGTTCCCGAAAGTCGTGTTATTGATGTTGCTCATTCGGGCCTGGTATCGGAATTTGGCCGTGGCGTTTGGCGGCGGAGTGGGATCATATTCGAGTCGCGTGCCGATATTAATCCGGCGGGTGTTATAGCTCGTGCTCCAGCCCCGAAGGTTGTTCCCGGGCGAAGCCACGGACCAGTCATCCCCGGTCACTGTCGTATAAGCGGGCGGTGTGGACGCGCTGCTCACGACGACCCGGATCCAGAATTTCGGCTTTGATCCGTTGACGGAAGTTTGCTTCCAGCGGCTCGGCGGATAGAAGTAGACCCGTCCGCTCGTGGCGAGCCCGTCGCTGCTGTCCGACTTGATTGGAAGCGCCTGCCAGTTCGATCCGCTCCAATACTGATACGAAACAGACCCGCCAACTCGCCCCGTGTGGACAACGAAATTCATCTGATCGAATGGCTCCATGTATCCGACGTACAGCATGCTGGAAACCGTGGTCATCGGTGAGCCATACCAGCTCTGGTTGGTCACATCCACGTAAGACGTGCCATCGGACAGGAACACGCCATTGGCCAGGACTCCCCCTACCCGAGGCTCGAACGCGTCAAATTGCTGCATATTGATCCACTGCGCCCCGGCATTGCTGTCGACGTGCATGTCGGCCGTTGCGTGCAGCAGCATGGATTCCATCACGAAGCCATTTGACGCGGCGGTCTCTTGCAGATCCCACATTTGATACGGGTAGATGTAAGTGAAGTCAACATAGTCCGGCCACCAGGTCTTCGTCGGAACAGCGGCGTTGGTCTGAATGTCGCCGCCGATCGTCCAGTCGAAGTGCGAATTGAGCCACGACGCGATGCCGCTCTGCAAAGCTCCAGGCTCCAGGCTCAACGCGCCATAGACCACAATGCCATTGCCATTGTTCGGCCCATGCATTGTGTGTGTCGGGATCTGTGCAGCGGCGGCACTGATCGTCGAGTCTTGGGCGAAATCCCTTTTGAGCGGTGGATGCGTTGGAATCTGAGCAGCGGCAGGAAGGATTGTAAGGCAATAAAGCGCGCAGAGCGCCGGTGTCCTTGTCATTTGTGAAAAAGTCCGATTTCCTGTGGGTTAATGAACATCACTGCTTTCTGTGATACATAATACGTTCGAGCGCTCAACGCGTCAATGTTTACCTTAGGAGGGAAAACGGGCGGTGTTGGTAAGCGATTCGGGCTGCTGGCTTAGTACCTTGTGGTACCAAATATGACGGGTAAGTAAAGGCAAATAAAAGAGCTGAAAATTCGGCAGAGGAATCGCGCTATCTCACCTCGGTACCGCTTCCGCCCGCGGAACGGGCGGGGCGGTCCAACTCTGAGGATCGAAAACGCGTGCCGGCCATGAACGCGACCGACGATGGCGTCAAGCCGGCGGCGTCCTTTGGCATGCCTGCACAACCGCCACGCGGCAGTGTCGCCAGCGAGGAATGCCGAGGCTTTGACGCCAGTGCACGTTGTTCTCAGAACGCCGCCGGAACCGCGAGTCGCCGTGCGGGACCGGCATGTGCGCCCGGGGCTGGCTGCCGCGTAACGCGATACTATTTAGCGATCGGCGTGAGGAACCCGCAGTTCCTGCCAGGATGCTGGTGGATGCTACCCGCGCTCCCCGCGCTGCGCCACAGTCGAGGGCCGCAAACCCTCGATCGATACATACCCATTACGTAGGGCCCAGCGGAAGAGGCTGATCGGATCGTGGACGCCGGCCTTATCCATCAGACGCATGCGATGACAAGCCGCTGTCTTGAAGCTGATCCCCAACTCCGCGGCGATTTGCTTGGTCGAGTGCCCTTCACAGATCAAGTTCAGAACCTGCAACTCCCGCGGCGTCGGTGCCCTTCCCCCTTCTGTGTTTTGATGCATCGCGCACCTGGTTTCCCCGTGCCACAAAGCTCTTTTAGTTAGTCGTATTCTCACAGCACTGTCCCTTGAGGGTCAAGTACTACAGGCGGCTGATCCGGCCTAATCTGATGGCTGAATGGGAGTTCTGCGAGCACATTTCGAGAGAATTTGTTCATTCGCGCGCAGTTGCCGTTCTCGACGCCTGCCGCAAGTCCTGCAAAGTTCCGCATCGGGCAGTCGTGGAGGGCCTCTCTTCTAACCAATGTCTGATTAGCAAAGTGATAAGGGATTTACCGGAGTGCAGAATCCCGGCCAAAAATGGAAAATCTTTAGGGCGGGTGGCGCACGCAGCCCCGGCAGCCTCGACCGTCGGAGGGTTGAACGGACCAGGCTAGTAACGTCGCAGTCCCGACAGGCAAGCTCCTGAGCGGATAAGACTAGCTACTACCCGCCCCGCATACCGCTTTCGCCACCTCAGCCGTGGCGGCATGGATGCCGACCGTATCCTCCGCATTTACCGCGTATCCTCCGGCCAGAACGATCGCAACTGGAATACGGCGGGAGTGCGCGGATTCCAGCACCAGCCGGTCGCGCTCGCGCAATCCCTCGAAAGAGAGTGCGAGGCCACCGAGCCGATCCTCGCGAAACGGGTCCGCGCCCGCGACATATATTATGAGGTCCGGCTGAAACATCGCGAAAGCCGCCGACAATCCGTTGCGGAGCCGGGATCGATATTCCTGGTCGCCCGTGCCGTCCGGGAGGTGGATGTCGAGGTCCGAGAGCGGCTTGACGCTCGGATAATTGTGAAGCTGGTGGATCGAGAGCGTGAATACCGAATCATCGGCGGCGAAAATGGCGGCGGTTCCATTGCCGTGATGCACGTCGCAATCCACCACCATGGCCCGCCGGATCGACTGATCGCGTTGCAGCCGCCGGATTGCCACGGCGATGTCGTTGATTGCGCAGAAGCCCTCGCCATGGTCCGGGAAGGCATGGTGGAATCCGCCGCCCGCGTGGAACGCCACGCCATCCGAAAGCGCCAGGCGGGCGGCGAGTATGCTCCCTCCGGCCGCCAGCCAGAACGCCTCGACCATCCGGCGTGAGTAGGGAATCTCGAGCATCAGGATTTCCCCGGCCGAAAGTGTTCCGTTCCGCAGTTTGTGGACCCATTCCGGGCTGTGCACCAGCAGAATGTCTTGGTCCGTGGCCGGCTGCGGTTCGACGAAATCTTCTGCCGCCGCAAAGCCGGTGCGCAGCAGGCGATCGCGGAGCCCGCGATACTTCTGTGCCGGGAAGACGTGCTCGCCGAGATCCAGGTTGTAGCCTTCGTGGTAGATCAGGCGGAAGGGTAGCGCCATCTCCGGTTCCGCTACGGCCGCTCCGATTGCAGCGCCGTCACGACAGCTACGTTGTAAATGTCCTCCGCCGAGCAGCCGCGCGAAAGATCGTTGGCGGGTTTGGCGAGACCTTGCAGGAACGGGCCGATCGCCATGGCTCCCCCAAGCCGCTCCACAAGCTTGTATCCAATGTTGGCCGCGGCCAGGTTCGGAAATACGAGCGTATTGGCGCGGCCCGCCACGCGCGATCCCGGCGCTTTGGACCCCGCAACGATCGGCGAGATCGCGGCGTCCGCCTGCAGCTCGCCGTCCACATTCAGTTCCGGCGCGCGAGCCTGCACGATGCGCAATGCCTCGACCACCCGATCCACGTGGGCGTGCTTGCCGCTGCCCTTGGTGGAGAAGCTGAGCAGCGCCACGGCGGGCTCCGTGTGGAGCAGCGTGCGCGTGCTCTCCGCCGTGGCGATCGCGATATCGGCGAGCTGCACCGGCGTGGGGTCGATTACGACGGCGCAATCGGCGAAAGCCATCAGGCCGTTGTGCCCCTGCGAGCGGTCCTGCAGTGCCATCACGAATACGCTCGAAACCAGGCGTGCGCGCGGATCCGTGCCGACGCAGTGAAGCGCCGCGCGCACGGTATCCGCGGTGCTGTTGGCCGCCCCGCCGACGCTGCCGTGCGCGTCCCCGGCAGCCACCATCAGGGATGCAAAATATAACGGTCTCCGCGCGATCGCCTCCGCTTCCATTTGGGTGATGCCTTTGGCGCGGCGCCGCTCATGGTAAATAGCGGCATACTTTGCCCTCTGCGGCGAGGTCTCCGGGTCCGCGAACCTGATGCCATCCATCGCCGGGCCTGGCTTGCCGAGCAGCACCGGCCGCACCACGCCGTCGCGCGCCAGCCGCGCCGCAGCCTCCCGCACGCGCGGGTCGTTGCCCTCGGGAAAAACGATGGTCCTTTGCAGTTTACGCGCGCGTTCGAGCAGCCCCGCCATGAACAGCCGCGCCGATTCGGGAATGGCTGACATCGGAAGAACTGAGGATAACATTCTGAAGGGACTCAGAATTCAGGAGTCAGGAGAAGTCCTCCCACTGCCGGCCGCTGGATGACTCCTGTCTCCTGTCTCCCGACTCCTAATCCCCGAGAAACTTCCCGATCCCGCGCAGGCCCTTCACGTTATCGCAGACCGCTTTCATCGCGGCGGTCAGGGGGATGGCGAGCAGCAGGCCGGGGGCGTCCCACAGAAAGCCCCAGAGCATCAGGGAGAACGTGACTACCAGCGGGTTGAGGTGCACGCGGGAACCCACGATTTTCGGGTACAGCAGGTTCAGCGCGATCAGGTGCAGCAGGCCCACGCTGCCCATCGCGAGAAGATAGATCGGAAACTGGTTCACTGTCAGCGCCGCGAACAGCGGTGGGATCATCGCGAGCGGCAGGCCGACGTACGGCACCAGGCTGAGGAAGCCGCTCACCGGACCGATCAGCATCGGATACGGCAGCCGCAATGCCCAGAAAATGGCCGAGCTCATTACGGCCAGCAGCAGCCCGAGCAGAAAATTGCCGACCACGAAAGCGCGCACCATCTCCCCGATGCCTTGCAGGCTGCGCGCCGCCACCAGCCGGTCCTCGCCATGAAACAATTGCAGGAAACTGCGGTGGATGTGGTCCCGCCAGCTCAGCATGAAGTAAACCAGGAACGGGACGAAGGAAATCATCAGCAGTACCTGGTACAGCCCGGTGAGCCGGGCGGCGATGTAATCGCCGATGGGCGTCGGCTCTTCGTGGATGCGCACTTCCGGGATCGCCGCGGCCGTGCCGGGTAGCGGGATGACCGGAGGCGGCGCGGCCGATCGCCGGCTGCGCTTGCTGAGCGCCTGCTGCTGCTCGCGCCGCCGTTGCTCTTCCTCCTGCCGTTGCCGGGCCGGCACGATCATCCGAAGCGTCTCCTCTTCCGTCGCCTGCACGCGCTGCCGCACGGTATCCACAATGTCGCCGATGCGTTCCCCGTACTTCGGCAGGTCGGCGTAGATCGAGGCGAGCTGCGAATACGCCCCCATCCCGATCACGTACAGGCAGAGCAGCGCGATGCTGCACACCACGAAGCTGGCCAGGCTGCGCGGCAGCCGGATGCGCATCAGCAGCGCGACGAAAGGCTCCAGAATGAATGCGATCACCGTGGCCGTGATCGCGGTGATGAACACCATCCGCCCGAAGTAGAGGATGGCGATAGCGACCCCCAGGGCGATCACCGCGAGCGCCAGTTGCCGGCCTTTGCCCGTGGCTTCGCCCGAGCCGCGCTCCGCGATCTTGGTCGTCATCAACGCCACGACGCAACCCCCCACTCTTGCCTTCGACTGTAGCACATCGCCCGTCCGGCAACGGCCAGCGAGGGCCCGCTGCCGCTATAATAAAAGCGACTTGAGCCCCGCAAGCCCCCGCATCCTGGCCCTCGATCTCGGCAAGAAGCGAATCGGAATGGCCATCAGCGATCCTCTGCGAATCACTGCCCAAGGCTTGCCCAATCTCGTCCGGACGAACAAGCGCGCCGATCTCGACGCCCTGGGATCGATCATCCGCGAGCGCGAGGTGGGCCTGGTCCTGCTCGGTAATCCGATCAACATGCGGGGCGGGGAAGGGCGGCAATCGGGCTGGGTCCGGGAGTTCGCCTCCGATATCGAAACCCGGCTCGGCGTTCCGGTGCGCCTCTGGGATGAGCGCTTGACTTCGGTAGAGGCGGGTCGTGTGCTGCGGCAAAGCGGCATGAGCATCGAAAAACGCGCGGCGGCGGTCGATCGCCTCTCCGCGGTCATTCTGCTGCAGAGCTACCTCGATTCCTTATGAAAACGATGCGCCGGCTGTTTTTCGGTCTCCTGCTGCTGCTCGCCGCCGGCGCGGGCGCGCTCTTCTTCCGTGTCTTCACGCCGTACCAGAATTTCCACAGCCCGCAGTTCGTCGATATCCCTCGCGGCACGTCGAGTTCCGAAATTGCCGGGCTCCTCGCGCACGCGGGTGTGGTGCCGAGCCGCATGGATTTCCTGCTGGCCCGAATCGTCGCGCACGGCCGGGTGTTGCAGGCGGGGGAGTACCGCTTCACCAGGCCCGCATCTCCCATTGAGGTCTACGACCGGATCGCCCGCGGCGACGTTTTCTATTACCTGCTGGCTGTGCCGGAGGGCAAGAACATGTTCGATATCGCCGCCGCTGTCGAACAGATTGGCTTGTTTCCCGCCGGCCAGTTCCTCGCCGCCGCGCGCAATCCAGCCATGATTCGCGATCTCGATCCGCAGGCGCCCTCGCTCGAAGGCTATCTGTTCCCGGACACCTACCACCTGAGCCGCCACACCACGCCGGAGAAGCTCTGCCGCATCATGACCGGCAAGTTCCGCGAGGTTTGGGCAGGCCTCAAGACCACGGCCGACGTCCATCGCACCGTGACGCTCGCCTCACTGGTGGAACGCGAGAGCAAGCTGAAATCGGAGCGCGCGCAGGTGGCCGCGGTTTACGCCAACCGCCTGCGCATCGGCATGAAGCTCGATTGCGACCCTACCACCATCTACGCCGCCCTGCTGGACGGCCGTTATCGCGGGACCATCTACCGCTCCGATCTCGAGAGCGACAGCCCGTATAACACCTACCGCCACCCCGGACTCCCGCCCGGTCCGATTGCCAATCCCGGTCTGGCCGCGATCGAGGCCGCACTGCACCCCGCCGATTCGGAGGCACTCTACTTCGTGCTGCGCCCCGATGGCTCCGGGGGACACGAATTTTCCCGCACCATCGAGGCGCAGAACGCCGCCGTATCCAGATACCGAAATGGCGCCCGGCGGTAAGTCGATCAAACGCCGCTTGCGCGATTACTTGGAGGAAGCCAAGCCTGCCGCCATTACTGAAGCCGTGTGGCAGGACTTGCTCCAGCGCCTCGCGCCGGTTTCCGAGAGCTACCTGCGCGAGCTGTTGCGCGAGACGGGCCTCCCGTTCGACCAGCCCTATGCCGGTGTCCGCCAGCACACGTTCGAGGAGCTGGAGCAATCCCTGCGCGAGTTGCTGGCCGTCTACGCCGCAGCAACCGCCGCCGGTAACCGCGACCGTGCCCGCTACTGCCGCCGCCAGGTGATCGCCGCGAAAGACCGCGCGAAGTTTCTCGCACGCAACCCCCGCTTCCCGGCCGAAAAGCGCGCGGAGAAGGAAGAGATGGCCCAGTGGATGCTGGTGTGGCTGGAGAACCCGGAAGTGTTTCCTGCCTGGGTAGAGGCCCGGAAGCGGGCCTCTTAAGATCTGAACTCACCGCTATCCTATAAGGGTGAATAACCGATTTCTGGCAATCGGCCTCCTGACGCTGGTGTCGCGCGCTCCGCTTCCGGCACAGCGGCTATCCATCGAAACGACGCCGCGGCCGGACAAGCCTTATGTCCAGGCTACGGGTGAGGCCACCATCTCCACCAAACCCGACCGCGCCGTAATCGACATCGGTGTCATCTCTCAGGGGCCCACCGCGCCCGCCGCCGGCGCGCAAAACGCAAAGCAGACGGAAGCCTGCATGGACGAGTTAACCCGCTTGCTCGGTGCGAACCGCAAACTGAGGACGACCACGTATTCGATCCGGCCCAATTATCAATATCCGAAGCCGGGCGCGCAGCCGCAGATTGTGGGCTATACCGCGACCAACGTAGTCGAGGTTACCCTCGATGACCTGAGCCAGGTCAGCAAGGTGATCGACGCGGCCACAGCATCGGGAGCGAACGTGATCCAGGGTCTGCGGTATGAGTTGAAGAACCGGGGCGCCGTGCATGCTCAAGCGCTGCGGCAGGCTGCCGAACAAGCCAGAACCAACGCGGAAGCAATCGCTTCGGGGTTACATCTGAAGGTCGTGGGTGTACTGTCGGCGGAAGAGGTCACGCCGGAGGAGGGGTTCGGCATGCACAAGACGGCCACCGCTGCGCCTCTCGTGGCGGGTGCGGCGCCACCGACTCCAATTGAAATTGGCACGATCGATGTGGACGTCACGGTATTGCTGCGGCTTGAAGTCGGGCAATAGCTACGTACCATCTCGTTCTCTGCCGTCCATTCCCCACACCGCCACATAACCCGCACCGCAAACCGCGCAAAACAGCGTCAGGATCTCCCCATCCCCCAGGTTGTGCTCATACCAACCCGCGGCCATGACCGCGATCATCACCGCGATCGCGCCGTGCAACACAAAGCGCCGGTCGCCATCCTTGCGAGCCGTGCGCCGCGCCGCGCGCATAAAATCCGTCAGCATCTTCCCCAACCACCACAGAAACGCCGCCAGCGCCGGAAGACCGCGCTCGGCCGCATATTGCAGATATACGTTGTGCAGATGGATGTAAGCGCCCGTCGGCAGCGGCCGCGGCTCATCGGCCGGGATGTAAGCTTTGAACTGTTCCCGCACCTGCTCCGGCCCCAGCCCCAGCCACGGATGCGCCTGGATCATCTCCCATCCGGCACGCCGCGCCACTACGCGGAACCGGTTGGAATCCAGGTCGCCCGCCGGCCGCTCGATCGATCGTATCCGGTCCCCGACGCCCGCTGGATTCGCCCACAGCAGCGCCGCCGCCGCGACCGGCAGCAGTAGCAGGTAGCGTGGCCGCCACAGCCAGGTCAGGTAGACCAGGCCCAGGGCCGCGCCCATCCACATCGACCGCGTCCAGCCCAGCACCAGCGAGAGCGCGATCACGCCGGCCGCAGCGCCGATCCACCCCGTGCCGCGCCGGCGCGCCGCGAAGTAGAGCAGCGCGGTAATCAGCAGCAGCACGATCATCTCCTCGCCCGAAAGCGTCATCCAATGGCTGGTGAACCCCGTGATGCGCTGTGGCGTGTAGTATTCCCGGAAGCTTTCGTGCAGCGCGGCCGCCATTTCGTATTTGCGGCGGAACTGCCATAAGCTGAGTGCCGCCGACACCGCCATCCCGGCCGCAAGAGCCGCCACCAATGACCAAACGTCCCGTACCGTGCGAAACGTGCTCGCGACCAGCAACAGCACCAGGCACAGATAAAATTTGCGGATGCCCGGCCAGCCTTCGCGCGCATGCCCGGAGAACGCGACCGCGAGCACTGTGAGAGCGAAGAAAATCCCGAGCGGCAGTTTCACGGGCGGGAATCGCAATGGATCGCCGTGCCGAAAGTGACGATAGAGTAGCGCCGCGAGCGCTGCGCCGACGAGCACGTTCGCCGCCGCATTCGCAAACAGCACCGCGACGACTGCGGCAAACGTCAGATAGAAGGGAAGCCGATGAGAAGGGAACGCCTGCAAGAGTTCTGTGCCAACTTCACGCGCCGCCCGAGCGCGCGAACCTACGCCAACTGATCCGACGAGCGCAGCATGCTGAACAGCCGCTTGCCGCCGGGCGTGGGCACGCTCACCGGCGCCGTCTCGCGGTAATAAACCGCCAGAATCGCACTCTCGTCGTAATCGATCGCCCGCGCATATTGCCGGATGTAGCTGGTATTATAAATGCCGCCGGGCAGCTTGCGAAATTCGCCTCGCTCGATGGCTTCGAGGGAACGAACGCTGATCTTCGTCGATTCGGCGATTTGCTCTAGGGAAATCCCTCTATTACGCCGAATGGTGGCAAGTCCGAGAACGCTCTTTTCGTCGGTCATGCGTACCCTTCTCATCCCTCCTTCTTGTACTAGAAGGAAAACGGGAACGTACTGATGGACACAACTATATCATAACGATCGCCTCTGTTAAGATCTTTTTTTATGCGCATTTGCCGACGGGATCTGGGTCGCCTCGCCGCTGCGGGCCTGGCTACGCGCGCTTTCGGTTTAAGCGGTCGGCCTAAGTTATTGGTACTGGTACTATTAGGTCAATTCCGCTCGGAATACCTCGATTCCATCCGCTCCCAACTGGCCCCGGGTGGCTTCCGCAAGCTCCTGGAAAAAGGTGTTGTTTATTACAATTGCGTGAACCGGGCCAGCACTTTTCCGGCTTCCTCACTCGCCACGGTTGCTACTGGCGCATGGCCTGCCCAGCACGGAATTGTCGCAGACCGCTGGTACGACCGTAGTACCTCCACCCCCGTTCGCGCTGCCGACCAGCCCCTCCTGGCGACCACGCTGCTCGCAGAAATCGCCGCCAATGCCCGCACGCGCGTCGCCGTCGTCGCGGCAAGCCGGGAGCGCGCTGCGTTGTTCGCCGCCGGTGTTCCGGCCCGCGACGAGCCGCACCTTTTTTGGATGAACGCCGAAGGCCGCTTCACATCGAACGGTCAGCCTCCAGACTGGCTGGTGGCATTTCAATCGCCCAACTCCGCCGAAGCGGTGCGCGATGGCAAATGGCAGGCGGTGGGCGCGCCCCCCGATGCTCCGGCGCTCCGCGTTCTGAACTGGAATCCGAGCCGGCCCGCGGAATACATGGCGCTCTACCGCTCTTCTCCATTCGCAGACGCGGCCGTCTTCGATCTCGCCGCGGAGGTCCGCGCCCGCAACGGTCTCGGCGAATCCAACACCTTCGACGTCCTCTGCATCCTGCCCGACGCCACCGAGCAGCTCGGCTACGAAACCGGTGCGCGCAGCCCGCTCATGCAGCAAATGGCCCTGCAGCTCGATCGCCGCCTGGACACCTTCCTCGGGGTGCTCGCGAAGACGCCGGGCGAATCCTCGGTCGCATTCGCCCTGACTGCCGCGCACGGAGCGCCCGCAGCCCCCGAACCCGCATTGCGCCCCGCGATGGCGGTCAATGGCGAGCTGATCGCCCAGGCAATCCAGAATTCGCTGAGCGATCAGCACCAGGCGGGAGTCGTGAAATACGTGTATCCGTTCCTTTACCTGAAGCTCGACCGGATGCGCGAATCGGAGGCCGAGATCGTTCGCCAGGCCGCTGGCCACGCCGCACTCGGCCTGGAAGGCATTGCCGGCTACTATACGGCGGGCGGAGCCTGTTCCGTGCGGAATGCATGGGAGCAGCGCTTCGCCAACAGCTTCCACCCCGTCCGCTCGGGCGATGTCATGCTTTCCTACCGGCCCGGCTTTATCGAAGCCACCGCGGCAAACCGCGGGATCTCCTATGGCTCGCTCTATAACTACGACGCCCGCGTCCCGCTGTTTTTATACGGCCCCCCTTTCCGGCAGGGCGTCTACGAGCGGACCGTCGAGACGGTGGATCTCGCCCCGACCCTGGCCCGCGTGGGCGGCGTCTCGCCGCCCTCCTCCTCGACCGGACGCGTGTTGACCGAGGCCCTCGCGGAATGACGCTCGAAACCACGCTTTGCGGCATCCGCCTCCGCAACCCCGTGCTCGCGGCCTCCGGCACGTTCGGCTACGGCGTCGAATTCGCCTCGCACGTCGATCTCGACCAGCTCGGCGGCCTCGTTGTGAAAGGCCTTTCGCGCGAGCCCATCGAAGGCAACCCCGCGCCACGCCTCTATGAGACGCGCGGCGGCATGCTGAACTCCATCGGCCTGCAAAACATCGGTGTCCGCGCGTTCGTTCGCGATAAACTCCCCGCGCTCGCCGGGCTCCGCACCGCAGTCTTTGCGAATGTCTTCGGGTATGAGAGCGCCGATTACGCCGAAGTGGTGCGGGTGCTCGAGGATCACCCCGGCCTCGCCGGCTACGAGCTCAACGTCTCCTGTCCGAACACCCGGCACGGCGGAATCTATTTCTCCAGCGATCCCGCGCTGCTTGCGGAAGTGGTGTCGGCTGTCAAGCCCCTGGCCCATCGCCCCGTGATCGTGAAGCTCTCGCCCAATGTGGCCGCCATCGAGCCGCTGGCGCGCGCTGCCGCGGAGGCCGGCGCTGATGCCGTCTCGCTGGTGAACACTTTCGTCGCCCTGGCCATCGACGCCCGCAGCCGCCGCCCGCGCCTGGGCGCCGGGTTCGGCGGCCTCTCCGGCCCGGCGATCAAGCCCATCGCCTTGCGGCTGGTCTACCAGGCCGCGCAGGCCGTGCGCATCCCGGTCGTCGGCCTCGGCGGGATCGCTACCGGCGAGGACGCGGCCGAATTCCTGATTGCCGGCGCCACCGCCGTCGAGGTCGGCACCGCGAATTTCTGGGACCCTGCCTCGCCCCTCCGCATCGCTCGCGAACTGGAAGCGTTTTGCCGCCGCGAAAAAATCGAGGCCGTTCAGTCGCTGACCGGCACGCTGAAAATGTGAGCAAGCCGGCGCCTTTACCTGCCGAAAAGCCCGACCAGACCGATCAAAATCAGGTAAATTGCCACAATGTAATTGAGAAGACGCGGAATCAGCAGAATCAGGATTCCCGCGATCAAGGCAATGAACGGGGAAAACGCAGCGTAATGAACCGTGACAGCGCCCGGCGCCGTTTGTATCGGTGCGGATGCCGCGAGGACCACTTGAGCCGCGGCAAGCAGCAGCAGCAGTAGAACGCGATCTCTGAACTTCACCTTCGAGAGCCTCCGTCATCCGCTGACTGGCAAGTTCAGGGCCGCAATTCGGGCCGTCCGCTCCGGCGCCGGGTCAGCAGACACAGACGAAGGGCGCCGGTGTTCTATCGCACATCCCGCGGCTCAACGCGTGCTGCCGCTCGCCTACTTTTCATCCACCATCACCCGCAGGCTCTCGATCTCGCGCTTCAGCTTCTTCTGCCGGCCGATCATCGTCATGACGTAGACCGCCAGGATCACCCAGGCGGCGATCAGGCCATACGTCAGAAACTGGTAGTCGTGTTGCAGCCGCAGTGCCTCGCGCTGCAAATCGTCCTGCGTAATCTGTGCCAGAAGCAAATACATAAAGAACTCCTTAGAATGCGTGCACGGTGCGGCGCACGGCGTCGATTTCCCGCTGCACTTCCTCCTGGCGGAGCCGTACCACGGTCATTACCACGCCCAGCGCCACCATAGCCGCCATGTTGTAGAGAAAATGTTGCGTCCAGTCCTTGGGAAAGCTCCCGTTGCCCCAGAAAACCGGCTGCGGGTGCTGCGTGCGCCACCACTTGATCGAGAAGAACACAATCGGCACGTCCAGGAAGGCGAAAATATTGAAAATCGCGGCGAATGTCGCGCGCTGCGTCGGCTCTTCCACCGCCCGCCGCAGCATCAGGTAACCCGCGTAGAGAATCCAGCACAGGAGCGCGGAAGTCAGCCGTGCATCCCACGTCCACCAGATGCCCCAGATCTGCCGCCCCCAGATCGAGCCGGTCGCCAGGCCCGCCGTGAGGAAGCAAACGCCGACCTCCGTCGAGGCCACCGCCGCCGCGTCGAACGCGAAGTTCCGCGTGATCAGGAAGAGCGCGCTGGCGATCAGCGCCACGCTCACCGCCACACCGGCCGCCGCCCACATCGGGACGTGGAAGAAGATGATCTTGAACACCGCCCCCTGGTTGACTTCGTCCGGCAACCCGGCAATGGCGTACGTATTCCAGGCCAGCACGGCCGCCGCCGCAATCCCTAAGCCGTAAACGATCTTGTCGCGCATCATTGCCTCACTTGCTACCCCTATCCTACTAGCACGGTCTCCACGAGCACCAACGAAGCTGCCGTGTAGATCGCATCGAACCCAACCAGCAACCGCAGCCACGCCGCGTCATCGCCGCCGATCGGCTTCCCCATCACCAGCACGGCCGTCAGCCGCATCGCGCCGATCAGCGCCGGCACCAGGATCGGGTACGTCAGCATCGGCAGCATCACTTCGCGCAGCCGGATGTTCACCGTGAGCGCGCTGAAGATCGTGCCGATCACGGTCATCCCCCAGGTCGCCAGGGCCAGCACTCCCAACAGTTCGCCGAACTGCTGCGCCCAGCGCACGTTGTAGAAGATCCCGAAAATCGGCAGCGCCACCAGCTCCACCGCCATCACCAGCGCGAAATTGGCTACCGCCTTCCCCAGAAACAGCACCCATCCTGGGACCGGCGCCGCGATCAGTCCGTCCAGACAGTCGTTCGGCACCTCGCGCGCGAAGCTGCGGTTCAGAATGAGCGTGCCCGCGAAGGCGAAGACAATCCACAGCAGCCCGCCCGAAATCTCGCGCGTCGTATCCGCCTCCGGATCGAAGGCGAAGCTGAACATCAGCAGGATCACCAGCGCGAAGGCGAGCGACGCATTGATCGCCTCCTTGGTTCTCAGCTCGGAGCGAAGGTCCTTGAGCGCGATGGTCAAAATCTGGAACGCCGCGGCGCCCTTCGGCGCCGGCGCCCGCTCCGCGCTCTTCATCCGCCTTCACCGTACCGCGCATACACATAGCCCGGGTCCGCCACCATCTCCGGCGTGCACCGGCCCTCGAACGCCACTTTGCCCCGCACCAGCAGCGCCACGTGCGTCGAAAGCTCCAGAGCCTCGCGCAACTGGTGCGTGGACATCACGATCGTCTTGCCGTCCTGCAGCGCTTCCCGCAGCAGCCGCTGCAGCACCGCAATCGCGCGGTCGTCGAGCGCCGTGAATGGTTCGTCCAAAAGCAGCAATGCCGGCTCGTGCAGAAACGCGCGCGCCACCGCCAGCCGCTGCCGCATGCCGCGCGAAAACTCGCGCACCAGCCCGTTCGCCACGCGCTCGAGACCGGTCCGCTCCAGCCATTCGAGCGCCGCCCGCCGCGGGTTCTCGAGCCCGTAGAGTTTGCCGTAAAGCGTCAGGTTCTCCAGCGCGGAAAGCTCGTCGTAAACCGAAATGCCGTGCCCGATGAACCCCGTCATGCGCCGCGCCGCGGTTTCGCGCGGCGCTTTGCCGAAAATCCGTATATCGCCCCTGCCCGGCCGCGAAAACCCCGCGACGGTCCGCAGCAGCGTGGTCTTGCCGGCTCCGTTGCGTCCGATCAGCGCCAGGCACGCGCCCGGCGCCGCTTCGAGATGGATGTCCCGCAGCGCCGGATAGTCGCCGTAATACTTCCAGACACCGTCGACCGCGACCGCGCTCATCCTTTGTGGGGCAAGCCGCCCGGCCCGCCTTCGCTCCCTTTGCGATACAGCAGCGCGAATCCCAGCCCGAGAATGCCCAATGCGACTCCTACGATCGCCTTGGCCTGCCCGTACAGGCGCGGCATAATCTGCTCGATCTGCGGCCCGCTGCTCTCCGCATCCGCCCCTCCCGATGCGTCGGACGGACCTGCGGCCTCGGCGCCCGTCAGCGTAATCTCGTAACTTCTGCCCGGCAGGCCGAAGATGTGCGCCTGGGTCCGCGGCTCCGTGCCGAGGTCGTTCAGGCCCTTGCCGGCGAGCGTTACACCGTTTGGCGCGATCAGGTACGTGTTCTCGTCCTTGCTCGGGATCTCACCCGCGAATGGCGCCCCCGCCGTGTAGGGCAGGGAATAGGTGACGTCGATCCGCGTCTCTCCCGGCTTCACCGGAAAATCCACGCCGAGCACGTCCGGTTTCCCGGTCTTCAGCACGCCCGCGCCAATGGGCATCCCGCCCGGCGCCGTCGCCTGCACCTGCGCCTTGCCGCCCGCGCCTGGCGGTAAAAAGAACCGCACCGTTCCCTGGTCCGCGTCGTTCCAGGCCACATTGCCGCCGTTCTCGACGATATAGGTCTCGCTCACCGTCATCTGTCCGTTGGCGGGCTCGAAGAGAATCATGTGCTTGGTGATCTTCGCCGCGCCCGGCTGCTTCGAGGCGTTGTAGACGTCCACGCTGATGCCTGTCGTCGGAGTGCCCGGCGGCAGCATGTGGTTGTAATTCACGCCGTCATAGACCGCCCGGATCAGGAACGGCATCGGCCCCTGGACTTCCTGGTTGATCGTGAAATGGCCCTGCGCGTCGGATTTCGCCTGGTCGATCAGCTCCGGCCCGTTCTGCCCGAGCTTGTTAAACGCCACCGTGACTCCGGGCTGCGGCTTACCGGTGGTCCGGTTGGTGACCGTCCCGGTAATGGCCCCGAACATCGGAACCGCAGCCAACAGCAACCACGCCACCCTCACTTCGCCACCCCCATCGCCTTGCCGCACTCCCCGCAAAACTTCAGCGGTTTCTCGAATTTCGCCCCGCAAGCCGAGCAGACGAACCCGGCCTTTCGCTCCACGCCATTCGCCCCGATCGCCGCGCCCGCCGCAGGCGCAGCCGCTGCCCGATCCCCAATCCCCAACCCCCGATCCCCAATCCCCGCCTTCAACCGGTCCACCTCCGCCATCACCTGCGCCAATTCCCTCTGCAAGTCCTTCTTGGTCGCCTGATAGTCCTCATCCGAAAGCTTCCCGACGCGGTATTCGAACTGCAGATCGCGCAGGTTCTCGTAAATGGCCGCTTTCCGCTCGTCCAGGTGCGCGAAGGGCGATTCCGGTTCGGGCTCCGGTAAATCCTGGGAACGGACCCCCAGGACAAACGCGATCGCGGCGATCGCGATGACGCAGGTTACAGCAATGATCATTCGAGGTTCGCCAGGTCTTTTTCGATCTGGTCCTTATACTTTTCGAGCGCCGGATCGTCGATTTCCATCGGCCCCAGCTCGGCCACCGGCCTCGGCTTCCGGTATTTCTTCACGAACAGCCAGATCACGATCAGCCCGGCGCCCGCCGCGGCATAAGGCACGATCCAGCCCCACGCGTTCGGCGGCGCGAGATACGTCCAGCCGTCGCGGACGAACGCCTGGATGATCTGCTCATCGGTCATCCCGACCGCCTGCATGCGCGCGATCCTCTCCTTGGCCGGCTTCGAGTACTCGCATTCGAGCATCGAGCAGGTCGCTACCGAATCCGCGCAGCCACATTTGCAATGCAGCCGCGCCCCCACGCGCCGCACGTCGACACTGGGCTTTTCCGCCGCCGTCTGCGCCCAGTCCACGGCAGCCGCCGCGGCGACCGCCAATGCCAGCAGGCTAGTTCTGAACCGTGACATGTTTCTTCGTAATCCCTACCACCTGGGTCCGCGCGTACTGCATCTTGACCTTGCTCGGCACCAGACAGATCAGCGTTCCGCCGATCAGCACCAGCCCGCCGATCCAGATCCACGAAACCAGCGGGAACACATAGGCCTGGATCACCGCGCGCTGATTATCGTCGGACATGCCGCCAAAATTCAGGTAAAGGTCCTCGTTGGGCCGCTGCCGGATGCCGATCTCGCTCGTGCCCTGCCGGCTCGCCATGTAGAACCGCTTCTCCGGTTCGAGCGTTCCCAGGAAGCTCCCATCCTTATAGACGTCCATGGTGGCGCGGTGCCACTGATAATTCTCCGTCTGCCCCTGGGTCATGCGGACCATCTTCAGGTCGTACCTGCCGATGCGCATGGAATCGCCGGCGTTGAGTTCCTTCACCTCCGCTTGGTTGAAGGCGTGCCCGGTGAAACCGATGAACATCAGCACGATCCCCATGTGCACCAGGTAGCCGCCGTAGCGCCGGGTGTTGCGGTGCGTCAGCTCCACCATCGCGCGCAGCAGGTTCATCTCGTTCTTCGCCGCGATCGCGCGCCCGCCCTTGTAGAACTCGATGATCACGGTCAGCGCCACGAACAGGCAGAAGCCGAATGAGATCAGCGCGTATGGATGCCGCACCCCCGCCGCGAACAGCGCCACCACCAGCACGAGCGCGGCGATCCCCGGCCACTGGAAATTGCGCCGCAAGCTCTCGACCGAGGTCCTGCGCCACGCAAACAGCGGGCCGAGCCCCGTCAGCAGCAGCAGGAACAGCCCGATCGGCACCATCAGCCGGTTGTACCAGTCAGCGTCGAGCGAAATCTTATCGCCCGTCGCCCATTCCGAAATCACCGGGAACAGCGTGCCCCACAGGACCGCGAAACAGCTCGCCAGCAGAATCAGGTTATTGAACAGGAAGCTCGATTCCCGCGATACCACCGACTCCAGTTGCGCCTCGCTCTTCAGGTAATCGAGCCGGTCCAGGATCAGGTAGGCCGTGGCCGCGATCCCCAGCGCCAGGAACGTGACGAAGTATTTTCCGATATCCGACCGCGCGAACGCGTGCACCGATTGCACCACGCCCGAGCGCGTCAAAAACGTCCCCAGAATGCACAGGAAGAAGGTGGCCGAGACCAGCACGATGTTCCACACCTTCATCATGCCCTTCTTCTCCTGCATCATCACCGAATGCAGGAACGCCGTCCCGCTCAGCCACGGCAGCAGCGACGCGTTCTCCACCGGGTCCCAGCCCCAATAGCCGCCCCAGCCGAGCACGTGGTACGCCCAGGCCGCGCCGAGCATGATACCGCAGCTCTGGAACAGCCAGGTCACCAGCGTCCAGCGGCGCGTCGTGTGGATCCACCCCTCGCCCGGCTGCCGCGTGATCAGCGAGCCGATGGCGAACGCAAACGGCACCGAAAAGCCCACGTACCCCAGGTACAGCATCGGCGGATGGATCGCCATCGCCGGATACTGCAGCAGCGGGCTCAGCCCGTTGCCGTCCGGCACCGCCACGATCAGCTTGTCCGTGGCCAGCATCTGGAACGGGTTCGCGACGAAGTTGTTCAGCACCAGGAAGAAGGTCTGGACCGTCGTCAGCATCGCCAACACCCACGGCATCATGTCGCGGTGCCGGAGGCGGTTGCCGAACGTCACCACCATGGCGTACGTCGAAAGCAGCCAGCTCCAGAACAGCAGCGAGCCCTCCTGCCCGCCCCACCACGCCGCAAACTTATAAAGAATGGGCATGGTGCGGTTGGAATGCTCGGCCACGTAGGCGAACCGGAAATCCCCGGTCAACAACGCGTAGACCAGGATCCCTGCCGCCAGGGTCATCAACACCCAGATGGCATAGATCGCGCGCTGGCCGCTCACCACCAGGAAAGGCTTGCGTTTTACCCGCCCGACGACCGACGCCAGGGTGGCGTACAGCGCCACGCAGAAAGCCAGCAGGATCGCCAGCGAACCGAGATTTTCCATAGACTCCCGTGGGGCAAGCCGCGGCCTGCCCGCTCTCCTTAGACGCTAGATGGCGCGTTTTCCTTCGGATTTTTCCGGCACGCTGCTCACCGGCCCCTGGCTCGCGGCCGGCTGCCCCGGATTGACCGGCGCCTGGCCCGGCGCCAGTTGCCCCGGCTTGGCCTCATACTTGGACGCGCACTTGGCCTGGATCTTCTGCGCCCGGAAGATGCCGTCCGGCCCGAGTTTCCCGTCCGCCAGCGCCTCGGCGTGATCCTTGAAGGTGTCCGGCAGCGGGTCGGT
>DATGMB010000189.1:0-8150 GCA_035293845.1 Bryobacteraceae bacterium
GTCGTGCCGGGATAGGTGGTCGATTCCAGGATGATGAGCATGCCCGGATGGAAATAGCGCGCGATCTCCTGGCAGGCGGACACGATATAGCTCATGTCCGGGTCTTTGGTCTTGCGCAACGGCGTGGGCACGCAGATGTTGATGGTATCGAGCTCGGCGACGGCGGAAAAATCGGTGGTGGCGCGCAGTTTGCCGCGCTCGACGAGCGGGGAGAGCGTGGCGCTGGCGATATCGCCGACGTAGGAATCGCCGGCGTTGACGGCGCGCGTCTTCGGCTCGCTCAGGTCGATGCCGGTGACGCCGAATCCGGCTTTGGCGAACTCGACGGCGAGGGGCAGGCCCACGTACCCGAGACCCACAATCCCGACCCGCGCCGTGCGGGACCGTATCTTTTCATCGAGCAACTGTGCAGGGGCAAGAGCTACTTGGACATCGGACATTGGTCCGATTTTCTCATAGGAAGAATTCACCCTCCGCGGCGATCTGTGCGGGTCCAACGAGGTAAATGTCATCTGCCAGACGGATCTCCAGGGGTCCAGCGGGCGTCCGGACACAAACCGGCGAGTTGACGAGGCCGCGCGCCGCCGCCGCGGCCGCGGCGCCGGTCGAGCCTGTGCCGGAGCTCATGGTTTCGCCCGCGCCGCGCTCGTAGAAACGAACATCGAGGGTGTGGGAATCGGCGGCGCGGAAGAACGAAACATTGGTGCGGTTCGGAAACTGCGGATGCGATTCGATCTCCGCGCCCATCGCTCGCCAGTCGAAATCGAAATTCTCGACCGGCACCGCGCACTGCGGGTTCCCTACCCAGAGGATCGTCACATCGCGCGGGCCGGTCGAGAGCGCAAGCTCGCAGCGATCGGCCGCGATCTCCGGGCGTCCCATGTTCATTTCGAAACGGAATTCGAGGCCGGAGCGTTCGAGCAGCCGCAGCGTTTTGATGCCCGCGCCGGTGCGGATGCGCACGACTCCGGCGGCGTACCCGTGCCGGACCAGCAGCGCCGCGGCGCAGCGCGTGCCGTTGCCCGAGATCTCCGCCTCGCTGCCATCGGAGTTGTAAAGATGGATCGCGCCCTCGGCCTCCGCGTCCTTGGGCCGATCGACCAGCATCCAGCCATCGGCTCCGATGCCTGTGTGGCGGTCGCAGATGGCCCGCGCAATCTCCGGCAGGGCAGGCTGGCCTGCGCCGAGTCCTTCCGGCAAGTCCGCACGCCAGGTCAGTAGAAAATCGTTCTTCGCGCCATGCGCCTTGGTAAAGGGAATTTTCATGTTCATCTGCGCCTGTATATCTCGATTACGGGCTCGTCTTTCTCCACGATCGTCTCGACGCGCTCGTAGCGCACGCCGCGCGCCGCCGCCCGCGCCAGCGCCGCGTGCAGCTCGTCATCGCCGCGCGCCACAGCCCAATCTTGCCAGAGCATTTCCGGGCGGCGCAGGGCGGCATCCCACACGAGGCCGTTATCGATGCTGAAGGTTTCGGCGAGTGGAATGCCGGCCGCGCGATAGATTCCAAACAGATCGTCGCCCCCCGAAGTGGCGATCTCCTGACCGGGGCGGTAACGGGCGCCCAGGAATCCCGCCGCTCGGTACATCCAGGCGCGCCGGCCGGTCGAATTGGCGCGGGATTCCGCCCAGGTAACGACGTCTTCGGGACGATGGTGCGCCGCCCAGTGAATCGTTCCGGCCGCGACGACGAGCACCGCGGTGATCGCCCGCAGGCGCGGCGGCACCGCCGTGACCAGCGCCGCCGAAGCGAACGCCGCGAACGGCAGCGCGGCGAGGCCGTAGCGCGTGTTGTACCAGGAGTTCGGCCACAGCGTGGGAACGAAAATCGGCGTTCCGCCCGAGGAATACATGCTCCATAGGTAAAACGCCGGCGGCAGCGCCAGCAGCAGGAGCGGCCGGGCGGCGCGGCGCGCGGCGGCGACCACCGCGCCCGCCACCGCCATCAGCGCGAGGCCGGGACCGGTGCACAGCTCGACCGCGGTGCGGTAGTAGAGCCAGGCCTTGCCCGCCTCGTGCAGGCCGGGGTATGGCTTTCCGCCCTGGATGGCCCGCGCCGAATACGGGCCGCGATAGAACGCGAGCGCATCGCCCGTCAGATACCAGTTGTGGCCCAGCCAGTAGAGCGGGCCGAGCGATGCCACCGCGGCGTAGAGCATCCCCGTGCGCGGCCGGCGCATACCGAACCACAGCGCCACGAAGGGGATCAGGAACCAGCCTTCGTAGCGCGTCAGCGTCGCGGCGATGGTGGCGACCGCGGCTGCGAGGGGCCGGCCGGCAACGGCGAAATAGAGCAGCGCCGCAAGCTCGGCGAAGAAGTACGGCTCCGTCATAGCCGTGGACTGCAGGAAGAGCAGGTTCGGATTGAGCGCAACCAGCGCGACGGCGGCCAGCGCGGCGGCCGTGGAATCGAAAATTCGCCGTACTGCGGCAAAGAAGAACAGCCCGCCCGCGATCCAGCTCAACGCGGAGGCCGGCGCCGCAGCGAACCCGCTGCGCCACCAGGAATCGGCCGCCGCGAACGGCGCCATCAGCAGATGCGGCAGTGGGAGCCACGGGGTGCCGAGCTGGTCGTAGCCGGGCGTTGCCGAATCGAAGAGCCGGCGGGCGTTGTTGAGATGCGCTTCGGCGTCACCGTACCAGAGGAGATAGCCGCGGGTGAAGCAGTACCGGACCGCAGCGGCGCTGATTGCGGCGAGCGTGAGACCGAGCCCCAACAGAGCCGCGGCCGTATGGGAGCGGTGCGGCTCGCCCTTCTCAAAACGCGGTGCAGGACTTGAATTCCTGATAGCGGGCCTCGATTTCCTCGCGCGTCAGGGTGCGGAACCGGTCGACGCCGAACTGCTCGCAGCAGAAGCTGCCCATGACGGAGCCGTAGATGACGGCGCGGCGGAGCTCCGCCATGTCGATGGCGCCGCCGGAGGGCTGGACGCCGCGGCCGGCGAGATAGCCGATGAACCCGCCGGCGAAGCTGTCGCCCGCGCCGGTGGGGTCGAAGACATCTTCGAGCAGATAGCCGGGAGCCATGAAGTGGCAATCGCCCTGGAAGAGGATCGCGCCGTATTCGCCGCGCTTGATCACCAGCGTGCGCGGGCCCATCTCCATGATGCGGACCGCCGCGCGGCGCAGGTTGTTCTCGCCCGAAAGCAGCCGCGCCTCGCTGTCGTTGATCAGCAGGAAGTCCCACTCCTTGAGGGTTTCGAGCAGCTCGGAGCGGAAATCGTTGATCCAGTAATTCATGGTGTCGCCGCCCGTGATGCGGACGTTCGGCATTTGCGCCCGCACGCTGCGCTGCAGCGCCGGCTGGATGTTGCCGAGCAGCAGATACGGCTGCTTGCGGTAGGCTTCCGGCACCTTGGGGTCGAAGCCGGCGAACACGTTGAGATCGGTGCGCAGCGTGGTGCGGTCGTTCATATCGGCCGAGTAGACGCCCTGCCAGAAAAACGTCTTCCCGCCGGGAATGCGCTCCAGGCCTTCGAGATCGATATCGCGCGAAGCGAGCAGGTCGACATCCTCCTGCGCGAAATCATCGCCGACCACCGCGACGATCCCGGTCGAAGTGAAATAGCTGGCCGCGAGCGCGATGTACGTAGCGGCGCCGCCAAGCATGCGATCGACTTTGCCGTGCGGCGTCTCGACGCCGTCATATGCCACGGAACCTACGATGATGAGGGACATGTAAATTGCGATTGTAGCAATGCGGGATCGGGGGTCAGGGTAGCGGAGACTCTGAAGATCCGTGCGCCAGCGGCGGGCTCTGCGGTTCCAGGCGAATGCTTACGCCGGGCGTGCCCCATATCAAACGGGCCCCGAGGCCGGCGGTTCGAAACGCCTGCTCGATAGCCGGACGCCCCTCGGTGAAATGTTGCCAGCCCTCGAAGTGCAAGGGGATGATCAGCGCATCCGGCATGGCGTGCGCCACCTGAACGCCCTCTTGCGCAGTGAGCGTGAGATGCTGCGGCCCCACGGCCTGTACGCGCGCGGCGCCCATAAAGAGAAATGCATGTCGGATGAGAAATCGCCGCGCTATTTCCTCGATGCCCTCGTACCATACCGTGTCGCCCGAGATATAAGTCGCCCCAGGAACATCCGGGCGATTGATCACGAAGCCGATCACCGGACCGCGGTCGGCGCCTGCGGGGCCATGTCGCGCCGGCGTTGCAGTGATGACCACATCGCCGCCATTCGGCGACGGTATGGTGAACGAATCCCAAGGCTCAAGTCCGATGGCATTGCCGCCCAAACGAGCGGCTCCCGCCTTGGTTGTCAAGACCCGACCGGCGAGGGGTAGAAACCGCCGGCCGGATTCGTCCAGGTTATCGAAATGATGATCGTGGCTAAGCAGAACGGCGTCGATGGGCTGCAGAGACTCCGGGCGAAGGGCAGGCCCTTGGGTGCGTTGCAGAATATACGTGCCGGAGTGAAACTGGGCGCCGGCGGGATCGAAGCCCGGATCTGTCAGGAGCCGCAACCCGAAACGTTCGATGAGCGCAGTCGGGCCGCCGATGTACGAAAATCGCAAATCGTCGGGCACACTTGAGTGGATGCGCGTATGGGTGGCGAGGATGTGAGGAATTTAAACCGGATCGATCAAAATAGCCCACTGCCGGATTGCCGATCCGGGCTCGATGTACCGGGTGTGGATTGGCCGCAGGACATCGACCGGCACCGCGGGTACATCCCGGCCGCCTCCTCCGCCCCTTCGATCAGCAGCAAACACCCGCCGCGCGCCAGTCGTTCGGCGAACCAGCCGTCGGGCAGGCCCCAGGCGCGTTCCCGGTTCTGCCGTTCGAGCGCGGCTTCGAGCGGCAGGTCGGCAGCCGTAACCAGGACCGGAATCAGGAGGCAATCCTGGCGCACGTCGAGTGCGCCGCAGGCCCACAACCACGCCCATTCGCGCGGCGTGTCCGGGGCGGCGCCGGTGGTGCGGTCGCGCAGGTCGATCAGGTAGCGCTCGGCGGCGAACGGGGCGAGCGGGACGGTCACGGGCGCCTCAGTGGGGGAAGATCTCGTGCGTCAGGTCTTCCTCGGGTTTCTGCCGGGAAGCCAGCCAGAGGCCCAGGGCGAAGGCGGCGGCGGCCAGAGCCCAGACCAGGATCGCGGTGGCGTCGATTTCGTGGCGGAAGACCACGAATACGGCGCAAAGCACGGTGCGGAGAATCCAGGAATAGAGCCGCGGGCGGCGCTGGCGGCCCATTCGCACGGCCGCGGCCGAGCGCCCGGCCATGTGCGCGAAAAAGACGCAAAGCACACCCAGAACGCCGCGCAGGAATTCGATCGGCACGTTGGGCATGCCCCTAGTGTGACACAGCAAGTCTGGCACAATGAGCGCATGAGCCTGATGGACGAGATCCGCCACTATTCCGTCGCCCGCGGCACGGCGGCGCTGTGGTGGCTGGGGCAGAACGGCTTTATCTTCAAGACCGCCGGCGGCACGGTAATCGCCGCGGACCTCTACCTGAGCAACAGTTGCGCGGCCGTGGCGCCTCCGGGAATGGATCTCGGCCGCCAGGTACCGGTGCTGATTCCGCCGGAAGAGATCGACGTGGATGTTTACGTCTGCACGCACAGCCACCAGGACCACGCCGACCCGGAGACCATCGGGCGTCTGCGCCACCGGGATACGATGCGCTTCATCGGCCCGCACCAGGCCTGCGATGTGTTCCGGCGCTGCGGTATCGAAAGCGGACGCATCGAGGCGACGTGGCCGGACCATACCATCGAAGCCGGCGACATCACCCTGCGCGCCACCTTCGCGATGCCCACCGACGATACCGATCTGAACCATGTGGGCTACGTGTTTTCGTTCGGCGGCGGGCCGCGCGTCTACATGACCGGGGACACTGCCGCCTGCGAACTGCTGGGCGCGGCGCGGAAGCACGAGCCGCACGCGATGATCGCGTGCATCAACGGCGGCTTCCGCAATCTGTCGCACGAGCAGGCGGCGCTGCTCGCGGCGGAGATCCGGCCGCGTGTGGCCATCCCGTGCCACTACGACATGTTTCCGGACAACGCCGCCGACCCGCGGCAGTTCCAGGCCATGCTGAAGCTGCGCGCGCCGGAGGTGCATTACGCGGCGCCGCGGCATGGCGAGGTGCTGGTGCTCGAACGGTGATTTTGTTGAAAATGGTGCTCACGGCCACGTCGGTTCCGCGTCAAAATCTACCTATGAAGCGAATTCTGATTCCCATCCTGTTGACGGCCGCAGTCGGCTTGGCGCAGCGCGGGCAGCAGGCCAGCCCGGCGGCGCAAACTTCCGTTACGGTGAACGGAAAGACGATCACCATCAAATACCACGCGCCTTCGCTGCGCGGGCGGACGGCCTTCGGGCCGAACGGGATCATCAGCCATGATCCGACCTATCCGGTCTGGCGGGCCGGCGCCAACGAAGCCACGGCGCTGCACACGGATGCCGACCTGATGATCGGCAACCTACACGTTCCGGCCGGCAATTACACGCTGTTCGTGGATACGGCGACCTCTCCCTGGCAATTGATTGTGAGCAACGCGACCGGCGAGTGGGGCCTCGCGTACGACAAGTCGCAGGACTTGGGCCGCGTGCCGATGACGGTGACGAAGCCGCCGGCCACGGTCGAGACCTACAAAATGACGCTGACCGGAGAGGGCGGCAACCGGGCCCGGCTGGACCTGGCGTGGGAAAACGTCAACGCCTCGGTGCCGATTACGGTGATGTGACCGGGCGCGCAGGCCCGTGGGCCTGCGCTACCGGTCACGCTACGGCATTGGCGTATCCATTGACCGCGGCGGCGCCATTGGTCTGGGGCTGCTGCGGTGCGGAGGCGGAGAGCTTGCTTTGCGCGAGCAGGAGCAGGCGCATGCCTTCGGCGGCGGACTCGCGCTCCTGGCGAAGCTGGGCCTCGATGGCTGCGTGCGCGGCGCGCAGTTCATCGAGTTCGACGGCAAGCGTTTGCGCGCGCAACTGCTCCCGGATCAACTGCTGCTCCGTGGCGGCTTTCGCGGCATTGGCGTGCTCGCCTGCCGCGCGGCATTCCTCGAGCTCGGCCTGGAGCGCTTCCACCCGAGTGCGGGCGCGCTGGCAGTCCGCCTCGAGCTCGGTGCGGCCGGATTCGGCCTGAGCTGCCTGCTCCAGGGTGCGGGCGAGCCGGTCCTCCAGCTCGGTGCAGCGGGCGGCGGCTTCGCGGGCGCGCTCGCGCTCAGCCTCAAGTTCCAGAGCCAGTTCGCCGGCTCGCTGCTGCGCCTCGCTCGCGACCGGCGCGCTCGCCTCGAGATCCCGAAGGCGCCCGGAGGTAGCTTCGAGCTGCGTCGCGGTTTCCGACGCGCGCTGGTCCGCTTCGGCGCGCGCTGCGGTTTCGCGCTCCAGATCGGCCGCGGTCTGCTCCAGCTTTTGCTGAAGCTGGGCCAGTTCGGCGCGCGCCTGCTGCGCTTCCGCCACGCGCTCTTCCACCTTCTTGCGGAGCTCCTCGACATCACGGCCGGCCGAGGCCAGCGCCCACTCGGTGTTCTGGAGCTGGGTGCGGAGGATGGAATCGGATCCGACATTGGACGCGCGGCTGCGCCGTGCCATAAAGAAAAGCCCCGCAGCGACGCCTGCCACGGTCCCGATAGCGGTCGACAAAAACACCAACATCAATTCCATAGAACGTATTTTTCGCCGAAAGGGGTCGCGGCGCAGCCCTCGAAGGTTAGCGAACGTGTAGTAACCAGAGGCGTTTCGGTACTATGCGGGCCCATCCCGCGCTACAAATGAGGTATGCGCCTGTTTGTCGCGATCGATCTGCCGCCGGAAGTGATCGGCGCGCTCGAAGCGCTGCTGGAGCGGCTGCGGCCGTCGGCGCGCATCGCCTGGAGCCCGCCCTCGAACCTGCATATCACGACGAAGTTCATCGGCTGGTGGCCGGACGAACGGCTCGGAGAGGTGATGGCGGCGCTGGCGGGAGTGCCGCGGCGGGGGCCCATCGACGTGGCGGTGCGCGGGCTGGGCTTTTTTCCGAATGCGCGCTCGCCGAGGGTCTTCTGGTGCGGCGTGGAAGCGCCGGCCCTCGCGGCAGTCGCGGCGGATACCGACCGGGCGACCGCGGCACTGGGGATCGAGAGCGAAAAGCGGGCATTTGCCCCGCATCTGACGCTGGCGCGCATCAAGGAGCGGATCGACATGGGCCCGCTGCGGC
>DATGMB010000190.1:0-28262 GCA_035293845.1 Bryobacteraceae bacterium
CGCCAGGGCGGCGCGGTGCAGATTCTGGCCGGCATCGCGGCGGGCGCGCGGGTGATCGCAGAGGGTGCGCTGGGACTGGAGGAAGGCGCGCGGGTGCGGGTCGAGCACGCCGCGCCCGCCCTCACCCGGGCGGCGCCGGGCGCGGGGAGGCCGTGAGCCACCCAATTGCTCCGCCGCCCCCAGCCGCGCCGCCGGGCCACTGGACCGAGCGCCACGGCAAGCCCATCCTGTTCATCATCCTGACGCTGGCCGCGGCAGGCATCTATCTGGCCACGACGATTCCGGTGGCGGTTTTTCCGGAGACGAACTTTCCGCGCATCGTGGTGGGCGTCGATAACGGCGTGATGCCGATCGACCAGATGATGGTGACGATCACGCGGCCGATCGAAGAGGCGCTGAACACGGTGCCGGGCCTGGAACGCGTAATCTCGGTCACCAGCCGCGGCAGCGCGGAGATCGACCTGTTCTTCACCTGGCGGGTGGATATGGTGCGCACGCTGGCGCTGGCGAATGCGGCGCTCTCGCGGGTCCAGCCGACGCTGCCTTCGACGGCGCGCATCCGCGCCGACCGCCTCACCTTCGCGGCGTTCCCGATCATGGGCTACAGCCTGACCTCCGACACGGTGCCGCAGACGGAGTTGTGGGAGCGCGCGAAATACCTGTGGCGGCCGCGCATCAACCGGCTGCCGGGCGTCGCGTCGGTGGTGCAGCAGGGCGGGATGCAGCCGGATTTCGAGATCACGGCGAACCCCAATCAACTCGTGCAGACCGGCGTAACGGTACAGGACATTCTGGACGCGGTCGGGCACAGCAATCTGGTGGACTCGCCGGGGCTGATCGAGAGGTTGCACCAGCTCTATCTCGCGCTGGTGACCGGGCAGACGGCAAGCACGCAAGAGATTTCCGGCATCGTGCTGAAGGTGACGCCGCAGGGGACGCCGGTGCGCGTGGGCGACGTAGCGGAGGTGAAGGCGGCCACGATCCCGGGATTCACGATGGTCACCGCCAATGGGCGGCGCGCCGTGCTGCTGAATATCTTCCGCCAGCCGGACAGCAATACGGTCGCGGTCGCCGACGCGGTGCGGGAAGAGGTGCGGCAGATCCGCAGCACGATGCCGCCGGGCGTGAAGATGGAGCCGTTCTACGACCAGTCCGGGCTGGTGCGGGATTCGATGCGGAGCGTGCGGGATGCGGTGGCGATCGGGCTGATTCTGGCTTCGCTGATCATGGTGTTGTTTCTGCGGGACTGGGGCGCCTCGCTGGTGGCCGGGCCGGTGATTCCCGCGACGATCGCGGTCACGTTCCTGCTGATGCGGGCAGCAGGCGAGAAATTCAACCTGATGACGCTCGGCGGACTGGCCGCGGCCGTGGGGCTGGTGATCGACGACGCGATCGTGGTGGTGGAGAACATCGTGGCGCACCGCGACGCGGGAGAGCCGGGCGGGGAGGCCGTGCGGCGGGCGCTTGCCGAGGTGCGCAAGCCGCTGATCGGCTCGACCGTGACGCCCATCGCGGTGCTCGTGCCGCTGCTATCGATCACGGGGCTCACGGGCGTGTTCTTCGGAGCGCTGGCGGTCACGATGGCGCTCGCGCTGTTGACGTCGCTCGCGCTGGCGCTCACGTGGATGCCGGCGCTGAGCCACTATTTCCTGCGGCCGCGGAGCCCGCGGACGGCGCCGGAATCGGTTCCGGGCTGGCTGATGCGGCATTACGAGATGGCGCTGCGGAAGGTGCTGGAGCATCCGGCGTGGCTCGCGGCGCTGGCGCTGGCGCTGATCGGCGTGGGTTTCTTCTGCTACGCGCGGCTGGGCACGGACCTGCTCCCCGCGATCGATGAAGGCCAGTTCGTGCTCGACTACATCATGCCGGCCGGCGCATCGCTGGCCGACACCAACCGCGTGGTCACGCACGTCGAACGGATCCTGCGCGGAGTTCCCGAGGTGGCCAGCACATCGCGGCGGACAGGGCTCCAACTGGGCCTCGCGGCGGTGACGGAAGCCAACACGGGCGACATCCTGGTGAGGCTGAGTACCAAACGCCGCCGCTCGACCGAGGAGGTAATCGAGGACGTGCGGGCGCAGGTGACCCAGGCGGAGCCGGTGCTGGACGTGGAGTTCACGCAGGTGCTGCAGGACATGATCGGCGACCTGACGAGCGCGCCGGAGCCGGTGGTCATCAAGCTGTTCTCCGAGAACCGGGCGATGCTGGATGCCTGGGCACCAAAGGTGGCGGAGCGGATCAAGACGATTCCGGGGATCGTGGACGTGCGGAACGGAATCGAGAATACCGTGAGCGGGCCGGCCATCGTGTTCGCGGTGGATCCGGTGGTGACGGCCAAGGCCGGCTTCACGCCGCGGGAGGTCGAGGTGGACGCCAGCGCGGTGCTGCAGGGCGAAGAGGCGCGGCGCCGGCGGTGGCCAACGATCGCGCGTATCCGATCCGGGTGGTTTTTCCGGAATCGGCGCGCGCGGACCTGGACGCGATCCGGAACACGGTGCTGGTGAGCTCGACCGGCAAAACGGCCACGCTCGGCTCGCTGGCCACCATCCGGGAGCTGCCAGGCCAGAACGAAATCCGGGAGGAGAACCTGCAGCGGGCCGTGCAGGTGACCGCGCGCCTGGAGGGGATCAGCCTCGGGGCGGGGATGGCCCAGGTGCAGAAGATCGTGGCCGGACTGCACATTCCGGCGGACGTACGCGTGGTGTACGGCGGGCAGTACGAGCAGCAGCAGAGCTCGTTCCGCGATCTGGTTCGGGTGCTCTTGCTGGCGGTCGTGCTGGTCTTCACGGTGCTGCTGGTGGAGTTCGGAGACTTCGCCGCGCCGGTGGCGGTGCTATGCTCAGCGCTGCTTTCGACCGCCGGGGTGTTCCTGGCGCTGCTCGTGACGGGGCACACGTTCAACCTCGCGTCATTCATGGGCCTGATCATGGTGGTGGGGATCGTGGCCAAGAACGGCATTCTGCTGCTCGATGCGGACCGCCGGTTCCGGGCAGCGGGCGCGCCGCCGGAGCAGAGCATGCTCCAGGCGGGGGAGCGGCGGCTGCGGCCAATCCTGATGACCGCGCTCGCCACGGTGGCGGGAATGCTTCCTTTGGCGCTGGCGCTCGGGGCCGGGTCGCAGATGCTGCGGCCGCTGGCCGTCGCGGTGATCGGGGGCGTGCTGATGAGCTGCACGCTCTCGCTGGTGATTACGCCGGCGGTGCATTACCTGATCGGCGGCGGGGAAGCGCGCTGAGTCCCCTTCCGCTCAGAGGCGCAGAGGACACAGAGGTTACGCGGAGTTCCATGCTAAACTAACGCTTTCACGCTGCAAATCTAAAGCATGTTGCTTGCCAGAGAATTCGTACTCTACATTTCCCGTGAACTCGTCAAGCGGCTGACACCCGGCGTCATCGAGACGCCGGCGCCGGAAAAGGTTTCGGAGCGGATCTCCGAGATCATCCTGACGGAACTGGAGGTCGAGGACCGGCTGAACGACGAGGTCCGGGACCTGCTGAGCCAGTACAGCGAGTACATGCGCCGCGAGGGCGTGAGCTACCAGGAGATGTTCCGCCGGATCAAAAACACGCTGATCTCGCAGCGGAAGGTGATCCGGGCTTCGGGGCGGGACACCGGCGACGCGATGAAGCTCTCGCGCGACAAGGTGACGGACATTTCGCACAAGCTGGTGGATGCGCTGCGGAAGAGCCGCGACCTGCGGCTGAAGAATAAGGATACCAACGCGGTGCGCCTCGAAATCGTGCGCGTGATGACCGATCTGCTGACGGCCGAGGAGAAGGTGGACCGGGCGGCGCGGCAGAAGATCCGCTCGCAGAAGCGCGAGATTCCGGAAGGCACCGAGGAGTGGGATCTGCTCCACCGGCGGTATTATTCCGAAGAGCTGAAGAAGCTGGGAATCGATTTAGGGAAGTGACCGGCAGGTCCGGCAGAAAGCGCGTGGAGCAACCTGGAGAGTTGCTCCACGCATCGGACTACTGGTAATAAACTGCGTCATCCACCAGCGTGTTCCCCGTCAACTGAGCACTCGCGCTGCTGTATAGCAAAATGCCGCGAGCAAAAGACTCCGCCAGGTAGTTGTTTTGAATGATGCCGCCGCTGCCGACGTTGAAGAATGCAACCGCATCGTCTCCCGTGCCGATAAATTGATTGTTCTGGATCAGTGCCGTGGTCACGGGCGGGTCGCTCGGCTGGCCGATTTGCGGGCCGCCGTCCGGCGTGGCCAGACACGGCGCCTGCCCGCTAATTGCAGCGTCCCGCTGGATAAAGCTGTTCTGCACGGTGATGTTGTCATACCCGTTTCGAAACACGCCTCTGGACTCACGGGTCCACAGGATGTCGTCGAAAACGAAGTCGTTCCCGTTTTGAAACATATAGGAGAACGAGCCATGCTTCGATTTGATGGCCAGGTAATCGCCCGGCGAATAGGGGTTCTGGCTGGAGCTGAGATTCAATTGCCACTGCTGTCCTGAAATCTGCTGCGCCGTGACCCACGCAATTTGGGAATTGTCGGCGGGCGGCCACACCGTATTGTCGATGATCGTCGGGCTGAGGGGATTCGAGTTGTCGTACTTCCGCAGGAACCGTCCACCGCTCATGTTCGGATCGTAGATGTCCGCCGGCGTGGGAAACCCGGCAGGAATTTCGACCACGACAAACGAAGAACCGACGCTGACCACTGCGCCCTGGGTCACCGTCATGTTGACCGTTGTCAACTGCATGCCCTGAATGGTGATGTGCGATGCGGGGTTGCCGTACAGGCACGCGGTCGGGTAACTCTGCCCGACGATATAGTGGTCGAAGATCAGCGCCGTTGAGCTGTGGCCCGAGCCTTCGAAAACAAGCCTTCCGCCGCCGGAAGGATTGATGTTGTTGAACACGAGCAGGCCGTTGGTCAGCCCCTGTTCGTTGTGAATGGTGTAGTTCCCGGGATCGAGCTTCAGGACCAGGGTGTACGACCCGTGCCTGGACAGATAGCTCTTGGCGTCGGTGAGCGCCTGGTTGATTCGCGTCTGATTGTCGATTGCCGTTTCGGACACTCCGTAGTTCGTGTTCAGGTCCCAGGTGACCGTAGTTGCGCGGAGAGTGAGCGCTCCGCCCATCGCTATGATGAACAGAATCGCAGATGAGCGGGAAACGCCCGCATAGGCGTGTGCCTGCGTCAGCATGATGTTTTGCTCCTCCTAATTTGCGGTTCAGGGCTGCGCCTGTGGGTTCGCGAGGCGACGGCCCCAGTCTCGTTAGCAGGTTAAAGGTCGCCGCCGCGCAGCCGGAAGGATTTCACGGGAAATTACAGGGCGATTTACCGTGACACGGGGCGCGCGGGTGCTACTTCTTCTCCGTTCCAGGGCCGCCCTTCTGGAAGAAATCGCGCGTCTCGGCTCCTCCCACGTACGGATACTGGTCGAACACGTCACCCAGGCCCATCGCCCGCGGGTCCCGCCAAGCCTTGAGCTGTTCATCCAATTCGGCGGCCAGGTTCGCCCGAACCGCCGCCAGCGCGGGGTCGGCCGCGCGGTTGCGGAGCTCAGCAGGGTCGCTCCGCAGGTCGTATAATTCCTCCGCCGGCCGCTTCCCAAAGCCGAGCTCAAACAAGTTCCCCACCGCGGGGTCGCCGCGGTGCTGCATCATGTAGCTCTTGGTGGGGCCAGGATCGATGTCGCTGAATGGGTTCTCGCCGTTCTCCGACCCCGCTGGATATCGTTCCGGCCGGTAATTGCGAATGTACACATAATCTGCCGTGCGGATCGAACGCATCGGGTAGCCGCCCGGACCGGAGGGCTGCGCCTGGGTATGACGCTCGCGCCCGGTGAACACGCGGTTCCGGCGCGGATCGAGCAGCCCGGATTCTCCCGATTGGAGCAGATCGAGAAAGCTCCGGGCTGTCATCGCGGCCGTTGGGCGTAGACCGGCTGCTTCGAGGAATGTCGGCGCCAGGTCGGCAAGGCTGATGAAGTCGTCCACGGTCCGCCCGCCCTTCGCGCCCGCACCCCATCGGACCGCTAGCGGCACATGCGTTCCGTCGTTGTACAGATTGGCTTTGGCCCGCGGGAAAGGCAAGCCGTTATCGCCGGTCACCGCGATCAAGGTGTTCTCGATCTCTCCCGCCTTTTCGAGGGCCTCGATCATCCGCCCCAGATGCAGGTCGAACCAATCGATCTCTCGGGCGTAATCGAGCAGATCCGAACGTACGGCTTCAGCGTCCGGCAGCGCCCCCGGCAGCCGCACATCGGATAACTTTTTCCCGCTTTGCAACCCCGAGCCCGCCTGGTACGGCCGGTGTGGCTCGAAACCGCCATACCAGAAACAGAACGGCTGGCCGGCGCGGCGTTGCCGGAGAAAATCGATGAAATTGGCGTAGTAATCGTTATTGTGAATCCCTGTCGTGGGCGGTTTCAGGGTACGCGCATTGAACTCCGGCCCCGCCGGATTGCGTTTGCGTCCACCGAGCTTGTAGTTCCCCGGCCCCCAACCCTTGCCTGTGAAGCCGACGGCATACCCCGCGCGCTCCAGCAGGTCCGGGTAGACCTCGAACTTCGCCGGCAGCGTGCTCCATAGATTCGCACCCGCCTCCAGCCGCGCAAACCATTGGCCCGTGAGGATGGACCCGCGCGACGCCGTGCAGGTAGGCGCGACGGCGTGCGCATGGCGGAACAGCACGCCCTCGCGCGCCACGCGGTCGAAGGCCGGCGTCTGCACCGTCCGGTCTCCCGCCGCGCCCGCGAACGGCCACGACCAGTCATCGGCGATTGCAAACAGAATATTCGGACGCGTCGCCGCACGGCCAGGTAATGCCGCCGCGCACCCAGCCGCCCCGGACAGAAATTGCCTGCGTGTGATTCGCATCACGGCTCTCTCCTCCCGATTAAAACGCAAGCCTCATACCCGCCTGGATCACCCGCGCCGGCGCGGAGCCGCTGATCGTGCCGAAACCGGACCCGCCGAACACGCCGCCCGGAGCCGAAAAGTTGGTGTGATTCAGCGCGTTGAAGGACTCGCCGCGCGCTTCCAAATGGACGTGCTCGGCGATCGCGAAATCGCGGATGATCGAAAAGTCCATGGTAAACAGCCCGGGCGCGCGGACGATGTTCCGTCCAGAGTCGCCGAAGGTAAAGTTCGCGGGC
The DNA here is from genome assembly GCA_035293845.1 of Bryobacteraceae bacterium. Classification (GTDB taxonomy): domain Bacteria; phylum Acidobacteriota; class Terriglobia; order Bryobacterales; family Bryobacteraceae; genus DATGMB01. Next base: position 7,122 of record DATGMB010000190.1, read on the forward strand.
TGCGCGAACGCTCCGGTATCGAACCACCGGAGCAGCGTGCGTTGATCGGCAGGTAGATTCGGATTGCGCGACACGTCAGGGCGTTGCGCGCCGGCGGAAAACGAATTGGTGTTATTAGTCTGCGTTGTAACCGACATCGGCGGCCCGCTCTGGATGATGGTTACGTTACCAACCGTCCATCCGCCGGCAATGCGCGCCAGAGCGCCCTTTGTCAGGAAGGCCCGGCCGCGCCCGAACGGCAGCTCATACACCACACCGGCGGAAACGCGATGCCGCACGTCATTCGCAGAGGGTCCGTAGTCGGCACGCCGGTTATAGAAGTTGGAATAAGGGCCGGCATCGCTTCCGATGGTCGTACCCGGATCATTGGTGTTCTCCAGAAATTTGGAGAACGTGTAGCTGGCGTTGAAATTGAGGCCATGGGAGAATCGCCTCTCCGCGCGCAGGAGCCCCGCATAATAATTGGATACCCCAAGCGACGGCCCCTGGATCGACACATTCGAGAACTGCGGGAAGGGCCGGTCGCGCTGTGATTGGTGCGCCGGCCCCAGAATCGCCGGCGAAATCTGATCCATCGGTAAATTCGCGCTCGGCAGCCGCCGCGCCAGATTGCCGATGGCGCTGGCCTCGATCACCATCGCCCCGCCGACCTGCCGCTGGACCCCCAGGTTGAATTCCTCCGAGTAGCCCGTCTTCCGGTTGGTTTCGAAAAACGTGACGGCCGTGTTCGGATTCTGCCCCACCGGAACCGCACCGAACGCATCGTTCAGCCCCGGCTGAGTGGCGGAAACATTGGGCACGCCATTGCGCAGGTAAAAGGGCGCGGTGATGCCGTTGTCGGGGCTGTTCAACTGAATGGATTGGCTGAAACCCAGCGCCACCGCGTTGGGTACGCCCGCGTCGAACGGGTGCGCGTAAAAGATGCCGAAACCGCCGCGGACCACCGTTCCCTCGCCGCCTGCCTTCCAGGCAAAGCCGATGCGCGGGCCGAAGTTCTTCCAGTTGCCGTTGTAAGGCTGGGTGCGAAATCCGTTCACGCCCATGAACTTGACCACGCCCGGAGTGCCGCTGACGGGGTTGATCGCAGTCTGGTCGAAGCCGTTCATACGGCCGTTGGCATCGGTGATCGGTGTGTCGGTCTCCCAGCGCAGCCCCAGGTTCAGCGTGAGAACGCGGCTCACGGTCCAGTCATCCTGAACGAATCCGGCCAGATAGTAGCTGTGTCGATCCAATGGTTCCGTCTGTACCGAGCTATACGCGCTGGGAAAGCCGACGAGTAGCGAAGCCAAGCCGCTTCCGGTCGCCGGGCTGCCCGGCAGCCCCGTGGGCTGCGTGTTGAAACCGAAGGAGCCCGACCCGGTCTGCAGGTTGACCTCGTAGTTTCGCGAGCGCCGCACCTCGAAGCCGGCCTTGAGCGAGTGCTGGCCGCGCAGGCTCGACAGATTCTCCACGGCCTGTTGCTGCTCGATCGGGTACTGCCGGCGCTCCTGGTTCGTGCTCCCCAGCGGGGAGAAGCCGCTCACCTGAAAATTGGGGAAAGCGTTCCCGGAGACGCCGTTCAGACCGAGTTTGGCTGCGTAATCGCCGCCGACACCCGCAGTCAGCGCATGAGCCACGCGGCTCGATATATTGATGCGAAAGTCGTTAACCGCCGATGGTGTAATGGTGTGCACCCAATCGCCGAGACCGCTCTTCTGGTGGGCGATATTCAGCACGGTTGGATCCGGCCCAGGGTCCGGAAACGCGCTGATCACGTTGGTGTTGTCACGGTTGTACATGAAGCGGCCGGTGATCCGGTCTTTGCCGAAGATCTGGTCGCCCTTGATCGACCAGAAATCGTGAAGCAGTGTGTTCACCCCGTTGGCGCGGAAATTATTGGCGCCCGTGGGGTTGTCCGGCGGCCGGTTCGGCAGCGGATAGTAGGCCAGGACCTTGAGCGCGACCGGGTCCAGGCTGATAGCCGGAATCCGGTTCTCTGGGAATGGCTGGCGGACGTACGTCGAACCGGAGAGGGTGGTTGTCGAGGGATCGTAGATCGGGATCAGGGCGCCGGCCGAGTTGGTCGTCGCGGAGAAATCTCCGGTCCTCTGCGCGGGCGTCGGCACCGTCATGGTCGCTGTGTACCCGGTGCGCCGCCTTCCGCCTTCGTAATCGAAGAAGAAGAACGTGCGATTCTTGCGGACCGGTCCGCCCAGCGTTCCCCCGAACAGGTTATAGCGCAATTCGGGCTTCACCTTGGATCCGTTCTGAACCGGAGCAAAGAAACCCGGCGCATCCATCGCATCATTGCGGAGATATTCGAGCGCGCTGCCGTGGAGTTGGTTGGTGCCGCTCTTGGTCGTCTCGACGATGACTCCGCCGTTCGACCCTCCGAACTCGGCCGAGTAGTTGTTGCTGAGTACTTTGATCTCTTCAACCAGTTCCGTCGGAGGATCCGTATCGATCTGGCCGATCCCCAGCCGCATATTTTGCCCGCTCGCGCCGTCGATCCAGAACATCTGGCTCTGCGCCCGTCCGCCGGCAAGCGAAAAATTCGGCTTCTGCCCGCTGTCATAGCCCGCAAAGACCGCCGCGCCACTCAACTGGATCACGTTCATGGTGCGGCGGTCCCCCAGGGGAATATTGGCGATGCTCCTCGATTCGATCAACTGGTCCAGGCCGGATGTAGCGCTTTCGACCAGAGGGACCTCGGTCGTAACCGTGACCGTTTCGGTCATATCGCCGACTTTCAGGCGAAAGTCCAATGATATGGCTTGGCCGGTCGACACCTCCACATGTCCCCGCGCCTCGTTCTGGAACCCGGGATGAGTCACCGTCACCTGATAGATTCCTCCGGGAACTTCCGTGATCAGGTACAGGCCCGAATCGTTGGTCTCGGCGGAATACGCGACACCGGTAGCTTCATTCCTGGCGGCGATTCTCGCGTTCGGCACATTGGCCCCGGCTGGGTCCGTTACCGATCCGCGGATGACTGCGGTGTTGGTTTGCGCAAAGGCGGCCGCGGAGAGCCATGCGCACGCTAGACAGAGTCGGCTCATGTGGGAATCCAAAGTATCAGCATGCCGCGGCAGGCGGGAAAATGGCAGGATTTCCCTGTGTATTCACCGTGAAAAACTCACTTTTTCAGCCGTGGCGGATGACAGGCGGCATGCCCGTGGCATATGATGCTCGCAGGAACATTGCATCGGATCATGAGAGTCGAGCCGAACGCCCGGATCTCCGATGGCCCCGAGGAGATGCAGGGCGCGCTCCGATGCATCCTGGAGTCCCGAACCTTCGCTCGTTCTTCGCGTTTGCGCGAGTTCCTCCTCTTCGTGGTGAAATGCGCGATGGAAAATCGCGCGCACGAGGTCAACGAGTATTCCCTCGGCGTGCAGGTCTTCGGAAAGAGCGCGGACTACAGCCCGAGCCAGGACAACATCGTCCGGGTGACGGCTCGCCAGTTGCGAACCAAGCTCCAGGAATACTATGCGGGCGAGGGCAGCCGGGACGCATGGCGACTGGAAATTCCGAAGGGCTCGTACCTGCCGGTGCTGGCGCCCAATGCCGCTCGGGAGTCCGAGGAAAGCCGGAGAGCACCTTCGGCGCTCGTTCTGGTCCTGGCGGTGTTGTGCGCCGCCGGTTGGGCGTCGGCGGGCTGGTTTTGGTGGCGCGTTCCGGGCCCGGCGCCGAAACGAGCTTACCTGCTGACTTCCGTGCTGAGCGATCCGAGCCGGACGGTGACGGTCGTGCTTGACGACCCGGTTCTGTCACGAGCCTGGCGCGCCGTCGGCAGCGTGATGCCGCTCGACGAATTCGTGGCGGGCCGCTACCTCGATGAGGGCTATTACCGGGCCCCTGCAAACGAGTTCCTGCCCAGCATGCTGCGGAAGAACTATTACGTGCATTATTCCACCGTGAAGATGCTGGAAAACCTGGCCGCGATCGGCCGGTCGCGCGGCGTCGACGTGTTCTCGGCGCATAGCCGGATGTTGAAGGCGGAAAGCCTCAAGAACGGCAATCTGATCCTGATCGGCGGCGTCGCGTCCAACCCTTGGGTCGCGGAAGTGCAGAAACACCTGGCGTTCGAACATCGTGTCGATCCCAGGGACGCGTTGCGCTCGTTCATCAACCGCTCGCCGCGGCCGGGTGAGCCGCGGGAGTTCGTATCGCGGTATTCGGACGAAGACACTCGTTACTATACGCGGGTCGCGGTGTTGAAAAACCCGCTCGGATCGGGGCTGGTTGCGCTTCTCGGCGGCACCTCGCGCGATGCCACCGAGGCCGCCGGCCAATTCGCTTTGTCCGACGCCGGCGTGTCGCAGGTGTCCGCGCTTTGCGGCGCTCCGGCAGAGCGGCTAGGCGCGTTCGAGGTCATTCTCGAAACCAAGGCTCTCGCCGGTACGCCCATGACTCGAAGCATCGTCGCCGGCCGCTGCGGCAGCCAATAGCGAGCCCTACTTCGCTACCGTCACGGTCCCGAATTTTTTCAGGACATCGCCGATTTTCGAGGCATCGCCGACTACCACGATGGCGTCCTGCGCCGGGGCGATGTACTTGCGGGCCACGGCCTGGATTTGATCGGGCTCGACCGAGCGCACGCGGGTGACGTACGTTTCGAGGTAGCTATCGGGCAGGCCGAGCGCCTTGACTGTCGTCAACTGCGTAATCACGCCCTCCTGCGTTTCGAGGCGGAGCAGGTACAGACCGGAGATGTAGTTCTTCACGCCGGTGAGCTCCTCGTTGCCGACCGGTTTGGCGGCCATGCCGTCGAGCTCGGCCAGAACGGCCTTGAGCGCGGGCTCCAGCACCTCATTGCGGACTTCGGTCACCGCCTGGAAATCGCCCGAATCGCGATGAGTGTCGTACTGGCTGTGGGCGTCGTAGGCGAAGCCTTCCTTTTCGCGGATATTCTTGAACATCCGCGAATTGGCGCCGCCGCCGAGGACGGCGTTGCCGACCATCAGCGGGAAGAACTCGGGGCTCAGGCGCGTGGGAGCGAGGCGGCCGACGTGGATATCGGCCTGCACGGAGCCCGGGCGGTCGACGAGCACGATCTGGCGGCTCGGCGCGGGAAATTGCATGGCGGGCGGGGAGGGCAGCGGCTTCTCTTTCCAGGCGCCGAAGTGCTGCGCGATCAGCTTGAGAACCTCATCCTTCGCGGGCAGTTTTCCAATCAACAGCAGCGTGGCATTGTTGGGCACGAGGCGGGAATCGCGGAAGGCGGCGAGATTTTTGACGTCCAACTTCGCGATCGCGGCCTCAGTCGGCGCGATGTGGCCGTATGGCGTACGGCCGAAAACCACCGACGCGAATTTCTCTTCCGCGAGAAAGCCGGGTTCGGAGTGCTGCTGGCGAAGGCTTTCCGTGCGGTTCTTCTTGTAGAGCTCGACTTCCTCCAGCGGGAACGTCGAGTTCATCGCCACGTCGGCGATGAGCGCCAGCAGACGCGGCAGGTGCTCGGAGAGCGCGTTGGCGGAGATGGCGAGCGAATCCGCGCCGGCCGAACCGCCGATGGAGCCGCCGATGCGGTCGATCTCATCGGAGATTTGTTGGGAAGTGCGGGTCTTCGTGCCTTCATCCAGCAGCGTGGCGACGGCTTCGGCGAGGCCGGGCATATCCGGCGGATCGAATTTGGAGCCCGCCTGGAACGTGAGGCGGAGCGTCACCAGCGGGAACCGCGCATCTTCGACCAGGACCACGCCGAGGCCGTTCGGCAGCTTGGATTCGGCGACGGGCGGGAGCTTGTAAGACGGGATGGGCGGAGTCTGCGGAGGCTTCGTCCGGTCGACGGTCTGCGCGGAAAGGGCAAGCGCCGCGAACAAAAGCAGGACCGAGGCGCGGGCCTGGCATGCCCGGCCCCTGCGGGCGACGATGGAGGGGCCGGCCATGGCCGGCCCGCGGCCGCGGTGGATGCGGCAATCGGCGGGCGTCATTATTTTGTCTCCTTGGGAGCGGGCTGAATCTCGAGAATGGCGCGGCGCTGCGGGGTAAGATATTTGCGCGCGGCGGCCTGAATTTCGGCCGGCGTCACGGCCAGCATCTTGTCGAGCTCGGTGTTGATCAGGTGTGGATCGCCGTCGGTCACCGCGTACTGCGCGAGCGCGCGGGCACGGTTCAGTGAGCTTTCGAGGTCCTTGAGGTGGCTGGCGCGGAGCTGTGCTTTGACACGATCGAGCTCGGCGGCGTCGATCGGATGGTCCTGCAACCGCGCAATCTCCTCCTGCACCTGGGCCACGATCTCCTCCGGCTTGAACTTGGGATAGTAAAGCAGATACAGGGCGTACGGCTCGGGGTCGCGGTAATCCAGCGTCCCGGCGAACGGCCACCCGAGCGCGGCCTCATACTGCACAACGGACTGCTTGCCCTTGACGAGGTCCTGGCGGATGCGGGCGCTATCGCCCGCGGTCAGGATGGCGTCGATCATATTCAGGGCGTAATATTCGGGCGAGCGGCGCATCGGGCCGGGATAGCCGATCACGATTCCGGGGACCTGCGCCAGCGGGTCTTTGTAGACTTGCGTGTGGGGCTCGAAGCCGGCCGGTTCGGCGAGGTTGGGGCGCCGCGGCAGCGGCTGGCTGGGGATATCGGCGAAATACGTTTCGATCAGCTTTTTCGCTTCCGGGACGCGGATATCGCCTACGATGACGAGGGCGGCGTTATCGGGGGCGTAATAAGTCTTGAAGAACTTGGCAACGTCTTCGACAGACGAGTTGTTCAGGTCTTCGAACGAGCCGATCAGCGAATGCGAGCTCTGCCAGTTGCGGTACATCAGCGTGGGCCAGACGTCGACGATGGCGGTCGCGTAGGGCTGGTTATCGAAGCTGAGACGGCGCTCCTGCTTGACGGCCTCCTTCTGGTTCTTGAGGTTTTCGTCATTGATCGCGAGGCTGCGCATGCGGTCGGATTCGAGCCACAGCGCCGTGGCGAGCTTGTTGGAGGGCAGGACTTCGAAGTAGTCCGTGAAGTCCGGATGAGTGGAGCCGTTCAGGACGCCGCCGTTCGATTCGACCATCGCGAAGTGCGTCCCCTTGGGGGCGTTGGCGGAGCCCTCGAACATCATGTGCTCGAAGAGGTGCGCAAAGCCGGTATGGCCCTTTTCCTCCGAACGCGCGCCAACGTTGTAGAGAATATAGACGGTGACGACCGGAACGGCATTATCGGGCGAGAGCACCACGCGCAGGCCGTTGGGAAGCTGATAGCTCTCGATGGGAAACGTGACGTCCGCGCCGCGCGCCAGGAAGGCGCCGCACAGGAACAGGCAGCAGGCAGCAATGCGTTTCATGCTTGTTCCAGGATATATCGGACGGCGGGGCACGCGGGTGAGAAGTGGAATATCCCGGCTCGGGAGCCGCTCGATGCGCTACGTCAGATCGAAAATAGCGCATGATCTCATCCGCACTGCCGTGCTCTACCCGGGCGGCGTGCGGGAGCCCGTTCAGGAGCTCGCCGGCCCCTACGGCCGGGTCGCGATCTCCATCGAGGCCGGAGACAGGCCGTCCGAGGTCGCGGTCACGTGGATTCTGCCGCCGCGGCCGCGCTGCGATTGCACGATCAGGAGCGCGAGGCCGCTGAAGGCTTTGCGGTGGTCGGCCTGGAACGATTCTGTCGTCGCGGCGTTGCCGTTATCGACAGCGCGCAGCGCGCCGGCGCCGGTCACCTGGAAATGCACGTCGTTGGCGGCGGCGGGACAGAGATTGCCGTCCTTGTCCTCGATGCGGACCGTCACAAATGAGAGGTCGTCGCCGTCCGCAGCAATCGTCGGGCGGTCGGGAATGAGCCGAATCTTCGCTGCCGCGCCGGCGGTACGGACTTCGTCGGAGGCGACCGGTTTGCCGTTGCGATAGCCGATGGCCTTCAGCGCGCCGGGCTTGTAGGGAACCTGCCACACGAACCGGTACTTGGTGATGAATTTGCGATCTTTGCTGACCATCTGGCCGACAGGGATCTCGAAGGGCTGCCCGCGCGGCTTCCGGCCGAGCGATATGCCGTTGAGGAAGAGCTCGACTTCATCGGCGTTGGAGTAGACCATCACCGGGATGTCCTGGCCCTCGCGGTCCTCCCAGTTCCAGTTTTGCGGCACGAGGTGGACCATGGGCTTCGTGGTCCAGTGGCTCTGGTAAAGGTAGTAGCGGTCCTTGGGGAACCCGGCGAGATCGACCATGCCGAAATAGGAGCTGCGCGACGGCCAGTCCTTGGGCGAGGGGCCATTATGGAACGGCGTGGGCTCGCCGATGTAGTCGAAGCCGGTCCAGACGAATTCGCCGAGGACTTCGGGCACCTTCTCCTCGTACGTAAACTCGACGTCGGGCGGCTCCGCCCAGTAGGCTGCCACCACGTCATAGCTGCTGATCTGCAGTGAAGAGTGCTTCGGGTAATCTTCGAGCGGCAGGTGGTAGATGCCGCGCGAGCTGACGGCGGACGCGGTCTCAGAGCCGAAGATGATCCAGTCGGGATGCTCGCGGTGGATCTGCTCGTAGTGCATCGGCTGGTAGTTGAAGCCGGGGATATCGACCGCATCGGCCAGCTTGTTCTTGATGGCGCCGGTCCAGTTATTGAACGCGGAAGTCGTGGGCCGGGTGGGATCCTCTTCGTGGAAGAAGCGCACGAGGCGGCGCGCGACCTCTGCGCCATCGGGGCGGCCCTGCTCCATCACCTCGTTGCCGATGCTCCACAGGATGATCGACGGATGGTTGCGGTCGCGGTGGACCATATCGCGGACGTCGCGCTCGCTCCACTCATCGAAAAACTTGGAGTAGCCGTTGGGGACTTTGGGGATGCGCCACATGTCGAAGGCTTCGTCCATGACGACGATGCCCATGCGGTCGCAGGCTTCGAGCACCTCGGGCGCGGGCGGATTGTGGCTGGTACGGAGCGCGTTGACGCCCGCGGCCTTGAGAATCTCAAGCTGGCGCTCGATCGCGCGGCGGTTGACGGCGGCGCCGAGCGCGCCGAGATCGTGATGATTGCAGACGCCCTGAATGCGCACGCGGCGGCCGTTGAGCAGGAACCCTTTCTCCTTGTCGAAGGCGATGGTGCGGATGCCGAACGGCGTGGTGTAGCGGTCGACGACGCGGGTGCCGTTGAGGACCTCGCTCACCAGCGTGTAGAGATAGGGACGGTCGACATCCCAGCGCTGCGGGCGGGCGACGGCCAGCGCAGTCGCGACGGTCTGGGCGCCGCCGGCGGGCAGCACCGCGTCATTCGATTGCCGCGCGACCTGGCGGCCCGCGGCGTCGAGAACGGTGGTGCGCAGGACCACGCGGCTTTCCGCGCCCGAGCGGTTGCGCAGCCCGGTCTTGACCTGCACGGACGCCGCGGCATCGCTAACCTCGGGCGTGGTGATGTAAGTGCCCCAGCGGTCCACGTGCACCGGACCGGTAATATCGAGCCATACGTTGCGATAGATGCCCGCGCCGGGATACCAGCGGGAGGAGTGGTCCTCCGGAGTGAGCCGCACGGCCACGACGTTTTCCTGCGGGCCGTAGCGGAGGTGTGGCGTGAGGTCGCAGGAAAAGCCGATGTACCCGTACGGGCGGCTGCAGACTTCCTGGCCGTTGATCCAGACGTGCGCATTGTACATGGCGCCGTCGAATTCGAGCGTGAGATAGCGGTCGCGGAGGCCCTCCGGGACGGTGAAATGTTTGCGGTACCAGCCGGTGCCGAAGATCGGCAGCGCGCCGGTGTGGGGGTTCAAATGCGGATCGAATGGGCCTTCGATCGCCCAATCGTGCGGCAGACGGACTTCGCGCCACGCGCCGTCCTGGAAATCGGGAGCCTCGGCTCCAGCGGCTTCGCCTTTGAAGAAGCGCCAGCCATCGTCGAAGGACTGGCGGCGTTCGGAGGCGCGCACAGCGGCGGGGGAGTCCGCGGCGGCTGCGGCGAGCGGCAGGAGCGCGCAGAGGAGGAGGATACGGCCGGCGATCATAATCGCCTATGGTATGACAGCGCGGGGGGATGCTGGGGTCGAACCGGTGGGGCGCATCCGTGGGAATGCCTACCTGTCCCTCACAGCCGGTATTCGGCTTTGAGCTCCCTCAGGTCCTTCTCGAACTGTTTCGCCATCGCGAAGGTGTAGATCCGTGTAATATCGCCGGCGTTCTGGAATTCAACAATCTTCCTCAAATCGCTCTGACGCTGTTTCCACGTTAAGCCGTCTGTAAAAAATAATGCGGTGTCCGGCCGCTTTGCTGCGATGATCGTCCGGATGTCGCCGAGGATATCCGTCATCTTTGAGCCAGTAGCGCCGTATCCCTTCGACTCGATCAAAATGCGGGCCGCGCTTTTCGAAGGGATTGCGAAGTCACATTTCGCCTCCTGGCCCCGTGGTCCCTGGAAAGTACAACGCGCCTGGAAATCGCCGCCGAAGACCTTTGTGACGATCGCCTCGGCAAAGTCTTCGACACCGCGTCCGCGCTTCTGGCCCGAAATCGCGCTGCCACGCCCGCTGCGGAGGCGCTCGACCAGAACATCGGTCCAGTGGGCCCGGCGGTTCGCCTCTTCCGCCATTGCCTCCAAGACGCCGGTAGCCAGGAGGTCTTCCAGGAACGCCTCGCGGTCCGCGCGATAAGCCTTGACGCTGGTCCCGGAATCTCCTCGCGCGTCACGGAGCACAGAAATGAATTGATCCTTGGACAGCCCCAGAAACAGCCGCGCAGATCAGAATTCCATCCTCAAAATTTTCATCCAGAAGCTTCCTCAGATCCGCCACGGTGTAGGCCTTCTTCACGTGCAAGCTCCTGAGCCGTTCGATCACGCGGCTGGCTGTTCATCTCGCCAGTCGACGGTCAGAGGCCGAAGGCTGCTCAGGATTTCAGAGAGCTTCTGCGCGATGACTTCCATTCATCTCCCCACGATCAGGTACTCATGTACCTCAGCTCGTTCGACGCGATCGTGGGTTCCGAAGTGATAACGGTGGGGCCGCTCAAAGGCAGTGACCGTAGGTTTGTACTGCCTGAGCAACTTTTCCAGGATCTCCCGGTCTGGAAAGCCATTCGAGCTATAGGAAAGTACGATGATGCTCTCGCGGTAAAGCTTGAACAGGCGATCGAAAGCCTCAATCGCCGTTTGCCGGTAGCTGAATGGCGTATAGGGCTTTTCAATCTTCTTGACCCGGGTCTCCTGCATGATTCGAACGCCTGTCCAGTAGCAGGAGAGACCTTCCAGGAAGTGGTACCGCTTCATGTAACAGTTGTCGTCCGACCGCGGCACGTAAGGCGGATCCAAATAGACCAGGTCCACGCCTTTCGGCTTCAGGCTGAATACATCGCCGCGTCTTATGGTATGCCGGCGGCCGTTATCGAACACGATCCGGTTGAAAGCCTCCACTTGTTCGAGGAAATGTTCCTCGATCGAGAGCCGGAGGTCCCGGCGGCCGTCGTCGTAGCGGGAGAGATTACCCGACACTGTAAAAACACCGCGCGGCTGCTTCTTAAGACAAGAGCGGATGAGCGCTGCACGCGCAAGCGCTCGCTGCTCCGGCTGCGCCAAATTGTCCACATTTGCAGAGACCCGATCCAGAAAGCGCAGGTCTTCCGTCGTGTAGAAAATTCCATCGAAGGTCCGCTCGATAAAATGCGGGCCGTTGCTTCGCGGCGCAAGCAACATCTTGAGAGCGGGGCCGTCGAGCCGATATCTGCTATTACCAACAGTGGCCGATGCCAATACGGTTGGGAAGTTGAGAAAGTCGGAAGCGATCACCCGTTTTCCCATTGCCTTCAGCAAATAGGCAACACAACCGCTCCCAACAAACGGATCGGCGGCTGTCTCAAAGCTCAGATTGCGCAAGACCCCGTGGATCCACGGCAACAACCGGTGCTTGGATCCCATGTATCGGAGCTCCGGGTATTCGGCGACGCGCGATGGTAGAGGAACTTTGGCGAAATCTTCCCGGCTGTAAACAACCTCGAGTGGAGCGGCGTCTGAAATGGTTGTGGCCAGCCTTGGCATTTCCTCAAACCCTAGCAGGTCCATTATGATTCGCTACGCAGTCCAACACAAGAGGCCTGAATTGTTTTGGCTCCTGCCTCCGGCGCTACGGGTGTAATCGGGCGAAACGCACAGATTCTGTAGATTCGGCGCTGGTAGCCCGGAGTGACTGTGGCGTGCAGGCCGCCCGCTCACAATTCAGTAACTCAGCCCATACCCCAGCGCAAACAGCGGCGCTCCGCCCTCTCCATGCGGAACCTGCGCCATCGTTCGCGGCCACGAGTGCGAAAGCTTGCCGGTCGGCTTGTAGTCGCCGAAGAGGACGTCGGCGATGCCTTCGCCTTCGGTGCCGGGAAGCCACGCGGCAAGGACCGCGTCGGCCTGATCGAGCACGCCGTCCAGAATCAGCGGGCGGCCGGAGAAGAGCACGACCGCCACCGGGATGCCCGCGGCCTTCATGTTGCGGACGGCGTCGATATCTTCCTGCGGGACGCGCAGGTCGCCGCGGTCCCCCATCATCTCCGCATAGGGACGCTCGCCGATGACGACCACGCCCACCGCGGCGCCGGCGGCGCCCGTGCCGTCGGCGGAATACGTCACCTGCGCGCCCGGCGCGACGGCCTGGCGCATCGCGGCCAGGACCGTCGTGCCGCCGGGCGTCACATTTCCGGTCTTGCCCTGCCAGTCGATCGTCCAGCCGCCGCATTGGATGCCGAGATCGTCCGCGGCCTTCCCGGCCACGTGGATGCGCGCGGTCTTGGCGAGCGGCAGCGTCTTGCGCTCATTCTTCAGCAGGACCAGCGATTCGCGCACGGCCTGGCGGGCCACGGCGCGGTGCTCGGGCGAGCCGAAGCTCTTCCACAGCGAGCGGTCGGCCAGTTGCCCGCGGTTCGGGTCCATCAGGCCCATGGCGAACTTGACGCGCAGAATGCGCGTGACCGCGTCATCGATGCGGGACATCGGCACAGCGCCCTCCTGCACCAGCTCTTTCAGATCGGCGATGTATTCCTTGTAGCGGCGCGGCACCATCGCCATATCCATGCCCGCGTTCACGGTGATGCCGACGGCCTTCTTGAAATCGGGGTCGATCTGGTCGATGGCGTTGTAATCGGAAATGAGAAACCCTTCAAAGCCGAGCTCCTGCTTGAGGATTTCAGTGAGCAGCCGGTGGCTGGCCGAGCACTTGACGCCGTTCCAACTGCTGTAGGACGGCATGATGCTGCCCACCCCGGCGCGGATCGCGGCGATGTAGCCGGGCAGGTGGATGCGGCGCAGCGTGGCCTCGTCGACCCGCGTATCGCCCTGATCGTTGCCGTGTTGCCGGCCGGTTCCGGTGCCGTAGGTGGTGCCCCCATCGCCGATGTAGTGCTTGGCGCAGGCGAGCACGGCGAGCGGATTGGCGAGATCGGGGCCCTGGAGTCCGCGGACGGCGGCTTCGCCCAGCTCGGCCACGATGGCCGGATCTTCGGAGAAGCCTTCATACGTGCGGCCCCAGCGGATATCCTGCGGCACGGTGACGCAAGGCGCGAAGGCCCACTGGATGCCGGTGGCGCGGACCTCCTCGGCAGTGATGCGCGCGGCCTTTTCGACCAGCGCCGCGTCGCGCGTGCAGCCAAGTCCGATGTTATGCGGGAAGATGACCGCACCGAGAACGTTGTTGTGGCCGTGCACGGCGTCGATCCCGTAGAGCACCGGGATGCGAAGGCGGGTGTTGGCGGTGTGGCGCTGGATGCGATCGTAGAGATCCGTCCAGGCCTGGAGGCTGTTGCCTTCCTTGGGATCGGAGTTGCCGCCGCTCAGGACCGAGCCCACGAAGTAGGTTTCGATCTCGCTCAGGTCGCGCATGGCGTCCTGTTCGGGCTGGGTCATCTGGCCGATTTTCTCGTCGAGCGTCATGCGGGCCACGAGCGGCTTGACCTGGGCATCGAAGGAGGAGAAGGGGCGCGGCGCGGGCGCAGCGTGCGTCGCATCGCGCGGGGCGAGCACCACGAGCGCGGCGGCTGCGGCCAGCGCGGCGGCGAGGGGAAGCGGGGGACGGCGCATAGGAGAGATTATCTTATCGAGTTTCCGGCCGGCGCAGGCCATCGTCCCGAGCCACGGCTAAAATAAGATCGCATGGATTCGCTGTACGGGCTCGCGGTTTCGCTGGCGGTGCCGGTGTTCGTGGCGCTAATCGCGATCGAGCTGGCGGTGGACGCGATCCGCGGCACCCGCTACTACCATTTCGCCGACGCGATCAATAACCTGAGCTGCGGGATGGTGAGCAACGGCACGCGGGTATTCTTCGGATTCCTCGGGCTGGTGACCTACCGGTGGATGCTCGACCGGGCGCCCCTGCACCTTTCCGCGAAGGCCTGGCCCGTGTGGGTCTTCGCGTTCGTCCTTTACGATTTCTGCTATTACTGGCAGCACCGGCTGGGGCACACCGTCGGGCTGTTCTGGGCCTCGCATTCGGTGCATCATCAGAGCGAAGAGTTCAACCTCACGACGGCGCTGCGGCAGCCCGGCACCGGCGCGTTCACCAACTGGATTTTCTACGTGCCGATGGCGCTCTGCGGCGTCCCGGTCAGCGTCTTCCTGATGGTGGCGGTGATCCAGCTCTTCTATCAGTTCTGGCCCCATACGCGGATGATCGGGCGGCTGGGCGTGCTGGACCGATGGATCCAGACGCCTTCGAATCATCGCGTACATCACGCGCAGAACGATGTTTACCTGGACCGCAATTACGTGGGCGTGTTCGTCCTCTGGGACCGCCTGTTCGGCACGTTTCAGGAGGAACTGGACGAGGAGCCGTGCATCTACGGCGTCCGCGGACAGTTAAAGAGTTGGAACCCGGTGTGGGCGAACCTCCACTACTACTCGATCCTGCTGCGGGATTCGCTGCACGCGCGGCGCTGGCGGGATAAGCTGCGAGTGTGGTGGGCGCCTCCGGGGTGGCGCCCGGCGGACGTGGCCGCGCGCTTTCCCAAGCCGCCGTACGACCCGCGCCGCGATTTCGAGCGCTACGATCCGCCGCGGAGCACCACACTAAGCCTCTACGTGCTGGCGCAGTTCGCGCTCCTCATGGCGGCGCACAGCCACTGGCTGGCAGAACTGGCCAAACAGCCGGTGGCGGTCTCCGTCGCGTACTACCTGTTCCTGCTGGCGAGCCTGGTCGCGCTCGGCGGGCTGCTTGAAAACCGCCGCGTCTTCCGCATGCTGGAGGCGGGCCGGCTGATCCTGGTGGCGGCTGGGGTGCTGGGCCTCGGCGAATGGTTCGGCGGCGTGCGGGATGCGGCCGCGCGGATGGGGATTATGCTGGCGGCGATCGCGTCGCTCGCGTGGCTGAGCTGGTCTGGCCGGCCGGGCCGGGCGGAGGCAGCCGGCGGAGAGGCTAGACCGTTAGAGGCTCGTTGAGGGCAGACCGCGCTCGGCCACTATCCGCGCGCGAATTAAAGGCCGGCCGCGCATCATGCGCCACTACCCGGATATAAGTCCTTTGATTTGAAGCAACGGTTTGCTTGCGCCGCGCATAATGCGCGGAGATCGGGGTAACGCGGTGTCCATGCCGGCCGCCTGAGCTGGCCAGACGGGGCGCGGCCCATTGGCCTGCGCCAGCCGTTACGCCGTGAGCGGCGCGGTCAGAACCAGCTCGATCTCAGGCTCGTGCGTCAGCGTGCGGTGAATCAGGCATGCTTTGGCGGCGCGCAGGACGCCTTCCCGGTGCTGCGCATCGAGTTCCGGAACGGTCAGCTCGATGCGGAACCGGCCCAGCCGCGCGGGCGGGCGCACCTTTTCGGCGGCAACCCGCGCCTTCAATCCGCCGGATGGCAGGCCGCGCGCGGTGAGGTATTCGAGAGCGTAGTAGGCGGTGCAGGTCCCGAGCGAGGCGAGCAAAAGCTCCGGCGGCGTCATCCCGGAATCGGCGCCGCCATTGTCTGGCGGCTGGTCGCTGACCACGCGATGGCCGCGCGCGGTCGCTTCGAAACTCACGCCATCCTGGTATCGAATCTCGATTTCGATTGGCGCGCTGTCCATCCTCCGGCCGCTCAGCCCTTCGGCTGCTTTAAGCGCCGCCACGCGCGGTAACCGTAGAAAAACGCGAGCCCGCCGACCACCGCGCCCGCGCCGATCACCATCCCGGCCGAAAGCGGCGTGACGCTGCCCTGCTGCGCGGCCAATTCCAGCACGCCGAACGTGGCGCCGCCCGCGCCGCCCACGCCCGCGCCGACGCTCGTCAGAGCGGCCTGCTCGACCGCGTCGGCCTTCTCCTTCTTCTTCTTCTCCATAGGGTTCCCGAAGCGTTTTCCTTACTGCCATTGTACGCCGGGGCACGGTGGAACGCCATCGCCGTGCGCGGAGCAGTGTGCGGCACGGCTGTTACACTAAGAACAATGCAGTCATTCGCAGCCCTGGCTGTCCTTCTGGTGTCTTTTTGCGGCCTGGCGGGCGCGGAAACGACGCTCGTGCTGCCCTTCTTCAACCATACCGGAAACGCGAACCTGGATTGGATCGGGGAGAGCATCGCCAAGACCGTACACGATTCGCTCGCCTCCGAAGGCCTGCTGGCCCTCGACCGCTCGGATCGCCTGGAAGCCTACCGCCGCCTTTCGCTGCGCCCCGGCGCGGAGCTGACGCACGCCTCGATTCTGAAGATCGGGGAATCGCTGGACGCCTCCAACGTGGTTTACGGCTGGTACGAACTGCTGCCGCCGGCCGAGGCGGGGTCGCAATCGAAAGGGTCGCTGCGCATCAGCGCGCGCATCCTCGACCTCCGGCACACGCGGCAGGGACAGGTCTACGGCGTGACCGGCGCGCTGGAGGATCTGGCGGCGCTCGAAGTGCGGCTGGGCTGGCAGACGCTGGCGGCGCTCGAGCCGCGAACGGTCCCGCCCGAGGACGGGTTCCTCAAGGCGCGTCCGCCGGTGCGCATCGATGCGGTAGAGAATTACATCCGCGGCCTGCTTTCCTCCTCGCCCGAGCAGCGGCGCCGGCTCTTCACGCAGGCGGCGCGGCTCGACGAGCACTATTCCCCGCCCCGCTTCGAGCTCGGCAAGAGCTACTGGGAGAAGAAGGAATACAAGGCCGCCGGGGAATGGTTCGCGGGCGTGACCGAGACCGACCCGCATTACCTGGAAGCGCAGTTCTTTCTCGGCCTGTGCCGCTACCACGACGGCGATTTCGAAGGCGCCGTGCGGGCGTTCCAACTGGTCGCGGGCCGGATGCCGCTGAACGAGGTCTTCAACAACCTCGGCGCGGCCCAGGACCGCCTCAACCGCGCCGCCGATGCCGCCGCCAGCTTCCAGAAGGCGCTCGAAGGCGATAGCGCCGACCCCGATTACCACTTCAATCTCGGCTACGCCCAGTGGCGGGCCGGCCAGTTCGCCGCGGCCGAGGAGAGTTTCCGTGCCGTGCTGGCGCGCAATGCGAACGATCAGGAAGCGGCGGCGCTGCTGGAGCGCGCCGTCCGGCGGGAGGGTCCGCGGGCGGGCGAGCCGAAAGCGCAGGGCCGGGAGCGGCTCAAGACCAATTACGACGAGGCGGCCTACCGGCAGTTGCAGGCAGAGTTGGGGAAGAATTAGCGGCCTCGGGCCGGGCCTGCCCGGCCCCTACCAGGAAGCCCGGCTATTTCGGTGCGCCTGCCGCGGCGCGGGTCAGAACCACCTTGCCGGAGATGTTGCCCGAATCGATGGCGCCCTTCATATCGCCTTCGATGCGATCATCGCTCACGATCACCAGGTTGAACTTCATCGGACTGGTAGCCTCCGGCGGCTGCACCTCGAAGACGAGCGTCTTGCCATCCAACTTCGCGTTTCGAATCTGCTCCAGATCCTGATCGTGCACGCGTCCGATCTTACCCGAGATCCCCTCGGCCTTCTGATCGAACTGGGCCTGCACCTGGGTATCGATCTGTTCGCCGCTCGAGGGATCGGTGACCACGATCTTGCCGGACCAGGCGCCGGTGACATCGGCTGCCATCAGGGGCGCCGCAAGCGCCAGAACCAACCACGTCGCTTTCATGTCTCACGCCTCCGTCCTCCATTCTTGCCGGTTCCCGGTTTCGATTCCGTTCGATGCCGCACCGAATGGAGGAACTGGCGGCACGGAGAGTGAGGGCCGTCGCCCGCTCGGCGCCGCGGGCGTTTCCTACTTCTTGGTGGCCGGCGCCGCCTTCTTCGCGGCCGGCGCGGCAGGCTCGGGGAAGATGATGGTGGCCGAAGTGATCCGGGTCAGGTTGGGGAAATTCGGCTTCAGGTAGGCGTCGCCTTTCTCCTGGATCGAGCCTTGGTCCGGCCGCTCGCCGTAGCCGGGGAAGATCTTGTCCACGTTTTCCATGCCTTCGGTGACGGTGCCGAACGGCGCGAAACCCTGTTGGGCCGGCGGATTGAGGCTACTGGTGTTGTCCCTCAGGTTGATGAAGAGCTGAGTGGTGCGGGAGTTTGGCGCGGGCGTCTTGGCGAAAACCACGGTGCCGCGCGCATTGTGCTGCGTAACCGGGTCGTCCTTGATGTTGGCGTGCTCCCAGGCGTGATTGATCGCTGGGTTGCCCGAAAGCCCGAACTGCACGATGAAGTTCGGCACTACGCGGAAGAACGTCTCCTGCGTGAAGAAGCCGTTGCGCACCAGATTGTAGAAACGGTCGGCGCCGAGGGGTGCCCAATCGCGGTGCACTTCCACCGTGAAATCGCCTGCCGTGGTGGCGAACTTGACGCGGTAGAGATCCGGAGCGCGGCGCGTCAGGGCCGCCGGATTGAGCAGCGGATTGGGCCGTGCTGTGGTCTTGGGCGCGGTCTTGGCAGCCGTCTTCGGGGCCGGCGTCTGGGCCAGCAGCGCGGCGCCGGAGAGGAGGATCGTGAACAAGGCTTTCATCAGGCCCGATTATACTATGAGGAAACCCCATGAAATCCTTGATTTTGATACCGCTTCTGGCGCTGGCCGCGGCGGCCGCCCAGCCGCGCGTAGTGCCGGGCCTGTACGCCGTTTTCCATACCTCCGAAGGCGATATCATGGCGCGGCTTTATGAGAAAGACACGCCCGCCACTGTGAAGAATTTCGTGGCGCTCGCGCAGGGGACCAAGGCGTGGGCCGATCCCGTGACGCACAAATGGGTGAAGCGGCCGCTCTACGATGGCATCACGTTCCACCGCGTCGTCCCGGGCGAGATCATCCAGGCGGGCGACCCGACCGGCAAGGGCACGCACAACTGCGGCGTGCACGTTCCGGACGAGATCCTGCCCGGCCTGCGCTTCGACCGCGCCGGCAAGCTGGCCATGGCGAATACCGGCGCGCCGGATTCGGGCGGCTGCCAGTTTTTCTTCACCGCCAACCCGGAGCCGCAATGGACCGGCAAGTACACGATTTTCGGCGTCGTGGTGGACGGCCTCGACGTGGTTTCGAAGATCTCCCGCATGCCATCGGCCCAGGAGAAGCCGGTCGAGCCCGTCAAACTGATCAGCGTGACCATCGAACGGATCGAGAAGGACAATGCAGCGCCCAAGAAGTAACGCGGGCGCCCGAACCTTCGGCGGCGCACGTTGTTAATATAGAAACCATGCACCAACTGCGAACGATTGCGATCGGCGCCGCACTGGCCGCCGGCCTGATGGGGAGCGTGCAGCAGCTCGCCGCCGCGCCGAAAGCGGATGCCGCCAAGGGGAAGGAAGTGTTCGAGCAGTGCGCGGTCTGCCACAACGCGGATAGCGACGAGAAAAAGATGGGTCCGGGGCTCAAGGGGCTGTTCAAGAAGGACAAGCTGACGTCGAACGGCAAGAAGCCCACCGAGGCCAACGTGCTGGAGAAGATCAACGAGGGCGGCAACGGGATGCCGTCTTATAAGGACGTGCTGAGCGATCAGGAGAAGGCGGATCTGATCGCGTATTTGAAGACCCTCTAAACGCGACGGGCCGGGCTTGGCGCCCGGCCCTTGCCGCGCAGACCATAGGCCTGCGTTACTTCAGCACCTCGATCGCTTTCTTCACCACCGGATCGTCTTCCAGCTTCTGCTTTTCCGCCGGCGCCGCCGTCTCCGGCAACGGCTCGCCGTTGTCATCCAACTCGACCTGAGCTTCCGGTTCGTTCACTACGGTGGCGGGCGTCACGCGAGCGTCCTGAATCGCTTTGCCGTCCGGCGAGTAATACTTGGCAACGGAGAGGATGATCGCGCTGCCGTCATCCATCGTGATGGCCTTGCGCAGCGCCGCGTCGCCGTACGTCGTTTCGCCGACCACCTTGCCGCGCTTGTTGTCCTGGATGGCTGCGGCGAGAATCTCGGCGGCGCCGGCGGTGCCGCGGTTCGTGAGGACCGCAACCGGCAGGCTGGTGATCGCCTTGGCCGGATCGGCATCGAAGTTCTGGCGCGCTACGCGCTGCCCCTGCAGGTAGCCGATGCGGCCGGATTTCAGGAACAGATTCGCCAGCGCAATGCCGTCTTCGGGGTTGCCGACCGAGCAACTGCGCACATCGACGATGAGCTTCTGCGCGCCATCCTTTTGCAGCTTCTCGACCGCCTGCGCGACTTCTTTGACCTGCGCCGGCGAAATGGCGTCGATGTTGATGTAGCCGACATTGTTGGCCAGCATGTGGCTATCGACCGGCGGCAGCACCAGGTTGGCGCGTGTCAGCTTGATCGTCTGCGGGTCTGGCCGGCGCACGCGGACGACGCTGAGATCGACCGTGCTGCCCGCCGGACCTTCGAGCAGCAGGCTGGCGTAGGCGAGCGGCATATCGCGCGTGCCAATGCCCTTGATGCTTTCGATCATGTCGCCCGTGGAGAGGCCGGCCTTCGCCGCGGGGGACCCGGGGACCGTCCCGACCACGCCCACATACCCGAACTTCTTCGAAAGGATCAGGCCGACCGAGGGGCGGTTGGCGTCCTTGTTCTTCAGATACTCGCGGTACTGGTCCGCGTTCAGATAGCTGGCGAACGGGTCGACCGCTTCGAGCAGCCCGTTGAGAGCGCCCAGCGTGACGCTCTTCATGTCGGGTTCTTCGACGTATTCGCTTTTGATATGGGACACGACGTCGCTGAAGACGCCGATGTGCTTGAGGGTGTCGTCGTTGGAAGCGCCCTTGGAAAGCACACTCCCGACCAGGAGCAGAAGCGTGAGACACGTGGAGGAACTCACGACTAAATATTTCAAACGGCTACTCATATGGGTTTTTGGAAGCTCCGGGGGCCTTGATCCATTATACAGATCTACAACTTTTTAGACGCGCGCGGGGGAAATTGGGTTCTGGGATTGCGGCCGGGTACGC
>DATGMB010000191.1:0-13969 GCA_035293845.1 Bryobacteraceae bacterium
CGATTCGGCGCGCGCGGCGAGCCACAGGTTTTGGACCGCGCAGACGGTCGAGTAGAGATCCGTTGAAGGGTCGGTCTGGCGGCCGAGGCCCGCGCCGCGGGGACGCTCGCGGTCGCAGGTGACGCAGAGGTTGACCGGCGCCTCCAGGATGCCTTCGAGCTTGAGGCGCTCATAAGCGGCGCGGCGCTCGCCTTCATAGCGGGCGGCGGCCTGGCGGTTGGCTTCGCGGAAACAGTCGTGGATGGCGCGGCGCACCGCGAGGTCTTCGATCACGATGAAATCCCATGGTTGCATGAAGCCGACCGAAGGCCCGTGGTGCGCGGCGTCGAGAATGCGGCCGAGCACGCCGGGCGCGAGCGGCGCCGGGAGAAACTGCGCGCGGATATCGCGGCGCTCGTAAATCGCGCGATAGACGGCGCGCCGCTCCGCGGCCGTGAAGTCGCTCATGCGGCCACCTCCGCGCCGGCAACCCGCGCGAGCACGGTGTGCACCTGGCGGATGCCATCGGTGAGCGCGGCCGGGCCGGGCTGCAGGATGTACGTGGACTTGATCTCGTACACGTGACGGAAATCCGCCCAGCCGGGGCGGGCGCGGATCTGCTCCGGATTCACCTTGCGGCCGCACCAGGAGGCGAGAATGACATCCGGCCTCGCCGCGAGCACGGCCGCCGGCTCGACGATGCGGCCTCCCGCGGCGTGCTGCGCGCGCAGGTGCGGGAAGACGGGTTCGCCGCCCGCGATCTCGATCAGCTCATCGACCCAGCGGATGCCGCTGATGATCGGCTCCATCCATTCCTCGAAGAACACGCGCGGGCGGCGCGGAAAACGCGCCGCGGATTCGGCGATGCCGTCGAGGCCGCGGCGCAGACGATCGGCTAATTCGACGCCGGCCCGTTCGGCCCCGACCATGCGGGAGAGCATCAGGATCATTTCGAAGATTTCCTCGACCGAGCGCTGGTTGAAGACCATCACGTTGAGTCCGGCCTGGATGAGCTCGCGCGCGATTTCGGCCTGGAGATTGGAAAAGCCGAGAACCAGATCGGGGCGAAGTGCGGCAATTTTGTCGATTTTTGCGGAGGTGAACGCGGAAATTCGCGGCTTTTGGCGCGCTTCCGGCGGGCGGCAGGTGAAGCCGGAGACTCCCACGATGCGGTCCTGTTCGCCGAGGAGGTAGAGGGTTTCGGTGGTTTCCTCCGTGAGGCAGACGATGCGGCGCGGACCGGTCATGTGAACCCTAAATTACCGCATCCTGCTGGCGTTTTCGCAGCAGCCAGAGAAATGCCGGGCCGCCGAGCAGTCCGGTCAGTGCGCCGACGGGCAGCTCGCCCGAGGGCAGAACCACGCGCGCCAGGGCGTCGGCGAGCACGAGGAATGCCGCGCCGAGCAGCAGCGAGCCGGGGAGCACGATGCGCAGGTCCTCGCCGAACAGCAGGCGGACGGCGTGCGGCACGATGAGGCCGACGAAGCCGATCGCGCCGCCCACCGCGACGGTGATCCCGACGATCAGCGCGCAGAGCAGGTGAACGGCGGTTTCCGAGCGGCGGACGTCGACGCCGAGCGTGGCGGCGGTCTCGTCGTCGATCGCGATCAGGTGCAGGTCGCGTGAAAAAGCGAGCAGCGCGATCCACGCCGGCGCGAGCACGGCCAGCATCTGCCAGATGGGGGCGAGACCGACGACGTCCAGGCTGCCGATCATCCAGTGCAGGATGCGCAGGGCGCTATTGGGGTCGGCGACGTATTGGATGGTGAGCACGGCGGCGGCGGACACGAGGTTGACCACGACCCCCGAAAGCAGCAGCGCGCCGGGCAGCATCACGGCGCCTGTGCGGGCGATGAGCCGAACCAGCACGACCGCTCCGAGAGCGCCGGCGAACCCGGCGGCGAACAGAATGGGAACCCCGAAAATGTGGGCGCTCCAGCCGAGCGCCAGGGCGATGCTCGCGCCGAGCGCGCCGCCGCCGCTCACGCCCAGCGTGAAGGGATCGGCCAGCGGGTTGCGGAAAAGGGCCTGCAGCGACGCGCCGGTTACCGAAAGCGACGCGCCGATGAGAACGCCCATCAGCACGCGCGGCAGCCGGAGGCGGAAGAAGAGCGCGCGGGAGAAGGGGTCGGAGAGGACCGCAGAGAAGTCGATGCGCTGCCGTCCGGCGAGCAGGGCCACGGCCACGGCGGCAAAGAGCACGAGAGTCAGCACGGTGAGGCTCGCAGCGAGCCGCCGCCCCAACGGCGCTGGCGTCGATTTCAGGCTTCGATCCATACCAGGGTTTGCGAACCGATGCGTTGCGCGCGAACGTTCGGCTCGCCGTAAATCTCCGCCAGCAGTTCGCTGCGGAGCACCTCTTCAGGACGGCCGTACGCGGCGGGTTCGCCGGCGCGGAGGGCGAGGATGCGGTCGAACAGCGAGCCCGTGAGCTGCAGGTCGTGGGTGATCATGACGATGGCGAGGCCGCGTTCGTCGCGCAGGCGGGCCAGAGCGCGCATCAGGGCGGCGCGGTGTTTCAGGTCGAGCGCCGAGGACGGTTCATCGAGCAGCAACACGCGGGGCTGCTGGGCCAGTGCGCGCGCGAGCGACACCATCTGGCGCTCGCCGGCGGAAAGGGCGGTAACGGGCCGCGCCGCCAGATGCGCCGCGCCGGCGGCTTCGAGCGCCTCCATGGCGATCTCGCGGTCGCGCGCCCCTTCGAGCTGGAAGCGCGGAAGGTGCGGTGTGCGGCCGCTGAGCACGACGTCCAGCGCCGGAAACGGAAACGCCGCGGTAGCGGTCTGGGGCATGTAGGCGATTTCGCGCGCCCGCGAACGGGGCGGCCAGCCGGCGAGCGGGCGCTCATCCAGCAGAACTTCTCCGGCGGCGGGCTGGAACAGGCCGGCAAGCATGCGAATCAACGTCGATTTGCCGGAGCCGTTGGCGCCGATGATGGCGGTGAGCGAAGCCCGCGGGGCGGCGACGCTGACGCCGCGCACCACGGGAGGGCCGTCCGCGTAAGCATACGAAAGGCCGCGGGCTTCGAGCAGCGGCTTCACATTCCCGGGCGTCATTTGGCCTCCGGGTGCAGCAGCCGGGCGAACAGTTCGGCCGTCAGCACCATTCGCTGCGAAGCGTGCGGAACGTACTCTTCGGTGACACTGTAGACGCGATGCGTTCGCACGGCCTTCAGTTCCGGCATTTCGCGCCAGGCATCGAGCGGGTTGCCGGAAAACGTGCCAGTCGGGCCGTGGTTGAAGTCCAGGATGACGTCCGGGTCGATGGCAAGCAGGTCCTCCTTGCTGAGACGGGAATAGCCGATGCTGGCCGGAGCCGCAGCGATGCGTCCGCCGGCGATCTCGATCAGCTCGGCCAGATATCCGCCCTTCGTCACCGTGTAGAGGTTCTGGAGCGTGCCCGGCGTGCGGTCCACGATCAGGACGACGCTCACCCTCGGTAACGGCGCCGTACGTTTCGCGACGCGCGCGAGCCCTTCGCGCGTCTCGTTGGCCAGGCGCGCGGCGCCGCCTTCATGGCCGGTGGCGCGCCCGAGCGTCTCCATTGCGGCGTAAACCTCCGCGATGTTATGGCTGGGCACGACCAATAAGTGAAAGCCGAGGGCGCGCAGCTTGTCCTGGAAGAGCGGCGCCTGCGCGTCATCGAGTACGACCAGGCCGGGGCGGAGCGCAACGAGCTTTTCGAGATCCGGCGTGGCCCATCCGCCCACGCTCGGAAGCTTCGCGGCTTCGGGCGGATACGTGGCGTAATCGGACACGCCCACGACCTCCGGGAATGCGCCGATGCCGTAGAGGATTTCGGTGAGGCTAGGGGAGAGGCAGACGATGCGATGCGGCGCCGCCGCGAAGGCCAGGGCCAGCGAGATGACCGGCAGCGCCGCACGTTTCATCTTCAAAACTCGAACTGCATGCCGGTCACGAACGTGGCGCCAGGGGTGCGGAAACCGTCCTGATAGTAGGTCTGGTTGAACATGTTGTCCACCTTTCCGTAGAATCGCACGGCACGGAATTCGGCCAGCGGACGCCGGTAGCTGAGCATGGCCTGGGCCCGCTGCGCGCCGGAGAAACGGAACGCATAGCCGTAAACGGAGCCGAGGTAATCGCCGGTCCCGATGTAGCGGAGGACCGCGGTGAGCCGGTCTGTAAGGCGCGCGGTCGCGAAGGCGGAATATTGATGCCGCGGGGAGTCAAGGCTCTCCCACACGCCGGGGACGACCGGCGTCTGCTGGCGCGAATCCGTGTAGGTGTAGGCAGCGGTGAATTGTACGCGGCGTGTGGCGGCGACGTTTGCCGAGAGCTCGACGCCGCGCGCCAGGCCGCCGCCGGTGTTGCGGTAGCCGGCGTAGCGCCCGAGCGGGTCGGTCGAAGGATTGATGCCGCCGGAGTAATCGAAGATGATGACCTCGTTCAGGCGCGTGAAGAAGTACGTCGCGGAAAGCTGCGCACGCGAATTCCAGAGGCGCTGGTCGATGCCGCCGTCGATCGAGTTGGAGCGGTCGGGACGCAGGCCGGGATCGCCGTACAGCGTGTAAGCGGCGCCATCGAAGTAGGTCCCGAAGCGCTCGAATAGCGACGGTGCGCGGTAGCCGCGGCCGGCATGCGCGCGGATCTTCGTGCCGGTACGGCGAAGAGTATAGGCAGCCGATATGTCGCCAGTCTGCGCGGTCGGCGGCGCTGCGAAGGTGCGGCCGGTGAAGGGTGCGCCGGCGGCCGGCTGGAAGTACGGCGCGGCAAGCGTGAAGAATTGCGCGCGGTAGCCGAACGAGAGCTGCAGCCGGTCACCCGCCAGGTGCACCTGATCCTGCGCGAAGATCGCGTTCGAGCGCTGGCTGACGTCGCTGTAGAACGGTGCGGCGGGCGCGGGCGGCGTGAGGCGGTTGCGGAAATCCTCGTCCTCGAATTCGTAGCCGGCATTCCAGTGCTGGCTGCGCCAGGGCGAATAATCGATGCGGGCGTTGGCGGTCTGGATGCGGCCGAGGTAATCGGAAAGGCTGGTCCCGGTGGGCTGGTAGCCGGGCCCGGCGGGGCCGTCGCCGTAATCGCGCGTGCTGCGGACATTCTGGTATTGCGCGGTGAAGCCGAGACGCTCGGAGGGGCGCAGGCGGAACGTGAGTGCGCCGGTGAAGTACTTGCCGGTGCGCGTGCTGTCGGGGTCGAATTGATCGGGCAGGAAGGTGGAATTTCCCGGCGCGGGCGGGTCGGACAGCGCGCCGGATTCGTAAAGATGCAGTTGCGAGAGCGGAACGGCGATGGCGTTGACCACGCCGCTCGCGGGCAGGTTGCCGACCGCGATGGGGCTGAGGCGCAGGAATCCAAAGCTGTCGCCGGCGTAAATGCGCGCGGATAGCGACGCGATTGCCGAAAGCCGCCACAGGATCTGCCCCTGGCCGCTGGTGTTGCGGGCGGGACTGTCGTCATCGATGCCGCGGGTGATGTTCCAGTGAGTCAGGCCGAGGCTGTAATCGATCCGGCTGCCCAGGCCGCCAGCGAGGCGGGCGGTCGCGCGCGCCTGGCCGAGCGAGCCGCCATCGAGTGAAACCGAACCGCGCGTGCGGCCGCCGCCTTCGCCGGTGACGATGTTGACGACGCCCCCGATGGCGTCCGTTCCATAAAGGGAGGAGCCCGCGCCGCGCAGCACTTCGATGCGGCCGGTATCCGCGAGAACGAGATCCTGGAGGAGGCCGGAGGCATCGGCCTGCGTGCCGGCGGCGTCGCGGAGGCGCAGGCCATCGACCAGGACTGCGGTGTCGGTGTCGCGAAGGCCGCGCGTCTTGAAGTAGGTCGTGGAGAGCGGCCCGCCGAGCTGCTGCACGGAGAGGCCGGGGACGTCCAGCAGGGCGTCGGCGACGGTGGGATCGGCGCGCAACTCCATCGCGCCGCGGTCGACTACGGTAAGGGCCTTCGAGACTTCGTCGGTCGACTGCGGCGTACCGGAAGCGGTCACCACGACCTCGCTGCGAACCTGGGCGAGGCCGAGCGAAATCACCATCGCCGCATCGTCCCCAGTAGGTAATCGAACCGCGCGTGGCGCGGAAGCAGCGAACCCGGGGGCCCCAGCCTGGACGAAATAATCGCCATCGGCGGCCTGCAGGAACTCGCACCCACCTTCCGCATCGGCGGTGAGCGTCTTGCTCTCGCCGCCGCGGGAGATCAAAGACACGGTGGCGCCCGGGATCGCGCGGCCCTGGGTGTCGACGATGCGGACGGACAGGCCCGCTGCGCTCGCGGCGGCCGCGAGCAGAATCATGAGGAGGGATTTGCGGATCACGCGCGGCCTCCCTTGATCGCGACCGGGATACCGGCCACCAGGAGCCAGACGGAGTCCGCGGCGCGCGCGGCCTCCTGGTTCACGCGGCCTTGCAGGTCGCGGAAGAGGCGTGCGATGCGGGATTCGGGAACGATGCCGGACCCGACTTCGTTCGTCACGAGGACAAGGTGAGTGCCAGCCGAGGCGAGCGCCAGGCGTGCAATTTCGGCGCGGGCGGCGGATTCCAGGCAATCGCCTTCCTGCGCGTGCGCCGCACAGAGATTGCTTAACCACAGCGTGAGGCAATCGAGGAGCAGGAAATCGCTGCCGTGGGCTTGAGACTCGAGAGCGGCGGCGATTTCGAGCGGCTCTTCGACGGTAACCCAGTGCGCCGGGCGATCCTGGCGGTGCCGGGCGATGCGGGCCGCCATTTCGGCGTCTTCCGGACGCGCCGTGGCGATGTAGACGGGCCGCGAAGCTTCGCGGCCGAGGTTTTCGGCAAAGCGGCTTTTTCCACTGCGGGCGCCGCCGGTAACAAGCGTGAGCATAGACGAGGTAACGCGCCTCCCAATCCGCCTGCCCGACGCTGTCTGAAAATGGAATCGATGAAGCGGCAGCGCGGGAGAACTCCCGGCCGCCCGTCACCATCCGCTTTCGAGCGAAGCGCGGTGCAAGCTCATTTACCGAGGCAGGTCTCCTGACTCACAGGTCATCGCGATACCGGCAACCTTCCCATTCCCGCGGGAACAGTGGTTTTTGTAGCCGGCCCGCTCGCTGCTCACAGTGGCGCGACCGTGCGGGATTCTCACCCGCTTCCCTTTTCACCCCGAAAGCCGGGGCACCTCGGAACTCTTCCAGGATTAACACACCGCGACCGGCAGGTCAAAAGGGAACCGCAGTGGAGAACGAGGCTGGATCGGTCTGAAAGGGGTTGATCGCGCGAACGGAGCCGTACGTCCGGCCGTGCTGGAAATCCTCCGAGAGCAGCCAGCGGCAGCCGCGATCCTCGGCGGCAGCCAGAATCAGGGCATCCCAGTATGATAGGCCGGCGGCGTCGCACCACCTCCATGCACGCCGCGCGAGCGGCAGGCTGAAATGGGCCATCTCCCAAGCCGCCAGGGTTTCGATAACGGAGCGGGCGGTACGTTCAGGAGTCTTCAGCTTGCGGACGGCGTTGGCGTAGAATTCGTTGAGCACCTGCCAGCTCAGGCAGCCGCGGCCAGAACTCCACAGAATGTCCATCCAGCGCGAAGCTGCAGCCGCCCGGCTTCGGTCCGTCGTGTCGAGAGTGTAGAGCAGGACGTTCGTATCGACAAAGACCGGTTCGTCACCGGTCATAGAGTTCATCCCGCTTCGCTCGTTTGGAGGCATCGAAGCCGCGTATGGGCTTAATCTTTTTCCACCGCTCGTATGCCTTCCAGTACTCGTCGGTGCGCCGCATCTCGTCCTCAATCATGTGGCCGAGCAGCTTGGAGACGGATGTATTCTTTTCGGCGGCCTGCCTGCGGGCCCACCGCAGCGCCTCCTCCTCGAGAGTGACGGTGACGTTCTTTAACACGATTTCAGTGTAACACGAAGTTCGTGTAGAGCACGGCTAATGAGAATCCGCGCGCTAATTCTCCGCCGGCCGCTCCGCCCGGTCGATCACGAGCACCGGCACCGCCGTCTTCTCCGCCCGCAGCCGCAGCCCGAGCTGCTCCTGAATGGCTGTGAAGATCGACGGCCCGGCATCGGGGCGCGATTGCGCGCTCTCCGGCGTCCACTGCAGCGTGAAGTTGTAAACCCCGTCGAGCCCGGTCCGGTCGATCACCGGCATGTCGAGCGCCCGCGCCAGCAACTGCGCCAAAAGCTCCATCCCGGTATCGGTCGCTTTGAGGATGCCGCGGCTGTTGTTGCCGGTGGTCGTGGAATTCGAGCGCTTGCCCGTGCTCTTCTCCATCTTCGGACCGCCCTTCGCCACCTCCAGGACGTACGCCGGCATGGTCCGCGATTCCCGGTGCAGCACCAGGCCGAAGCGCTCGGCCAACAGCGCCTGCACCATGCGGTTCAGCACCTCGTCGTCGTTGATGTCCTGCCCGGATTTGGCCACGATGTTGAACCGGTCGGTATCCAGCCAGTCCGGACCGCCAACAACCTGGTTCGGCCCGACGCCGTACGCTCCGATGATGCGGCGCTTCAGCGTCACGTTCTCGGCTTTCATGTTGCCGTGGCCGGTGTAGATACCCGAAGAGCCCGTCGTGTCGCTGACCGGCTTGATGGTGGCCACCTCGAAGCGCGGCTGTCCATAGGCCAGAGCGCTCACGCAAAGGATCACGGCTGCCCGGTTCATCGCATACCTCGGCCTTTAGTTAAGACGGCAGACAACGCCGATTCGTGGACGCAATCGGCCGGGCAGACATTCAGGGTCGCCGTTTGTGGCCGGCCGCTCACGGGGTACAATCCATCGGAGCGAAGGAGGAACTATGCGGGCTGGCATCGCGGGTCTTCTCTGTCTCGCAACGGCGGTCTGTGTCGCGCAGGCGACTTGGCAGCGCAGCTCGGAAGCTTGATATTCGGCTATTCGATCCAGCCACCGCCGAGCACCAGGTCGCCGTCGTAGAAAACCGCGGCCTGACCTGGCGTAACCGCCCGCTGCGGCTCGTCGAAGATTACTTCCACACCGTCGAGCAGGCCAGGGGCTCGCGCTATGGTTGCGGCCGCGCCGGCGTGCTTGTTCCGGATCTTCACCTGCGCGCGCATCGGAGAAGCGGGCTCCGGGATCGAAATCCAGTTGACCTCGCGCGCGACGAAGCGATGCCGCAGCAGTTCGTCATTGCCGCCCACGATGACGCGCTGCGTCGCGGGCTCAGTCGCGATCACGTACAGCGGCTCGCCCGCCGCGATGCCGAGCCCGCGCCGCTGCCCGACCGTGAAGTGATGCACGCCTTCGTGCGCGCCCAGGCGCCGGCCGTCCGTGGTCACGATCTCGCCGCGGGTCTCGGCCGGAGGCACGCCCGTCTCTTTCAGGTACGCGTTCAGAAAGGCCGCGTAGTCGCCGTTCGGCACGAAGCAGATTTCCTGGCTATCGCCCTTGGCCGCCACCGCGAGACCCATCGAGGCCGCCAGTTCGCGCACCTCGGGCTTCGTCAGCTCGCCCAAGGGAAACAGCGTCCGTGCCAGCTGCGCCTGCGTCAGGCCGAACAGGAAATAGGTCTGGTCCTTCGCGGGATCCCGGCCGCGCAACAACTGATAGCGGCCGGCCGCCGCGTCGTAGCGGATGCGCGCATAATGACCCGTGGCGATCTGCCGCGCGCCGACCACGTCCGCCATCTCGAGGAAGCGGTCGAACTTGATGTAGTTGTTGCAAAGCGTGCACGGGATCGGCGTGCGTCCCGCGAGGTATTCCGCGACGAACGGCTTCACCACCTGATCCTCGAACTGCCGCTCGAAGTTCACGACGTAGTACGGGATGCCGATCTGCTCCGCCACGCGCCGCGCATCGTAGACGTCATCGAGCGAGCAGCAGCGGCCGGCCCCGACCGAAGCGCCGCCCTCGGCCGTCAGCTCCGGCAGGCGCCGCTGGTTCCACAACTGCATCGTCAGGCCGACCACGGCATGGCCCTGCCGCGCCAGCATCGCTGCAACGGTCGAACTGTCGACGCCGCCGCTCATGGCGACGGCGATGGGGGTGGAATCAGGCATGCACGGAAATCCGGCGCAGATGCGCCACGGCTTCGCAGAGCGCCTCGGCCAGGGCATTCACCTGCTCGTCGGTATTCGAGCGGCCCAGCGAAAATCGCATGCTGGCGCGCGCGCGATCCGCGCTCAAACCGATCGCCGTCAGGACGTGCGAGGGCGCGATGGCACCCGAAGAGCACGCGGCGCCGGTCGAAACCGCGAAGCCCCGCAGGTCGAGCGCGATCGTCAGCGCCTCGCCGTCGATGCCGTCGAAATAAACGTTGCTCGTGTTGGGCGTGCGCCCGGCGGGCGAGCCGTTGATGCCGGTCCCCGGAATTCGATCGAGGATCGCGTTCTCCAGGCGGTCGCGCAGCCCGCCGATCCGCCCGGCGTCTTCCGCCAGACGCGCGCCGGCCACCTCCGCCGCCGCTCCGAAACCGGCGATTCCCGGAACGTTC
This sequence comes from Bryobacteraceae bacterium, assembly GCA_035293845.1. Lineage (GTDB taxonomy): Bacteria > Acidobacteriota > Terriglobia > Bryobacterales > Bryobacteraceae > DATGMB01. The sequence continues at coordinate 10,341 of DATGMB010000191.1, forward strand.
TCCGTCCCTGGCCGCCGGTCGCGCTCATGGTGGCCGCCGAACGCGAGCGGCGTGAGATTCGTTCCTTTGCGCATGTAGAGAGCGCCCACGCCCTTCGGCGCATACACCTTGTGCGCGCTCACGGAGTACAGGTCGACGCCCAGCGCTTCGACATCCACCGGGATTTTTCCCAGCGCCTGCACGCCGTCCGAGTGCACCGGCACACCGGCCTCGTGCGCGATGCGCGCGATCTCGGCGATCGGCTGCACGGTTCCCAGTTCGTTGTTGGCGTGCATCACCGAAACCAGCGCCGTCTCGGGCCGCAGCGCCCGCCGGATCGCATCGGGGTCCACAATGCCGCTCGCCGGCACGGGCACGCGCGTCACCGCGTGGCCTTCCCGCTCCAGTTGAGCACACGCGCCCAGAACCGCCGGATGCTCGATCGCCGTCGTGACCACGTGCGCCGGCCGCCCGGCAGCCCGCACCGCGCCCAGAACCGCCAGGTTGTCTGCTTCGGTCCCGCCCCCGGTGAAGATCAGCTCCGCGGGCCGGCAGCCCACGAGCGCCGCCACCTGCCGGCGCGCCGCTTCCATGCGCTGCTTGGCCGCCTGCCCGAAATAATGAATGCTCGAGGCGTTACCATACACTTGACCGAGACACGCCACCATCGTCTCCAGGGCTTCCGGAGCAAGAGGTGTGGTGGCGTTATGGTCGAAATAGAAGTGCTGCACTCACTCTGATTTTAACAATGCCGCCCATCATCACTCTGACCACCGATTTCGGCCTTTCCGATCATTATGTCGGCGCCATGAAAGGCGTCATTCTCGGCATCTGCCCGCGCGCGCAGATCATCGACATCACTCACCTGATTACACCGTACGAGATCGCTGAGGGCGCGTATGTCATCGCGCAGGCCTGCCGCACGTTTCCGAAGAAGACCGTGCACGTGGTGGTGGTCGATCCCGGCGTGGGCACGGCGCGGCGGCCCATCCTGATGGAGGCCGCCGGGCAATTCTTCATCGCGCCGGATAACGGCGTGCTGGCGAACATCTACCTGCGCGAGCCGCACAAGATCCGCGTCATCACGAATGAGCGGTACTTCCGTCATCCCGTGAGCCGCACGTTTCACGGCCGCGACATCTTCGCGCCCGCGGGCGCGCACCTTGCTGCGGGCGTGCGGCCGGCGCAGTTCGGCAAGCGCATCGAGGATTATCTCCGCCCCGTGTTTCAGAAGCCGCAGCGCGCCGGCAAGCGCACCTGGACCGGCCAGATCCTCAAGATCGATCGCTTCGGCAACATCATCACGAACTTCTACGCAGAGGATTTTCCCAATCTGGAAGCGCAGAACGTGGTGTTCTCGGTCGGACCGCAGGAAGTTACGGTGATCGCACGCAACTATGCCGAGACCGGGCCCGGGGAGCTGTTCGCCATCGTGGGGAGCTCGGGATATTACGAGATCTCGATCTCGCAGGCCTCCGCCGCCCAGCGGATCGGCTGCGTCGTGGGCGGTCCGGTGGAATTGCTGATCCAGTAAACCTACCGCGCGCCGAGAAACGGCGCCATCTGTCGCCACATAGGTTCGAGCACGTTGTGGAGTTCGTGCCCGGAATCCACAATCTCCAGCTTTACGTTCGACCGCCCGGCCGCGAATCTCTGCGAGACGGCCGGTGGTACCACGTCGTCGTGCTCGCCGTGAAAAATGAGGACGGGTTGGAGGAAGTCGGGATCGTCTTCGTAGCGTTCCGCATCGGCGATCAGGTCGTAACGGAGCGCACACTTCCGCCCCAGCGCGTAATGGTACACGTCGATGGTGCCGCCGGCGCGCCATCGCTCCATCTGTTCGGCGCCGAGCCGCTCCGGCCAGCGGCGCGGAAATCCGAATGCCGGCGCAAGCAGGACGAGCCGTTCGACCTCCGGGTGCCGCGCGGCATACAGCGCGGCCAGGTAGCCGCCCAGGCTCGATCCGATCAGCGAGACCGGACCGTGTGGCGCGGTGCGGCGGATCACCTCCAGTTGCCGGCTGATCGTAAGGTGCTCGAAATCGCCCTCGGCAAGATCCGGGACCGAGACGGCCGCGCCGGCCGCCTGCAGCCGTTCGCGAAAAAACCGCGCCTTCCCGGACGACGGGCCGGAAGCGAAGCCATGCAGATAAACGATCGGAGTCATTTTCTCACCGGCGGATCCACGGTTTCGCCGTACCGGATGGTGGTGTCCGAGGTGAACAGGTGGAACGGCCCATAGGTGTAGTGGTTTTCGGTCAGGCCCTGGCCGTCCACATAGTGGCGATGCACCACCGTGGCCGGCGCTACAAAGCCGGCCGGCGACAGCACGAAATCGACCGAGGCCTCGTCCCGCAGCACGTGGCCGGGCTCGGCATGATCGAACGAGGATGAGATGCGGAGCGGCATCCCGTCCGATGCGCGTACCCAGAGGGAGCCCTCCAGCAAATGGCGAGAGACCTTGCGCCCGCGAAATTCCACCGCGCCGCCAGCCGTCTGCTCCCAATCGAACCGAAGCGCGGGATCTGTGCCGATCCAGCCCTCGCCCGCCGGATGGATGCGGAGGGCTTGCTGCCCTTTACTGGTGAACGCCAGCAGGATGGTGCCGTAATCCGTGGCGACGTCGAGGAGTCCGAGACGCGAAAGTTCCTCGAGAAGGCGCTTGCGCGCGCGGTCCTCGCCGGAGCGCACTTCGCGTACCAGCTTCCGGCGCGCAGCTTCCCGCGTGTCGAGCGGCTGGCCGTCGAGCGAAATGATGGCGCGAAATTCGAGCAGGTCCGTGCCGCCTTTCAGCCGGCCAACGGTATATTCGGAGACGATCTCATGCGCGACGAAGCGCGGTTGCATCGAATCGCCGGCAGCGGCGCCGATCGCGATTAACGGGTGAGGGGGCACACGGAACGAATTCTGCCGCAGAGTTTCGAGTGCGGTCGCCTGCGGAGCCTTGCGTTGGAAGTCTTCGGCAAATACGGTAGTCGCGGCCGGAAGGACGCCGGTTTGGCCAAACAGCGGCACGGTGAGGATGAGGACGGATAAGAAATTCGACGGCATCGACATCTGTACAATCTTATACATCCTGGGATGGCGAAGATTTCACAAAAATCCCCTTGCATTGCCGGCAGGCCGATGCTATTCTGGGTGAGTCGCCGATTTGAGGATCCGAAGGCGCTAAAGCGCCGAAGAGACACTTGCCACTCGAATTTGCGCGTGGTATAAATGTTTCAGATCCTTTGCAAGGAACGGTAACAAAACTCCGGCGGGCCTCCGTCGGAGCGGAATACGGCCTTCCTGTTTGGCTCTTTTTGAATTTCGAACATTTTTTGTTGTGGAATGCGCTTCAAGCGCGCCACAACAGCAAGTTTCGAGGCCTGCGAGGCTCCGTGGACATTACGATGGACGCGGGGGATCGCGCAGATCATTGACAATCTGGTTGGATGCAGTAAGGAAGAACTCGTCAGTACTCTGAGTAAACCGGAGCGAAAACAACTCAAACAGTTTGCCGAGTCCGGAAAACGGATGAAGCGCAACTTCAAATGAGAGTTTGATCCCGGCTCAGAATCAACGCTGGCGGCGCGCCTAACACATGCAAGTCGAACGAGAAAGCCCGGCAACGGGTGAGTACAGTGGCGTACGGGTGAGTAACACGTGGAT
>DATGMB010000192.1:0-22224 GCA_035293845.1 Bryobacteraceae bacterium
CAGATCGAACGGCGTGCGCACCGTGCCGCCGACGACGAGCGGGAGATCGTTGATCAGCCGGTTCTGCAGCGTGACGCTCGTCTTGGCGTCCTCGCTTTGCACCTGGATCGCCGCCGCCGTCACCTCCACCGTCTGAGAGGCTGAACCGACTTCGAGCGCCGCATCGGCGCGCACGGTCTGCGCGGCATTCAGCACGACGCCATTGGTGTTGAATGTCCGGAATCCGTCCTTGACGACCCGGACGTTATAGATGCCAGCCGGCAGGTTCGGCACGCTGTACTCGCCGGCGTCATTACTCGTGACATCGTTCGTTACCTTAGTCGCCTGGTTAACGATGCTGATCTTGGCAGTGGGCACGACCGCCCCTGAGCTATCCCGGATGACTCCGGTTATGGTTCCGCGCTCGGACTGCGCGAAGGCCATGGCACTGAAAAGGACGCAGCAGAGCACGCGACGAAGCGGCATCTAACCTCCTTCGATCCTTGCCGGTGAAGTATACACCCGGAGGAGGCGGAAGGGAATGGGCATCTCGCCTTACCGGGCAGCCGTTCGCGCTTTCGGAGGAGGAGGCTTCAAACGTCACCGTCTCTTTCATGCTAGTGCATCTGTTAAAGCTGAGGGGGCGGCGAGTACAGCAGTGAATACAGACACAACGTCGGACCGGTGCTGCTCTCCGCTCCCCTGCCTTTCGCTTGGCGGAGGGGGCTTAATCGGGTGGTCGGCGATAGAGAACTCTTGCCGTTTTTAGAACCGCTACGGCGGCAAAAAAGTCTATGCCGCACAATTGGTAGTACCCGTGTCAGGAGATCACCGTATTTACGGTTTGGCCCAGTTGCCTGATAGTTACTCTCGATCGGGTGGAGGCATGAATTAGGAATCCGCCCGATGGATGAAAGGAGAGTAACAATGAAGGTGCGACTGATGCTCAGCGTGATGCTTCTGGCCGACTGCTGTGCCTACGCGCAGAGCCCTAACGGTAACATGGAGATTGCAGATCCGACGCTCGTGGTAATCTCGGGTATCGTTGTTCCGGCCCATGCGGTAAGTGTGAACGGTGTGGTTCACAACGCGCCCCCTACCTGCCGCTTCAAGTTTCACGCCCCTCCCGGTCTTAACAGTCACGCATGGCGTCAGGCTACTGACGCGATCTTCCACGGAGGCGGAAAGACGTGTGAGGCAGCGTTCTATCATGGGCAGCTATCGCAGGAGTTTCTGCAGGCCAATCCACAGGCGCAGGGGAGTTTCGCCGGTACACCGGGGCAGGCGGTCGCGTTACCAGGAGCAGTAGAGAAGACAGCAGCACCGGTCTTGGCTGACTGCTGCGTTGCCAACTGTGGCGGACAGTACAGCTGCAGGGTGCGGTGGACGTCGGCGTATCTCGATCCGGTTAACATTGAAACAACCCATCTGGGTAGCGAGATGACGTGGGTCTTTTATCAGTTTAATACCGATGGCCTATGTTGCTATGCCAAGTATACCGCCGGCGGCCCGGACCCGTATGCTCTGACTCAAACCGGCAACCAGCTGGTACAAACCTGGAACACATATGGCATCAACACAGATAGCACTTATTCCTATGTCGGCTATACATCGAGCGCGTTGTTCATCAACCAGCATTTTCCAGGCTGCACACCAACCCAGCCGATGTACTACCACTACGACCCTGTCGAGGTGGATGGGTATGGCGATGGCACTTTTGACGGGTATGACAATTCGTGGCTGGACGGTGATGGCGGATGTCGTGTGCTGCTGCATCACTTAGTCTACTACACCGTGGTCGCCCACGATTAAGCTGGGCTTTCTCGGTACTGGGCCGTCCGGTGGCAATGTTCCACCGTGGCCGGCCCATTGCGCTACACTGACAGCGAGGTGAAAACATATGCGGACTGGGCTTGTTGCGGCCGCATTGGGTCTCTCGACGATTGCGACCATCATCCTGGCCGTGATGCCCACCGGCACCAGCGTGGAAGGCGGCCAGGTCATCCACAGCACCCTTATCGACGTTAATGGGTCGTGGGTGGTGGGTTTACTGGGCATCCCCATTATGATTTCTGCTGTGCCGCTGATGATTCCGACCCGGCAGGCTCTCGTCGCCGCTACCGCCTTGCTCTGGGCGTTTGTGGTTGTCGGCAGCTTCAGTGTTGGGCTGTTTTATATACCAGCCGCCGTAGCGATGCTCCTGGCCGCAGGCGTTAAGCCGCCGCGAGACCTTCCCACCTAGGCCAGCCAGGAAAAGCTTGACCGATTTCCTTCGCCATATCCCGATGCCGCCCGCGGCACTTGCCTGGCGAGTGCCTCGACCATCATGCCCTCGTAGGAAAGCAAGATAATCCGGGCGCGATCCCACCAGGCGCTGCTCGGAAGTCCCTTTTCGCGTCCACTCGCGAAGGGTAGCCTCCTCTGATTCGGTCAAGCGAACTTGGGCAGGAGAGCGGGTCATGCCCAAGTATGCTCCTTAACTCTTATTTATGCCAGTAAATACTAGGCGTGAGTCCAGGCGGCGGGAAGCGGAACAGGCGTTCGCTATTATTGACAGTGACGATGGCTGTGCCCTACCGGTACAGCCTGCGGTACATCTCCGCGTTCCGCATCACCGCCTGCACGTAATCGCGCGTTTCGGTGAATGGGATCGACTCGATGAACTCGGCCGGCTCGCGATAAGGAATCCCCCACGCCAGCCACTGCGCCAGCCGGTTCGGCCCGGCATTGTACGCGGCGAGCGTCTGCGGAACGTTCTCGCCGTGCGCGTCCAGCATGGATTTCAGGACCGCCGCGCCGATCTTCAGGCTCACGGCCGGATCGTACAACTGCTCCGGCGTGAACTGCGGGACTCCGGCCCGCTGCGCCACGCCGCGGGCGGTCGCGGGCTGCACCTGCGTGAGGCCGCGGGCATCGGCGCGCGAGCGCGCCTCCGGGTTGAACTCCGATTCCTGGCGGATCAGCCCGGCCAACAGGAAGGGATCGAGGTTCTGGGCCCGTGCGCCGGCCTCCAGGTCGCCGCGCCACGGCAGCGGATACAGCATCTCCCAGAAGCGCCGCGGGGCATCCTCGAGCGGGCGGATCAGGTAGTCGCCGGCGGTGGCCTTCATGGCGCGCAGCGCCTGATACGGGGCCTCGGCCTGCTCCGCCATTTCCATGCCGAGCAGCGCGGGCTGCCCATCGGTGCGGATGCCGAACCGCAGCTCGTCATCGGCCAGGTCCGGCAGACCGGCCTCGCGCAGCAGCCGCGAGCGCTCGATGCGCACCGACGTCGCGGGCGCCGGCGCGGCGGGCAGCGGCGCGGGCGACGGCAAGGCCAGCGCGTCAAGGAATTGCCCGGCATCGGGCGAAGCCCCGGCGCCGGCGATCTCCGGCTCGCGCAGCCGGTCCTGCGCCTGCATCGCGTAAAAGCTGTTCGGCATGGCCCGGACCAGCCGTTCGTAAGCTGCCCGCGCGTAGGCGAAATCGCCGTGGCGCTCCGCGTGGCGGCCCAGGAAGTACAGCGCCGCACCCGTGGGCGCCGCGGACGGATACTCGCGCAACTGGGCGCGGATCCGATCGGCGGCGTCCGGCGCGTCCTCCATGTAGGCATGGAACGCGATCTTCCAGTGCCATACGGCGGCCGCGGGGTCGTTTGGAAAATTCTCGTACGCCGTGCGGTACAGCCTCAGATACTCGTCGGGATGGTTCGTCACCAGCCAGCGGTTGGCCGCGCCGGTGATCGCTTTCAACCGCCACTCGGATCGCGGGTACTTATCGCCGAGCGCGCGCACGGCGGCTATCATGGCGGCGTCGTTCGTCATGCGGCGGGCGGCTTCCTCTTCGTAATAGAGGCGCTCGGCATCGGCATCGGAGGCGCGCAGATCGAGGGCGCGCAGCTTTGCCAGCGCCGCCGAGGCGCGCCCTGCCCCGAGATCCGCGGCCGCGATCCGCACCTCGGCCCGCTCCCGCGCGAGGCCCGCCAGCCGCGGCAGCACCGCTTCGTACTCCGCTTTCGCGGCCGTGTACTGCCCCGACCGCAGCAGCAGATCGGCGCGACGCATCGCCTGCTCCGGCGGCGGCGCGGGAAACGCATCCCCCATCTTCGCCGCGAGGCCGGTCAAGATCGCTGCGGCGTGCGCCGCCGCCTCGCCCGTAAGGTGCCCGGCATTGACGCGCTGGTAGGACTCGATGGCGCGCGGCAGGTCGCCGGCGGCGAAATACGCGTCGCCCAGCGCGAGATCGCCCTCGGGCTGCGGCAGCGCGCTAAAGTGCTCGCGCAGAAAACGGACGGCCTCCTCCGGCTGCGCGTTCCGCAGCGCCCTCGCCTCCACCAGCCAGGATTTCGCCGCCAGCGGCGATGCGGGCGCGGCAGCTCGCACGGCGGCGGCCTGGTCCGCCACGCCCGCCGCGCTTCCCGATTCCGCGCGGGCCGCGGCCAGGTAGTAGGCTGCGTAATCGGCGATCTTCGGCGTTTCGGCCTTTTCCAGATCGGCGATGGCCGCCGCGTAATCCTGCTGGGTGTACTCGGCCACTCCCAGTCCGAGGTGCGCCAGCGCAGCCTGCTCCGGATGCGCCGCGGCGTACGCCTCCACGGCCGCGCGCGCCTCCGGCGTGGGCGACTGCCGGTAAGCGCGCACCAGCGGCGAAAGTTCGCCCGGTTGCGCCGGCGAATCGAGCAGTCCGGCGCACACGGCACACCAGAGGACCGGGATGACGAGTAACCACGAGATCCGCATCGCTATCGGCCGGAGCCGCCGGCGCAGACCGCGGGCCTGCGCCGCGTACCCGAAACGCTACACCAGAGGACCGGGATAATCTTTACCCAGCAGTTCCGCATCGTCGTTGGCCAACGCGCGCACCAGCTCCAGGTGCAGATAGTCGACCATGCTGGGGCAGGAGCCGAAAAATGCCGCCCGGAATTCCTCGCGCGCCGCGTCGACGGCGGGCTTCACCGCGCCATAGACATCGCGGCGCGAACGCCCGGCCTGCACCGCCTGCCCTTCACGCAGCCGGATTTCCGCCGTGCGCACCCGCGCAAAGCGCTGCGCGCGCAAGTGAACCTGCTGTTCGGCGGGCGGCAGTTCGTGCCAGCTCCGCGAGCGAGGCGCGCCCGCGGCTTCGGCCGGAGCGGCCGCCGCGATCTGCACGAACGGCGCGGCTTCGCGCGGCGCCGGCTCCATGGCCGCCCACACGGCGGACGCCACCTGCGCGACCAGCTCCGCGCCGGCCGCCTGCACATCGCCCCACGCATAGAGCAGGGCGGTCACCCGATCGCGCGCGATCACCGGAAAAATCGAAACGCGGGCGCCGGGCGCATGCCCGGCTAGATCCATCATCTCGGCCGAGACTTCGGCCGCCGACACGGCCGCGGTCACCGGGTCGCGAGTCTCCACTGCGCCCGCCAGAGCCGCCGCCGAAGCGAGCGGAATGCGTAGCATGCGGAATCGTTCGGCCGCCGCTTCGGTTACGCCGCGCACGCGGATGCCCTGCAGCCACGCTCCCGCGCTCTCCGCGCTCACGCGAAACACGGCAATGCCGGCGGCAAAGGGCGATGCCGCATCGGCCAGCGTCGCGGCCAGTTCTTCCGCCGTTCCCGCCTGCCGCATCCGCCGCGCGGCCTGGTTCAGTTGTTCGGCAAGGAGGCGCCGCGAACGCTCCGCACCCTCGCGCTGCGCCCGCTCCGCGCCTTCGCGATACAGCCGGTCCGCTTCCGCCGAAAGCTCCGTCCAGCGTTCGTCGAGGAGCTGTCGCAAAGGGGTTGTGGGCGCGCAGGAGGCCATTCCTGTACCCATTCTAACAGGGCCGCCCGCACCGCCTTCGAATACAGGCTACTCGCCCAATGGCGCGCCCGCGGCATGGTCGCCTACAATCGAGCAGATGGTCGAGAGCTTACAGGGCAAGGCCGCCATCGTCACGGGCGGCACCAGAGGCATCGGGCGCGCGGTCGCCGAGCGGCTCCTGCGCGAGGGCGTCTCGGTGGCCGTCTGTGGCCGCACCGCAGAGGGTACTGCGCGCGCGGTCGCAGAGATGAAGCCGCTCGGAAACGTATTCGGATGCGCCGCGGACGTCTCCCGGTGGGAGGATGTCCGCTCGTTTTTTCGCAGCGTCGAGCAGGTATTTCCGCGGCTCGACATTCTGGTCAACAACGCCGGCCAGGGCGTCTTCCGCAAGGTCGCTGAAATGACCCCGGAGGAATGGCACCGCAATATCGACCTCAACCTCAACGGCGCGTTCTACTGCGCACACGAAGCGCTCGCCCGCTTCGGCGCGGCCGGCGGCTTCATCGTGAACATCTCCAGCCTGGCGGCAAAAAATGCATTCACCGGAGGCGCCGCTTATAATGCCTCCAAAGCCGGGCTGAATATGCTCGGCGAGGCGATCCTGCTCGACCATCGCTACGACAACGTGCGTGTTTGCGACATCATGCCGGGAAGCGTCGATACGGACTTTTCCGGCGCTCCCGAGGGCGCTCCCAAGGCGGACTGGAAGATCGCGCCCGAAGATGTGGCGGAGGCCGTCGCCACCGTGCTCCGGATGCCCGCACGAACGGTGATCAGCCGTGTGGAAATGCGCCCATCCCGGCCCAAGAAGTGAAACGCCGCACGCGGCGGAGGCCTCTAACAGTATGCCGAGAGTGAACCAGTGGCACTGGCACCCTAGTTGCTCTACTTCAGGTCGAGATGACCCTGATGGGATTGGGACTGGAGAGGGGGCGAGCTTGTATGGGGCGGCTTAATAAGCAGTTGGATCCGACGCAGACGGGCTTTGAAGCCGAAAAACTCGAGTCGGATCTCCGTAAACGCATCGTGGGCCAGGACGAGGCGATTCAACAAATCATCAACATTTACCAAACCAACCTTGCGGGGATGTCGAGCCCGGGACGGCCGATCGGCAATTTCCTGTTCCTCGGCCCGACGGGCTCCGGAAAAACGCGTCTCGTCGAAGCCACCGCCGAGAGCCTGGTGGGGGACGCCCGCGCTGTCATCAAAATCGACTGCGCCGAATTCCAGCACAGCCACGAGATCGCCAAGTTGATCGGTTCGCCGCCGGGCTACCTCGGGCACCGGGAAACGCACCCGCTGCTCAGCCAGGAAGTCCTGAACCAATATCACACGGAGAAGATGAAGCTGAGCTTCGTCCTCTTCGACGAGATCGAAAAGGCCAGCGACGCGTTGTGGAACCTGTTGCTCGGAATTCTCGATAAAGCCACGCTCACGCTCGGCGATAACCGCCGCGTCGATTTCTCCCGCGCTCTGATTTTCATGACCAGCAACCTCGGGGCTGCGGAGATGAGCTCGATCCTTCGACCCAATCTGGGCTTCGCCGCCTGCGAGCAGGAGCGCAAGCACGCGGAGGGCCTGGTGGACGAGAAGCTGAACGACAAGATCGGCCGCGCCGGCATCGAAGCGGCCCGGCGCAAGTTCACGCCGGAGTTCATGAACCGCATCGATAAGACCGTGGTGTTCCGGCCGTTGGGCGAGCCGGAGTTGCGCAAGATCCTGGTCCTGGAGCTGAACGTTGTGCAGCAGCGGATTTTCAGCTCGGCCAACGGAGCCCCGTTCGTCTTCTCCCTGACCGATCCGGCGAAGGACTTCCTGCTCCGCGAAGGCACCGATATGAAGTACGGCGCGCGGCACCTCAAGCGGGCGATCGACCGCCATCTGGTGCATCCGCTGTCGAACCTCATCGCCACCGAGCAGGTGCGCGGCGGCGACCTCGTGCGCGTCGATTTCGAGGCATCCACGAGCCGCCTGACCTTCTTTAAGGAGGCCGAAGATATGCCGGCCTATGCGATGGTGCAGATGGTGGATACTTCCATCGCCCCGCCGCTCGGCGCGTTCACTGCCGGCGCCACTGCCGAACAGCCTCGCGCCGCCAACGCCGGCCGCACGCGGAGATAAGGTGCAGCGCGGCCGGGCATGCCTCCGGGCACGCCCGGCCGCGCTGTTTCAGAGAGCCGTCAGGCCGCCTGCTGCTCGGTGACCCGGCTTGCGACGGTCGCGACCTTGATGTTCCGGGCGATGCCGGCGGCTTTGAGCGCCTTGATCAGCAGCCAGGAGGGATCGAACTCGTACCAGGCGAGTCCGTGGCGGGCCGAGGTCGGATGGGCGTGATGATTGTTGTGCCAACCCTCGCCGAATGAGATGAGCGCCACCCACCAGTTGTTTCGAGAGTCGTCCCGCGTAGCGAAGCGCCGCGCTCCCCACATGTGCGTGGCCGAATTCACCAGCCACGTGGCATGAAGCCCCGCCACAATCCGCAGGCAATTCCCCCAGAGCACCATCGGCAGCCCGCCAAAGGCGTAAAGTATGGCCGTCAATGCCAGAATTGGCGCCCAGTGGTAATTATTCAGCCAGATGTAGAAGGGATACTTGGCGAGATCGGGCGCGTAGCGCGCCATCATCCGGGTGTTGTTGTGGTTGGTCTCGCCGAACAGAATCCAGCCCACGTGAGACCAGAACGCCCCATCACGCGGCGAATGCGGATCGCCCGGCTGATCCGAATTCTGGTGGTGGATGCGGTGCGTGGCCACCCAGAACAGCGGTCCGCCCTCCAGCGTGAGGGTCGCGAACAGCGCGAAGGCGTACTCGATCCACCGGGGCACTTTATAAGAGCGGTGCGTGTGCAACCGGTGGTACCCCATGCTGATCCCCAGGCCGACGGCGATGTAGTAGAGCGCCACCGCCACGGCCAGCCGCTTCCAGCTAAAACAGAAAAGGGCGCCGACCGCGCCGATGTGAAGTATGATCAGGACCAGAGTCGTGAACCAGTTCAGGCCCTGCCGCTTGGCGTAGAACGCCGGAGTGTCTTTGTGCATTCCTGGCTACCACGGTAGCAGGCGGCAAGCCCTGAGCATTGTAAGACTTATGTAATCTCCAGGTGCGCCAGGGCAACTTCCGCGGGCGAGCACCGGGGCGTTATCCTGGAGGCGGGACCTATGCCTCTCTATGAATATCGCTGCCGGAAGTGCGGACAGCGCTTCGAGTTGCTGCGCCGGATGCAGGATGCCGACCGCGAATTGGTCTGCCCGGAGTGCCGCTCGCAGGAGGTGGAGCGGCAATTTTCGACCTTCGCCGCGGGCGGGTGCGCGACAGGCGGATCGGGCCGCTTCACCTGAGCGCGATAACGCGGCTGGTCCGGCCGCCGATTTCGCTCCGCAGAAACGCGGAGACCACTGAGATTTGCGTTGTACTCCGCGGAATCTCCGTGATCTCCGCGTTGAAACTCAAGACACGGTCACCGCCGCGCTGCTAATGAATGCCCACGCGGACCGATCGCATCGCGCGCGTGTTCGGATTCATCGCGCACGAGAACGTAACGGGTCTCCGCGTCAGTCCGCGCCGGGCGCTCCCGGTGCCCGAGATCAGCGACGAATTGGGTCCGGTTGCCTGGTGCATGCTGTTCACCCTCATGCGGCGAAAGCCCTGCCGCCACAATTGGCTGCTCACCGCCGAGCGGCAGGCCCACATGTCGGACGTGGCTGCATGGGTGACAGGCAGCGAAACCATCATCAGTGCGGCTCCCGCGAGAGTCGATAAGAGCAGTTTCTTCATAAAACACCTCTATGGGCTCAAACTGCACGTATTTCGCCATGCGAAACCGCACGTTCGCGTGCATCCGCTGCCCTGTGCATTCGCCGCCGTTCTCATCCCGCCGCGCGCTGTACTACCGTATATCCATGCGTGCTTCGATCTTTCTGCTCCTCGCGAGTTGTGCCGCACAGGCGCAGATTCCGGCGCAGGACGCCCGCAACCTCGACCCGCCCAATACCGATACCCACTTCCGCCCCGTGGCCCATACCAGCCTTGCCGGGTGGGAGGCCCGCAAGCAGCATCTGCGCCGCCAGATCCTCTCGGCCGCCGGCCTGATGCCGCCCTGGGCGAAGTCGGAGCTCCATCCGCAGATCTTCGGCCGCATCGAGAACCGCGATTATTCAATTGAAAAGGTTCTGATCGAGACCTTGCCCGGTTATTATCTTGGAGGCAATCTCTACCGCCCGCTGCGGCCTGCCCCGGCCGGCGGGTTCCCTGCCGTCCTCTCGCCACACGGCCACTGGGCCTACGGGCGCCTGGAGAACACGAATATCACGTCCGTCCCGGGCCGCTGCATTACGCTCGCGCGGCAAGGCTACGTCGTCTTCTCCTACGACATGGTGGGGTACAACGACACGATCCAGACGCCCCACGATTTCGGCGACAAGCCGGTCGAGCAGCTTTGGGCATTCGGCCCGCTGGCCCTGCAAACCTGGAACTCGATCCGCGCCCTCGATTTCATCGAATCGCTCGCGGGCGTGGACCGGCGGCGCATCGGCATCACCGGCGCTTCGGGCGGCGCCACCCAGACCATGATCCTCGACGCGATCGACGACCGGATCCAGTTCGCCGCGCCCGCCAACATGGTCTCCTTCATCATGCAGGGCGGCTCGCTTTGCGAGAACGCGCCCAACCTGCGGATCGGCACGAATAACGTCGAGATCGCCGCCATGCTGGCGCCCAAACCCCTGCTCATGACCGCCGCCACCGAGGACTGGACACGCCACATGATGCAGGAGGAATACCCCGCCGTACGCGCCATTTACCAGCTCTACGGCAAGCCGGAGAACGTCGAGGCCCTGCTGCTCGAAGCGCCGCACAATTACAACAAGGCGAACCGCGAGGCTATGTACGGGTTCTTCGGCAAGCACGTGCTGGGAATCGCGGACCGATCGAAGCTCGCCGAACCTTCGTTTCACGTCGAGAAGCTCGAGGACATGCTGGTGCTGCACAACCGCACTCTGCCCGCGGGCGCCCTCACCTTCGAGAAGCTGTTCGCCGAATGGGTGCGGATGTCGCGCGAGCAGACCGGAAACGAGCGCGAGCGCCTGACGTATGCGCTCGCGGCCGAGTGGCCGGAACATGTGGCGGCCGAAACCGCGGGGGATCGCATCGTGCTCGGCCGTCCCGGTAAAGGCGACCGCGTACCCGGAATCTGGATCGAGGGCGCCAAGCCTGCCGCGCTCCTCGTGCATGGCGAGGGAGCCGACGCCGCGATGAAGACGCCTGAGGCTGCGCAGTTGCGCCGGCAGGGGCGCGCGATCCTCGCCATCGACGCGTTTCAGACCGGCAGCGCCGTGGCCCCGCGCAACCGCGGCGTCAAAATGTTCCTGACGTTCAACAAGAGCGACGATGCCGAGCGCGTCCAGGATATTCTGACCGCGCTCGCCTGGCTGGGCACGCCCCATACCCGGCTGATTTGCACCGGCAAAGCCGCCGTCTGGTGTACCTTCGCCGCCGCTGTGGCGCCGGTTTCCCCGGATTTGGAAGCCGATCTGGGCGCTTTTAAAGGCTCGGACCAGGACTTTATCGACACTTTTTTCGTCCCCGGCATCCAGCGCGCGGGCGGACTCCAGGCGGCGCTGCGGCTGGTGCGCAGGTGACAACCGCCAGCCGCTACGCGGCCCCGACGTATGCCTGCAGTGCCCGCAGGCCGCGGCTCGAATGGGCGGTGTAGTCGTCGGCGCGGGAGATTACGGCCGGGTGCAGCCGGATGAACAGCTTCATCAGCTCCGGATCGCGCCATCCGCGGTCGGTTTCCTCCTGCATGAGGCGCAGCGCCTTCGAAATCTCCATCGCCGGCTTGTACGGCCGCGCATTGGTCAGCGCATCGTAAATATCGGCCACCTGGACGATGCGCGCCAATTGCGGGATCTGCCCGCCGCGCAGGCCGTCCGGATAACCCGTGCCGTCCCACCGCTCGTGGTGGTGCCGGATAATCGGCAGCACCGGCGCCAGCGACTTCACGTGGCGGCAGATTTCCTCGCCCCGCACCGCGTGGCTGCGCATGACCACCCATTCCGCGGCGGTCAGCTTGCCCGGTTTGAACAGGATCGAATCCGGGATCCCCACCTTGCCCACATCGTGCAAATATCCGCCCTGGTACAGCGTCAGCAGGGATTGGCGGTCCAGCCCCAGCGCGATCCCGATGCTGACGCTGATGAACGCCATCCGCGCGCAATGGCCGCTGGTCTGGCAGTCCCTCTGTTCGACGGCCTGCGCCAGTGCGAACAGAATTTCCTCGGTCGATTTTTCGCCGCCGCCCGCGGCGTCCCCCCGGTACGGCAACCGGGTGGTGCAGATTCGTTTCTTAACCGTTCGCGCCATTCTTATGGAAATATCGGCGGAATTGTTTGAAATCCACCGTACTAAGGTGAAATTCCCGGAAATTTAGTGCCGAACGACCGTGAGCGCCCGCCACGCCGAGTTGCCCGCCGCATCGTAGGCCCGTACCGTCACCACCGTGTCTCCCACCAGCACCGGCACGACCGCCGACCACGCCGCCGTCCCGGTTGCCGTCCCGGCGTCGCCGTTCGACGTGCTCCACCGGACCACCGCCGCCGTGGCCGTCCCGCTAATGGCCAGGGTCGCGGACGTCGTGGCGACGATGGTAGTCGCCGGGTTCGTGATCGTCAACGCCGGCGCGGCGCCGGCGGGCGGCGGCGGGTTCGGCGCCGGAGTGGGCGGCGCTGGAGCCGGCGGTGGCGCCGGACTGGGCGGCGGCGTGGGACTGGGAGTGGGGCTGGGCGCCGGGCTGGGCGGCGGCGTGGGGCTCGGAGCCGGGCTGGGGCCCGGAGCCGGCGGATTCGCGGCCGCTCCGTACAACTGCTGGATTCCGGCAATATCGTCCGAAGTCAGGCCGCTCGCCATCCGGTAATACGGGTACATCACCGCGCCCGGCTGGTCCGTGTGTCCGAGCCCCAGCGCATGCCCCGCCTCGTGCAGCGCCACCGTGAACAGGTCCACGTCGCTGCCCACGTGCCAGTTCTCATCGCTGTTGAAGTGCATGTCGCCCGCCAGCGATTCCGTGTTCGGGGGCGCCGGGTAAAACGTGTGCGCGAGGACCGCGCCCCAGGGCTGGAACGGATACGGATCGCCGTGCGCGCCGCTCGCGAAAAGGATATTGATCGTGCGGTCGGAAGTGGCGCTGCCTCCCTGGGCCAGCGTTACGTTGGCGTATTTCTCCCATTCGCGGAACGCCCGCTCGATTTCCTCCTGCGCCGTCGCGGCGTCGATCTTATTCGAGAGGCTGCTGAAAAAATACTGCAGTGACACCGCCCCGCTCGCGTCCGGCGGCCATCCCGCCACCGTGGCATAATCCGCCGCCTGCGCGCCCGTATTCAGGAACGGCCCGGGACACGAATACACCCGGTTGCCGAGCATCAGGTCCACCGATGCCGGCACGATACGCTCCACCTCGTCGAGTTTCGCCACGCGCTCCAGCCGCACCCGCGGGCCTGCCGCGAGCAGATGGCCGGGCAGCAGATCCGGATGCCGCAACAGCTCGAACCCATTCTCCGTCAACACGTTGCGCACACGCTCGGCCGGCGCGCCCGGATGCAGCACGATCAGATAGGCGGGTCCGCCGCCGCGTTGCACACGCGGACTGATCTTCTCCTGCCCCGGCGCCGCCTGCACAAAGAGCAGGAGCGCCAGGACCGCAAGGTTTTGCATTGTGGTGAGGCTCCGTTATTCCTTTTCGGAGAATCCTGAGAGCTTTTTGAATGCGACCGCACTAGTGGTCGAATGGCCGTCCGACACCTGCCTTGCGCCACACTGCTGTTCGGGTTCGCGCTGTATGCCAGCGACGCCCGGCCTTCCTACACGATCGAAACCGTGGCCGGCAGCTCGAACCTGGGCGACGGCGGCCCGGCGATTTCCGCCCAGTTCAGCACCATTAAGGGCATTACCGTCGACCGCTGGGGCAATCTCTTCATCTCGGATACCGGAAACAACCGCGTCCGAAAAGTGACTCCGGACGGTGTTGTCACCACCGTTGCCGGCAACGGAACCCCAGCGTTTGGCGGCGATGGCGGCCCGGCCGCTGCCGCTTCATTGAACCAGCCCTACGGCCTGGCAACCGACTGGAACGGTAATTTGTACGTCGCCGATTGCGGGAACGGACGCGTGCGCCGCATCGCGGCGGACGGCACCATCTCGACGGTCGCTGGTAATGGAAGCAACGGCGGGCCGGTCGGCCAGACCGGACCGGCGACTCAAGCGCGCCTGATGTCGCCCCGAAATCTCGCCATCGATCGGCTCGGCAATCTCTATATTTCCGAGTTCGACGGCTTCCGCATCCGCAAGGTCACGACCGATGGGCAGATCTCCATGGCCGCCGGTACGGGCGTCATGGGTTTCAACGGCGACGGGCCGGCGCTCGCGACCGAGTTCAGTTACCCGGCCGGCCTGGCCATCGATGCCGGGGAGGGGCTGCTCATCGCCGATACCCAGAACGGCCGCCTGCGCAGGCTCGCCAACGGGGCAGTCACTACCGTGGGCGGCCCCGCGCTGCAGGGCATGCCCATCGGCGTGGCGATCGATGCGGCGGGAGCGATCTACCTGGCCGGCGGCGGCACCTTCCTACAAGAACACCCGGCGAATGGCGCGGATCAGTGGATCCATGCAGCCGGCGGCACATCCGGCTTCCTGGGCGATGGGGGCCCGGCAACGAGCGCGGCCCTGACGGCTGTCTGGGATGTTGCGATCGATCTGCAGGGCAACATATACATCGCGGACGGCATGCGCGTGCGCCGCATCGACCGCCAAGGCATTATCCAAACCGTGGCCGGCGATGGGTACCGCACCGCTCTCGGCGATGGCCACCGTGCTACCGCCGCCATTCTGTACCAGCCGACCGCAGTCACTCTCGATGGCTCGGGCGGCCTGTACATTACGGATACCGGCACGAATCGGGTCCGGCGGGTCGCTCCGGACGGAACCATCGGGACCTTCGCCGGCACCGGCGTGGCCGGTCAAAGCCCCGATTGGGTTCCGGCGACCCAGGCGTATTTGCCATCGCCGGTAGGCCTTGCGCCCGGGCCCGGCGGCAGCATCCTCATCGCCGATCAGACCGACAACCGGATCCGGATGGTAACCTTCAACGGTCTGATCTCGACTTTCGCGGGCAATGGCACTCCCGGGCGCGGCCCGGAAGGGGAACCGCCGGCCGCCACCGATCTGCAGGACCCCCGCGGCCTGTGCGCCGATCGTGCGGGAGGCGTCTATATCGTCGATTCCATGAACGAGCGCGTGCTGCGGGTGTTCGCCGGGGCGGTCACGGAGATCGCCGGCAACGGCGAGGGCGGGTACTCCGGCGACGGCGGCGAGGCGCGATTCGCCCAGATCAACCTCGCGACCGCGTGCGCTGTGGATACCGCGGGGAACCTCTATCTCGCCGATACCAGCAACAACCGCATCCGCAAGGTCACGGCCGACGGCCTCATCCATACCATCGCCGGCTCCGGCCAGCCGGGCTATTCCGGCGACGAAGGGCCGGCAACCGCCGCGCGGTTGAATGCGCCGTCCGGTATCGCCGTCGAAGACGATGGCAACGTGTTCCTCGCGGATACCGGCAACCACCGCATCCGCCAGATTACGCCCGATGGCGTCATCCACACCATCGCCGGCAGCGGGACAGCCGGCTACTGGGGCGATGGGGGCCCGGCGAGCGGAGCCCAACTGTACAGCCCGAAGGGCCTGGTGCTCGATGGCGCCGGCAATCTCTACATCGCGGATACGGGCAATAATCGAGTGCGCCGTCTGCTGCCCAAGGCCGCGCCGCCTCCCGCGCCCGTTACCGCACCGCCCGCGCTTTCCGCTGTAAACGCAGGCAGCTTCGCTCCCGGGCCGATCGCGCCCGGCGAGATTGTGATCCTCACCGGCACGGGGCTCGGTCCCCAGACCGGAGTCGCCAGCATGGCGGATGCTTCCGGGCTGCTGCCCACCCAACTCGGCGGCTCCGCGGTGACCTTCGACGGCGTCCCGGCGCCCCTGCTGTACGCGCAGTACGGCCAGATCAACGTGCAGGCGCCGTATACCCTTGCCGGTAACGGCAGAACTCATATCGAGGTATTCTCCAACGGCCAGTCCGCCGGCACGCTCGACCTGCCCGTGGCGCCTGTCAATCCCGCGCTATTTCCGATGATCGTGAACCAGGACGGATCGCCCAACCGATCGGAGAGTCCGGCGCCGCACGGCACAGTGGTGGCATTCTTCGCCACCGGAGAAGGGCTCACCAGCGGGGCTAACATTTCGGGCCTCGTCGCGCAGCCGCCCTACGCGCAGCCGCAGCAGCCGGTCTCGCTGACCATCGGCGGAATCGCGTGCGAGTTGCTCTTTGCCGCCGAAGCCCCCGGAATGGCCGGCGAACTGCAGATCAACGCCCGCGTCCCCGGCGCTTTTCTGCCGAGCGGCGCGGCACAGGCCGTGCTGACCGTTGGCACGTTCAGCTCGCCGCCGGTTACCATTTGGGTGCAATAAGGCGCGGCCTCACTCCATCCGCAGCACCACCCGGAAGCGCGCCTTCCCGCTCCTCATGCGGTCGTAGGCGGCGGGCGCTCCCGTGAACGGGTAGATTTCGTTCATCGGCCGCACGCCGGTCAGCGCTGCACCGCACGCATTCTCGGCATGGCAGTTGGATGAGACCGGGCAGCATGCGGATGCAGGCGCGCGCTATTGGCTCAGCGTGAAATTCACGTCAATCTGGGTCTGCACCTCGACCGGCTCGCCGTTCAGCAGCGTGGGTTCGTAGACCCATTGCCATACCGCGTTCATGGCGGCGGCCGCCAGAATCGGCTCGCCGTCAGTCACCCGCAGGTCGATGACCCTCCCGTCTTTTCCAATAACGGCTGTCATCGTTACCTTCCCCTGGATGCGCTGCGCTTTGGCCTCCGGCGGATAAATCGGCCGCGGCTGCCGGATCAGCTTGGCAGCCTGCATGTTGCCCCCAACGCGAAGCAGAGCGGGAGGCGTGCCGGTTTCCGGCGCACCGGCGGCGGCGCCGGGTGCGACGATCTGGATCGCGGCCTGGTTGTCCTCCATCGGCGCGGTGAACATCGTCAGATGCTCGTCGAATGCTTTCACTACACTCGTGGTTTGCTCCGCCAGATCCTTGGAAATCGTATCGCCCACATGGATCGGCAGCTTGGCCGACAGTTCGTCTTTCAATTGCGGCGAAAGACCGGAGATGGTGATCATCCTGACCGTGCGGCCCTCAATTCCGGCGCGCTGCTGCGCCTTGGCGAGCGCGGTGACCGCCGCGCGCTCTTTCTCAGAGCCCCCAGCCAGCAGGTTGACGGTTGTGGTCCCGCCGTTGACCGTCTTCACTGCCACGGCGCCGGGCCGGGGTAGCGAAAACGATACCGTGACCTGCCGCGTCTCCCAGGCCGGCTCGCTCGCGAAATGCCATTGCAGCACCGATTGCAGCGCCGGTCTGCGGAGCTCGTCCGGTCCGCTGAGCACGTGCGCGTCCGCGACGTTACCGCGCGCGTCCAGTTTCACCTCCAGCGTGACCGTACCCTGCACGCCCGCGGCGCGCGCGGCCTCGGGATACGCCACGCCGGTGCGGTGCAGCAGCGCCGCGCCTCCGGTGTCCACGGTGACGCCCGGCGCATCGTTGACCACTTGCGGCGCCGCCGCCAGCGGGAAAGCCGCCGTGGCCAGCCAGCCGGCCGCGGCCATTACGCACAGGCCGGCGGACAGCGCGGAAATCACTCTCGTCTTCGACATGCGAACCTCCTCGAAAATCGCGATCACCCGTTTTTTGAGATGCCGCTTGCGCAGGAACAACGGAGCCGGCAACAGGTCCGGCAGCGGCGCCCGATCGCGCCCGCCGGCCGCGGCGAGGAGCGCTTCGACATACGCATCCCGCGCGCCGGTGAGCCGTACGACCTCCGCATCCACCGCCTGCTCGCGGCTAAGCTGAATCTCCCCCAGCAGCCACCAGATCGCCGGATGGAACCACAGCACGGCGCGCACCAGCTCTTCCGCCACGGTGAACAGCCAATCGCCGCGCTCGACGTGCAGCCGCTCGTGGAACAGGATCACCCGCCGCGCGTCCTCCGGCAGTTCCGCGAATCGCGGCGGCACCAGGATCACCGGCCGCCACAGCCCGAACGTCACCGGGCCGCTGACGCCCTCCGCCACCCGCACCGCGGCGCGGCCCGTCCACTGCATATCCACCGCAAGCGGGCACGAATCGCGCCGGTAGCGCCGGAGCCGCCACATTCCCGCTGCCAGCCAGAGCAGGCGCGCGACTGCACCGGCCGCCAGCAGCGCCAGCGCGATCTGCTGAGGTGAAGGCAGCGCGCGCGCCGGCGCTGCCGGAGCGCCCACCGCCAGAATCCGGGTCGTGACGATCGCCTCGCCCGTCACCACCGCCTGATGCCATGGCCGCACCCACGGCAGCGCGAGACACGCCGCCAGCAGAATGTGCCAGTACGCGAGGCGCGCCCGTGGCGCGCGCAGCCGCAGGACCGCCGGCATGGGCGCGGCCAGCGCCACCAGCAGCCCGGCCTCCAGGCTGTACGCCAGCAGATTGCTCCACACGAGCGCCGCGCTCATGACTTCCTCCGCAGTTTCGCGATCTCTTCGAGGTCCTTCTGGGACAGCCCGTGCTCCTGGACCAGATGCACCAGCAGCGGCTCCGCCGAACCGTTAAACACGCGGTTGACGAATTCCCGCACCATCGCGCCGATGACCTGCGCCTTGGGCTGTGCCGGCCGGTAGACGTACGCCCGGTCCGATTGCTTCTTCTTCAGGTAGCCCTTTTCCTCCAGGATCTTCATCATGGTCATCACCGTGGTGTAGGCCACCTTGCGCCGCTCGAGCAGCGCCTCATAGACATCCCGCACGGTGGCGTTCTCCCGCTCCCACACGATCTTCATGATTTCCAGCTCCTGCCCGGTAAGGGTGGTGCTCCTGCTACGCATACTAATTTATTAGTACTAATCTGATTGCATGTCAAGGTTTTTTTGGGGCGCCGCCGCGCGCGCCTCGAACAGACCTCGCGCATTAAGCTACAATCGCTCTTCTCGAATGAACGTCCGAATCCTTTTCCTGCTCGCCGCGCCCGTGGCCGTAATGGCCGCGGATTCCAAATCCGGCCTCGACACGGCCGCGATGAACACCACGGTCGACCCGTGCACCGATTTCTATCAGTACGCCTGCGGCAACTGGATCGCCAGCCACCCGATCCCCGCCGATCGCTCACGCTGGGGCCGCTTCACCGAGCTCAGCGACCGCAATGAGAAGGTCCTGCTCGATATCCTGCAGGGCGCAGCTGTCACCCGCGCCGGCCGCAGCGAAATCGAACAAAAGATCGGCGACTTCTACGCGAGCTGCATGGATACGGCCGGCATCGATCGCAAGGGCATCGAGCCGCTGCGCTCCGAACTCGATCGCATCGCCGCCATGCAGGCGCATGCCGACGTGGTCGCGGAGCTGATCCGACTGCACCGCATGAGCGTCCCGGTCGTGTTTTCCTTCGGCGCACAGCCGGACGCCAAGGATTCGACCAGGACCATCGCCACGCTCGGCCAGGGCGGCCTGTCGCTGCCGGACCGCGACTACTACCTGAAGACCGACCCGAAGTCCGCCGAAACGCGGCAGCGGTTCATCGCGCACGTACAGAAGATGTTCCAGCTTGCCGGCGATTCCGCCGACGCCGCGGCGGCCAAGGCCAAGGCCGTACTGGATATCGAGACCATTCTCGCCAAAGCCTCCGCCGACCGCGTCTCGATGCGCGATCCAAACAAGCGCTACCACATTATGTCCACGGCGGACCTGGCCGGCCTCGTCCCCGGCTTCCCCTTCGACGCGTATTTCAAGGGCATCGGCGCGCCCGAGTTCGCCAGCCTCAACGTCACTAATCCGGAATTCTTCCAGCAGATCGCGAAGACGCTGCCCATGGAGGAAATCGAGCCCTGGAAGGCCTATTTCGAATACCACCTGCTGCGCGCCCATGCCGCGCAGCTCTCGCAGGCGTTCGAGGACGAAAGCTTCGATTTCTGGCAGCGGTATCTCACCGGCGCGCAGAAGCCGCGCCCGCGCGCGGCGCGGTGCGTCGCCGCGACCGACCGCGCTTTGGGCGACCTGCTCGGCCAGAAGTACATCGAAGTGGCCTTCGGACCGGATGCCAAGGCGCAGATTGCGCAGATGGTGGACGCGCTCGAAAAATCGATGGGCAAGGATATTCAGTCGCTGCCGTGGATGAGCGAAGCCACCAAGAAAGCGGCGCTCGAAAAGCTGAAGGCGATCACGAACAACGTCGGCGCGCCGAAGAAGTGGCGCGATTATTCCAAACTCACGATCGCCCGCGACGATTATTTCGGCAATTCCGAGCGCACGGCCGAAATGCTGCGCGCCCGCATGCTGAGCCGCATCGGCCAGCCCACAGACAAGACCGAATGGTCCATGACCACGCCGACGGTGAACGCGTTCTACAGCCCGCAGAACAACAGCATCAATTTCCCCGCCGGCATTCTGCAATCGCCGTTCTTCGACCCGCGCCGGGATATCGCCCTGAACTACGGCGCGGCGGGCGCGGTGATCGGCCACGAGATGACGCACGGCTTCGACGACCAGGGCCGCAAGTTCGACGGCAACGGCAACCTGCGGGACTGGTGGACCCCGCAGGACGGAGCGGAATTCGAGAAGCGCGCCGCCTGCATCGCCAACGAATATTCCAGCTTCATCGCGGTGGACGATGTCCATGTCAACGGCCGCCTCACGCTCGGCGAAAACACCGCCGATAATGGCGGACTCCGCGTAGCGCTGATGGCGCTCCGCGACGTGCTCAAGGGCAAGGACGAGAAGATCGACGGCTTCACCGCCGACCAGCGCTTCTTCCTCGGGTTCGCACAGATCTGGTGCGAGAGCTCGACACCGCAGGCCGAGCGGCAACAGGCGCTGACGAACCCGCACTCCCCCGGCCTCTACCGCGTCGACGGCACGCTGCAGAACATGCCCGAGTTCCAGAAGGCGTTTTCCTGCCACGCCGGGCAGCCCATGGTGAGCGAAAACGCCTGCCGGGTGTGGTGAGCGAGCGGGCCGGCCGCCATAATGGAGCGGTGCGACAGGCTTCGCATCCGCTCCTGCTGGCGGCGGCCGCTCTGCTTTTCGCCGTCCCGGCCTGGCCGCAAACATCCCTCATCGGCGGCGCGCTCTCCGGAACGGTGACCGATGCGACTGGCGGCGCGATCCCCGGCGCGCGCGTGGTGGCCCGCGACACGGCAACGAACCGGCAGCGCGAGACAGCGAGCGGCGCGGATGGGACCTATCGCCTGGCCGAACTGCCGGCCGGCGCCTATGAGATCAGTGTCAACGCGCTTGGCTTCGCGCCGTATCGGCATACCGGCGCCATCATTGCGCTCGGCGCCACAGCCCGGCTCGATATCGTGCTCCAATCGGCGGGCGTGACTACACAGGTCACGGTCACCGCGCAGCCCTCCGCCATCGATCCCGCGCAGACCTCGGTCGCCACCTCCGTCGATACGGAACGGATCGAGGAGCTGCCCGTGGAGAGCCGCAATTACCTGAATTTCGCGCTGCTCGCGCCGGGCGTCTCGGCGTCCGCCACACAACCGGGCAAGCAGGCGCTCGCCGCGCTGCTGGATAGCGGCTTCACATTCGGCGGCCTCCGCGCACGCAGCAACAACGTGACGATCGACGGCCTGGACAACAATGACGAATACCTCGGAGCCAGCCGTACCGAGCTTTCGCTCGAAACGGTGCAGGAGTTCCAGGTGGTGAACGCCGGCCTCTCGGCCGAAACCGGCGGAGCCTCGGGAGGTTCCATCAATGTCATCACCCGAACGGGCGCCAACACCCTGCACGGCGATGCCTTTCTGTTCGTTGAAAATGGAGCGCTGAACGCCCGCGGCCCACTCGAAGCCGAATCGATGCCGCCGATGCTGCACAAGTACCGCGCCGGCGTGGCGCTCGGCGGTCCGGTGGTCAAGGACCGCACGTTCTACTACGCCGCCTTCGAGCAGGAACACAACCGCTCGCTCGAAGACTCCGATCTCGCTCCAGCGCTGGTGAGCGCCGTCAACCGCATCCTCGGCCGCCGTGCCGTGAGCGACGGTTTCTTCCCGACGTCGCGCGCCGAGACCGAGGCCTCCGCCAAGCTGAACCACGAGCTCACGCCGAGGAACTCGCTCATGGTGCGATACGCGTTCACCGATAACCGCGAGTCCGGCGACGCGTTCGGCAACCTGGGCTGGACCGACCCCGGCGCGCGCGGCAGCAGCTACACGAAGGACAACGCACTCGCCGGCGCGCTCACGACCGTGTTCGACCCGCAGTCCGTGGGCGACCTGCGCCTCCAGTTCGCCGACCGCCGCGCCGTTCTGCGCAGCAACGATGCGATCGATCCCGGTGTCGACATCGCCGGGCTCATTGAATTCGGACGGCCGTGGGAAGGCAACGGCCGGCGCACCGAGCAGCA
>DATGMB010000193.1:0-26297 GCA_035293845.1 Bryobacteraceae bacterium
CCATGAGCCCGGAAAGATGTGGTTCAGCGGTTCCGGAGGCATGAGACGTAGCGCCTCGCCGACCGTGACCGCCTGCATGCGGCCGTCGTTCGAGATCTGCCGGTACATTTCGCGCAGGAACTCGCGCCCTCCGCGGTCGTAGTATTCCCACGCATTTTCGCCGTCGAGAATGATCGGAACCAGCGCGTCACGACCGCTGCCGGAAATCCCGCCGCAGTTTTCCCGAATGCGGTTCAGAAAGTCACTGGCCGCGGCGTGCGCATCCATCTTGGAGTAGACGAAGCCGATCAGGTCGCTCAGGTAATGATCGCGGAAGAGCACGCCCATGCGGCGGTTTTCCTGACGCCACTCGTAAGGCCGGTAGAGGCCGTCGACGGGAACGCCGCGGCCCTGCGTCCGGTTGAGCACCCCGCTGTCGGTAGCCGCCCATTCGAAGCCGAGCTCGGACGCAATCGTGAACGCCTCGTCGGAAACCGAACCTTCCGACGGCCAAAGCCCCACCGGCGGCTTGCCGAAGTGCGTGGTCACATATTCACGCGCGAGCTGAAGCTGCCGACGCGCATCTTGCGGATAGCGAAAGCGCGGGGGTAGAGGCACTCCGGGGTGCGAGACGCCCGCGATGTTGGAATCGCAGAGCAGGGGAAGGATGGGGTGATAGTACGGCGTAGTGGAAATTTCGATCTGCCCGGATGCCGCCAGCTTCTGATATTCGGGAATCACCTTTCCGACGATTTCGCGCTGCAGTTCGCCCATGCGCCGCTGATCGGCGACCGTGAAGTTCCGGCCGCGGCGGACCCACTCGGAAACTTCGGGGTCGTGCTCCTGAAACTCTTCGTCGAACCATGCAAGCTGCGACCACATCTGCAGATCGCGGAACTCCTGCACACCGAACAGGCTGCGCGAGCCTGCGTTCTTTTGCGTTTGCCAGGCGTCGAACAACTCGCCGTAGCGCGGGTACCGATAGATCATCCGCTGCGGATCGGAATAGAACGAATGCCGCAGCAGAAATTCGCGATCGGCGTCGGTCAGGCTTTCGGCCGGCTTGAGCGCCATTTGCAGGAATGGGTCGGCGGCGGTGCCGGACGCGTACTCTTCAAGCTGCGCCATCATCGACGGCACAAGGTTGAACGTCTGGCGAATGTTCGGGAATTCTTCCAGGATCCGCACCATGCCGTAGTAGTCCTTCAGCGCGTGCATCCGGGTCCAGGGCAGTTTGTATTCGCCCGAGATCAGGTCCTTGTAAAACGGCTGGTGCATGTGCCAGAGGAAGCACAGGTAGATGCGGGGCATGACGTCTCGGGGAGTCAGGAGACAGGAGTCAGGAGGCCGTGGCGTTTCGCGTTCCTGGTTCCTGACTCCTGTCTTCTGTGTCCTGACTTCCTATTTTCCAAAGTAACTCCTCACCGGCGCCGGAGGTGGATCGTTGCGGATGGAACGCCACAGGACGTCGTTCAACTGGTCGTCGTCGTTTTCATCGGCGTCCTCGAAGTGCATACGGTTGGAGGCTTCGGCGCCTTTCGCGTTGCTCGGATTCTTGGCGTCGAGCGGCTGGCGCGGGTCCTCGACCGTGAAGGGCGTGGGGTCCGGCGTGGACAGGAAAGCCGCGAGCATGGGCCGCGCGGCGGCATCGAACTGGGTCATCGGGCGCAGGCCCAGGAAGATCTCCATGGTCCTCACCATTGAGGCGGTGTTGTACATGGCGCTGTCGACCGAGTGGCGCTTGATGTAGGGCGAAATCAGGTAGGCCGGCGAGCGGTGCGAATCCACGTGATCGGGGCCGTTCTGGGCGTCGTCTTCCAGAATGCAGATCAGGGTGCTCGTCCAGAATCGGGAGTGCGAGATGCCCTCGACAATGCGGCCGACGGCGAGATCGTTATCGGCGGCGGCGGAGAGCGGGGCGACGGCGCCCGAGGCCGTGCCGGAGGTGTGGTCATTGCCGAGGCGCATCACGATGAATCGCGGCATATCTCCCTGCTTCTGCCATTGCGCCAGGTCGTCCAGGAAGGTGCGGGCGCGTTCCACGTCGGGATACTTCAGGTCGAACCCGCGGTAGAGACGGTTGGTGTACTTCGCCAGCACGGGATCGCGCACGCCGGTGATCTGCTCCTGGCCGGGCGCGGCCGCGACCGGTTTGTTATTCACGGTGTATCCGTAGTTGCGAATTGTCAGACCGGCCGAGGCGGCGGCGGTCCAGATGTAGCCGGCGGGAGGCAGCGAAGCTACATCCTGCTCTTCGAAATCGTAGGTTTTGCGGCGGCCGGCGTACTCGTTGGGCCACATCTTCTGCACGTAATCGGGAGCGATGGCGGCAGTGGACCAGTTGTGGCCGTCCGCGCTCACGTCCGCGCTCACGTAGAAATTATCGAGCAGGACGAATTCGCGCGCCAGCTTGTGGAGGTTGGGGGTGACATTCTCACCGAAGAGGACGAGCGAGGGATCGCTGTTCCCTTCCTTGATATCGCCGAGCACCTGGTCGTAGGTGCGGTTCTCCTTGACGATGTAGACCACGTGCTGAATGGGCGGGACGGTGTACGTCTGGTCGAGCTTGGCGTCGTTATAGGGCGAGTTGGCGATGGCCTGCGTGGTCCACGCTTCGAGCTGCGCGGCGGTGAACGGTGGAATCCAGGACGCAGTGCCGGTCTGCATGTAGCCAACGTAGCCTGGGCGGATGCCCGGCTCGTTGTGTATGCCATTGGGGCGCTGCGCGGGGTTGGGGCCGTTGGCAGCATTCGGATACGAGGCAAGGCCCTTGCCATTGAGGATTACGAGCGTGCCGTTGGGCAGCAGGCGCACGGCGGTCGGATACCAGCCGGTCGGGATGAAGCCCTCGACGCGGCTGCGCTCCGAGGAAATGTCGACGACAGCCGCCACATTCGCGTCCGAGCAGGCGACGAAGAGACGCTTGCCATC
Source organism: Bryobacteraceae bacterium (assembly GCA_035293845.1). GTDB lineage: Bacteria > Acidobacteriota > Terriglobia > Bryobacterales > Bryobacteraceae > DATGMB01. The sequence continues at coordinate 2,911 of DATGMB010000193.1, forward strand.
GGGCGCGACGGCGAGCGCAGACGGCGTCATACCGAGCGGCTGCCGCGGGCTCATGGCCACGTTGATGCTTTCGATGACCTTCAGCTCGCGGCCGGGCGTGACGCCGATCACGTAAACGTTATTCGTATTCGCGGCGGCAACGAAGAGGCGCGCGGCCACCGCAGGCGCGTCGTCCGGGTCGGCATCGGGCGCGCCGCCGTTCCGCCAGACGATGTCGGTGGGGTGGGCGCCCAGCCGGACGGTGGCGAGCACGCTGCCATCATTGGCATCGTACTGGCCGAGGGTGCCATCCGCCCAATGCGTCACGAAGAACGACTTGCCATCCGGCGCAAAGAGGATGCGGTACGGCCGCCGGCCGGTCTTGAACCGGTTGATCACCATGCCGGATTGCGGATTGATGACCACCACCGAGTTGTGATACAGATCCGCGGCGTAAATCAGGCGCCCGTCGGGGGAAAAGGCAACGTCCCCGATGAAGTCCTCCTTCGGATTGGGGTGCTCGACGATGGGGAACGTGCGCGAGGGCTTGAGGACGCCATCGGAGAAGGCGAGTTCGATGACGGACGCGGTGGTGCCGCCGCCCACGTAAACGCGATCGCGGCTGGGACCCACAGCCAGACCGAGCCAGCCATCCGCCAACTTCTGGCTGCTGAGCACGGAGCCCGAAGCGGCATCCATCACGGTTACGCTGGGCGGCCGGTAGCCCGCGTTGAGCACGAAGAGGTACTTGCCGTCCAGCGACAGCGCCGAGGACATCGGCAGCGTATCGAGCGGAATCTGTTTGCCTGCCGGGGCGAGTTTCCAGCCGCTGTTGAGCAGGAAGCCGCCGTCGGGCAGCGGGCCGACGCGTTCGCGCGGCGCGGATTGCGAGAAGAGAACAGCGGCGATCGCCACAGCGGCGAATGCCAGGGAAAGGCGCAAAGCAGGGGTCCGCAGGGCGGGTTTCATAGGGGTCTCTTCATTGTACAGGGGCACGGATTCCGCATGATGAATTCGGCATGAATTTCGGAGGGTTGCGTCCGGGGGCGCGTCCGCGTACGATGCTGGCATGGATCGGGAAGAGGTCGTGCGCCGCGGCGCGTGGGTTACGTTCGGCATGGCCGGGCTGTATGGCGCCGGGATGGCGCTGAGTCCCGTGGCAGGCGCGGCCATGGCTCTGCTGTTCCTGGCGTTCGGTTTCGGCATTCGCCGAAGGCAGGCATGGGCCGCCACGGGCGCCGCTGTCTTTCTCATCGCGCCGGTCTTCCTGGAGCTGGCGCGGATGCCGCTGGGACTGGGGCTGGAGATCGGGCTGCTGGTTCAGCTCGGCATTGCCTGGCTGCCGGCCGCGGCCGCGATTGTGCTGTGGCGGAATCGTGAGATGGCGCGCTGGAGCAAGGGATGGCTGGCAGCCACGGCGGCGGTGATCCTGGCGATGGTGCTGCTGCACCCCTACACGCAGCCGACGAACGCGATGGCAAATACGCTGGATCGCGGCGATTATGTGCTGGCGGAGAACGTGAGCTGGCATCTCGGCCGCGCGCCTCGCCATGGCGATATCGTGATGGTGCGTTACCCGATCGACCCCAAGCAGGTTTTCATAAAGCGCGTGGTGGCCCTGCCGGGGGACCGGCTTCGGTTCGTGAACAAGCAGCTTTACCGGAATGGAGCGCCGGTCGAAGAGCCGTACGCGATTCATCTCACCGGCTCCATCGATGCCTACCGCGACAATTTCCCCGCAGCGCTGCCCGAGTCACCGCTGCCCGCGCCGGCGGCCGCGATGCTGCAGAATGACGTGCGCAACGGCGAATTGCTCGTGCCGCCCGGCCGGTATTTCGTGCTCGGCGACAACCGCGATGAGTCGTTCGACAGCCGGTACTGGGGCTTCGTGACGCGCGACCAGATCATCGGCAGCCCGCTTGTGATTTACGCGTCCTATAATGTCCCGGAGGCGGCGCCGCAAATGACCGGAACGATCCTGAACACGCGTTGGAACCGGCTGCTGAAGATCCTGTGAGATTGCCCGCGCGCGCCCTGCACGTGCTGTGGGCGGCCGTGGCCGCGTTTGCCGTGTGCGCGCAGGCCACCTACACCGCGGACGTGATCCGGTTGATGTCCGGAAACTATCCGGAGGCGCCGTTTTCTCTCGGCAATCCCTGGCCGGCGGTGCAAAGCGTGGACGCCGCCGCACGGAGTTCCGGCATCGCGCCCGGCGACCGCATCCTTGCCATCGACGGCCGCGCGCCGCGCGGTGAAGTCGATCTGGCCAAGGCTGTCCACGCCAAAGGGATCGGCGGATTGCTCGACATCGCCCTGGAACGCGGCGGCCGCGCCACCGAAACACGCGTGCGGATCGCCGCTGTCTCCTACCGCCCGGCTTGGCCTTACGCTGCCATTGCCTGGATTCTCATGCCCGTTCTCGCGATCGGCCTCGGCCTCTGGGTCGCCGCCGTGCGGCCGCGCGATTTCCGGGCCTGGCTGATGCTGGGCGTCCTGCTGGGCATGAGCCAGATGACGCGCTCTGGCTGGATCAATCCCCTGGGCTGGGGCCGCGTTCTGGGAATGCCCGGCGCGCTGCTGAGGGAAGGCGGCGTCCCGCTGTGGGCGCTCTCGATGCTGTTTTTCGGCGTCTACTTCCCACAGCGTTGGAGCGTCGACCGCCGGCTGCCGTGGATCAAATGGATGCTGGCGCTCGGGCCGGCGTACATCCTGGCCGTGACCCTGCCCGCCGCTCTGGCGGCTGCGCTGGACGATGCCCTGATGGCGCGTCTGCCCGTTCCGCATCCCGGCGATGCGGTATTTCTCGCCTGCCTCTGCCCTTCCATCAGCGTCTTTTTCATCGCCATTTCGCATAAGTACAACGACCGGAGCCTGCAGGCGGACGACCGGCGGCGTCTGAAATTGCTGTACTGGGGCTGCACCGCGGCGATGACGCCGATGTTCCTGATGATCGTCTTCCACATGGCGCGGGGCGCGACGGCATTCACCGATATCGGCTACACCGTGGCCCTGATGCTGGTGGTGATCTTTCCGCTGACCATGGCGTACATCGTGCTGGTGGAGCGCGCGCTGGACGTGCGCGTGGTGATCCGGCAGGGCGTGCAGTACGCGCTCGCCCGGCGCGGCGTCCGCGTGCTGCAAGGCTGCGTCGCGGCAGGGGTGATTTCCATGGCGGTGCAGTACGGCGAAAGCTCGCACGCCTCGCAGCCGCAGCGGCTGATGCTGATGATCCTGGGGGTATTCCTGGTTCTGCGCATCCGCCAGGGCGGGCAGTACGTCAGCCGCTGGGTGGACCGCCGCTTCTTCCGCGAGGCGTACAATGCCGAGCAGATTCTTCGGGATCTCGGCGAACAGGTACGCGCCATCCTGGACCGCCAGGCCTTGGTCGAGACGGTGGCGCGCAAAATTTCCGAGTCCCTGCACGTGGACCGGATTGCCGTGATGCTGCGTGAAGGCGGCATGTTCCGCCCGGCGCTGGCGCTCGGTTACACCGTGCTTCCGGCGGCCGTCGCCGAGGTTGAGGGCGCGGCCCCGGTGAGCGGCGAACTGGTGCTGCCGCTCAAGTCGCGCAAAGATGTGCTGGGTTATATCGCGCTGGGGCCCAAGAGATCGGAGGAGCCGTACTCGCAGAACGACACCAATCTCCTGGAGACGGTCGCGGCGCAGACCGGGCTGGCGCTGGAGAACGCGCGCCTCTCCGAGCAGATCGCCGCGGAAATGGCTCACCGCGAAATGCTCGCGCGGGAGCTGGAAATCGCACGCGAAGTGCAGCAACGGCTGTTTCCGCAGGTTCTGCCGGAAGTACCGGCTCTCGAGTACGCGGGCCGCTGCCGGCCGGCGCGCGCGGTGGGCGGCGATTACTACGATTTTCTGGCTCTTTCGAGCGGGCGGTTGGGCCTCGTGATCGGCGATGTCTCGGGCAAAGGCGTGCCGGCGGCGCTGCTGATGGCGAGCCTCCAGGCATCGGTGCGCGGGCAGTCGGAAGGCGCCGCGAGCGTTGCGGCCCTGATGGCCAACGTCAACCGGCTCGTCTGTGACGCCTCGCCCGAGAACCGGTATGCCACCTTCTTCTACGCGCTGTTCGACCCGGCAACCCGGCGCCTCGTGTACTCGAACGGCGGACACAATCCGCCCATCGTACTGCGCGGGGCGGAGGTGCTGCGCCTCGAAACCGGCGGGCCGCCGGTGGGGCTTTTCGCATCTTCGAAATACACGCAGGATGAGGTGGCACTCCAGCCCGGCGACCTGCTGGTGCTGTTCACCGATGGCGTGAGCGAGGCGGAAAATCCGGCGCAGGAGGAGTGGGGCGAGGAGGCGCTGATCGCGGCGGCCCAGGCGGCCCGCGGCGTGGCGCCAGGAGAGGCCATCGCGCGCATCCTGGCCAGCGCAGATGAGTTCGCGGCCGGCGCGCCGCAGCACGACGATATGACCCTGGTGGTCGCGCGGGTGTTGTAGCCGGCACGGAGCCGCTAGCTGGCTCTCTTTTCGAGGGCTTCGACGCGGGCGCGGAGGTCGCGCACATCGCGCTCGAGGGCGTGCAGGTTTGTGTTCGTTTCGGTACGGTCGCGCTGTGCGCGGTCCAGGTGAGACGTAATCGCGGTCATGAAATTGCCCACGTGTTCGATCGCGGTCATGGCGGTATCGACCCGGGACGATATCGCCCGGACTTGATCGGAGAGCTCGATGCGGGTAGCCTGGATCTCCTCGCGTAGTTCATGGCGTAACTCGGAGAGGTTGGCCGTAGTGGCCTCGGTTATTCGGTGCTCGGCGGCGGCGACCGATTCCTGTGTGCGGCGCTCAGCGGCAGCGATCGATTCCTGTGTGCGGCGCTCGGCGGCGCCGATCTCTTCCTGTGTGCGGCGCTCAGCAGCGCCGATCTGTTCCTGTGTGCGGCGCTCAGCAGCGCCGATCTCTTCGCGCAACAGGGCACGAAACTCTTTGCGATCCTCGTCGGTCATCGGACTACACCAGTTTAACGGAACCACCGGTCCCGCGGGCCACGGTAAAATCGATAACAGGTTCTTATGGACCATCCTGCCGCTTCCCGTCCCGCCACTGCGCGGGAGATCATCCAGCTCATCGTGGCGAACATGCGCGAGGGACTGGAGCCTCTGCACTATTCCACACTGCCGCCCTCGATCTATCATGTGTATCTCCACAGTGATGACCTGGAGCGGCTGCGGCCGATCGCGCGGCGCATCGCTGACGAAGCACGGCAGGCGCTCGATGAGGAAGTCCAGCGGCTGAACCAGGCGTCACTAGCCGAACGCTTCAAGCTCGCGCGCCGCACCGAGCCGAAAATTTCGCCCCCCGAAGGGGGCTGGCAGATCGAGCTGTTCGAAAACACCGATGATGGCGTCGAGCCGGGCGATATCGAGGTCCGTTCCGAGTTGGCCCTGCCCGCCAAGACCGAATATGGCGCGGGATCGGCGACCAAGCGCATCGCCACGCGGCGCATGGGCGGCGCGGAGAGCACGCAGAAGACGATCGAGCCCGCGGGGCAATCGGCGCCAGCGGCCGCGGCTGCGGCGCCCGGTGCGGCCGCGGGCGGTTCCGCGAGCGCCTCACCGGCCTGCGCGATCATCGAATATGAGGACAACGGCGGGCGCAAGTCCTACCGCATGACCAAGGAGCAGATCGTGGTCGGCCGCGGCGGCAGCGGATACTGGACCGACCTGAAACTCGACACGCTGCCGGACGTTTCGCGCGAGCATTTCCGCCTGCGGCGCGACGCCGCGAGCGGCCAGTTTTTCCTCAAGGACCTCAGCCGGCTGGGCACCACGATTAACGGCGAGAAGGCGCCTTCGAGCATCGAATTCGTCGATGGCGAAAAGCGCGACCGCAACCTGGAAGTCCCGGTGCCGCCCGAAGCGAAAATCGGCCTCGCCGGCGTGGTGACGCTGGAGTTCAGGGCAGAGCCGCGGCCGTAACGCGCGGTGGTAGCAATGGTCAAGACGAGAGTAAAATCTGCGGGCGCGAGCGACGTGGGCCGTGTGCGCACGAACAACGAGGACGCCTGGTATATCGATTCCGACCGCGGCATTTACCTGGTGGTGGATGGCATCGGCGGGCAGGCGGCCGGCGAGAAGGCGGCGGAGATCGCGGTAACCTGTGTGCGCCAGCGCCTCGAACGGCAGACGGGCACCACGGAACAGCGCGTGCGCGAGGCCATCGCGCTCGCCAACAATGAGATTTACCGGCAGGCGCGGGAGCACGCGGAATGGGAAGGGATGGCGTGCGTGCTGACGGTGGCGGTGCTGGAGAACGGCTCGGCGGTGGTCGGACACGTCGGCGATTCGCGCCTGTACCAGATCCGCGGCGGCGCCATCCGTAAGATCACCCACGATCATTCGCCGGTGGGCGAACGCGAGGACAATCAGGAGCTCAGCGAAGCCGAGGCCATGCGGCATCCGCGCCGCAACGAGGTCTACCGCGATGTGGGCTCGGAGGAGCACGAGCCCGACGATCCGGATTTCATTGAGGTGCAGCCGCTCGCTTTCGATGGCGATAGCGCGCTCGTGCTGTGCAGCGACGGGCTGAGCGATCTGGTGCCGAAAGAGGCGATCCGCCACATCGTGGAGCGGAACGCCGGCAACCCCGACGCGGCGGCGCGCGCGCTGATCGAAGCGGCCAACGCCGCGGGCGGCAAGGACAACGTCACGGTGGTGGTGGTCGAAGGCGAGCGGTTCACCGCGCCCGTGGAAGCGCCCGCGCCCGTGCGCCCGCGCTGGCCGTGGATGGCGGCGTGCGTGGCGGTGCTGGCGGCGGGGTTGGGAGCCGGCGGCGGTGTGTGGTGGCAGCAGCAGCATCCGCCCGCGCCGGTCGTGATCCAGCCGCGAACGCTGCTGGTGCGGGATGACCCGCGCTGGCCGACCATCTCCGCGGCCATGGCGGCGGCGCACACGGGCGACACCGTCGAAGTGCCGCTCGGCGACTTCACCGGAGAGCGCGTGGCGCTGAAATCCGGCGTGACGCTGCGGAGCCGCGTGCCGCGCGAGGCGCGCCTGCTAGCCCCGGTCGAGGCGGCCGGCGTGCATGGCGCGCGGATCAGCGGATTCGAGATTCAAGGCGCGGAAGGCCCCGGCATCCGCGTGGAAAACTCCGAGATCGAAATCGATGACAACGAGATTGCGGGTGGCGACATCGGCATCGAGATCCGCGGCGCCAGTCATGCCGTCCTGCTCGGTAACGCGATCCACGATTACGGCACTGGCGTGCTGGTCAGCGGCCCTTCGCAGCCGTGGATCTCTCACAATTCGTTCCAGCGCGATAAAATCGCGCTCGCCGCGCGCGATGGGGCGCGGCCGGCGCTGGTGGGCAATGTATTCGAGAAAACGGCGCTGGAGCTTCCCCCGGAAGTGGATCTCAAGACCATCGCAGAGAAGAATTTCGGCGTGACGGTGCCGCGCGCAGCCCACGGGACTGCGCCCCGGGGTGTGAAATGATCGCGCCGGCCAGCCGCCGTATCGGCAGGTATGAGATCCGCCAGAAACTGGGGCGCGGCGGGATGTCCGACGTGTACCTGGCGCTCGACACCGATTCCGGCAACGAAGTCGCCCTGAAGCTGATCGAGCACGCCGAGGACACCGATACCATCGATTTCATCGCCGCCGAACGCCGCGGCGCCGAGCTCCAGGCGCGCCTGGCGGCCGTCGACGCGCACGTCGCAAAAATCTACGACGCGGGCGATGTGGACGGCTACTTTTACATCGCCATGGAGTATGTCGCCGGGCAGGATCTCGCCGAGCTGATGCGCGGCGGACCGCTCGAGCCGGCCTTCGCGGCCGATACCGCCATCGCGGTGGCCGGCACGCTGGATAGCGCGCACAACCTGCAGGTCGAAATCGACGGCAAGAAATACCGCGGCATCGTGCACGGCGACATCAAGCCGAAAAACATCCGGATCGATACGCGCGGCCATGTGCGCGTGCTGGATTTCGGCATCGCCAAGGCGCTCACGGCTTCGCGCAAACTGACGCGCAACCCCTTCGGCAGCATGCCGTACTCTTCGCCGGAGCGGCTCGATGAAGGGCAGGTGGATTTCCAAAGCGACCTGTGGTCGCTCGCGGTGATGCTCTACGAGATGGTGACGGGCGTGCAGCCTTATCGGGCGGACACCACGGAGCGGCTGGAACGGATGATCCGCTCGCGCGTTCCGCCGCCGCCCGCGCCCGATCCCTGTCCGGAACCGCTGCGCCGCATTCTCAGGAAAGCCATGATGCCGCTCGCCGAGCAGCGCTACGCGAGCGCCCGCGAGTTCGCCGACGACCTGATCATGTTTCGCACCGGCGGCCCGGTGCGCGCAGCGGCCGAAGACCTGGACGAAACGCGGCGAACGTTCCTCACCCCGGAAGGCGGCGCCGGAACCGGTGCGCCGAGCGGCGAGACACGGCGGGGCTACCGGCGCGCCGAAGATCGCGCGGCGGATGAGACACGCCGCACCGTCGAGCCCGGCTCTGGCGCGGCCAGCGAGGAGACACGTCGCACAGCCGGTTACCGGCCGCCCGACGAGGTGCTCAACTGGCCGGTCCGCCCGGCGCGGCCGCGCAACCCGATGAGCCGCACCGTGCGGCGTGTCCTGCTGGCCGCGGCCGCCGCCGTCGCGCTGCTGATCGGAGCCAGGTCCCTGGCCAACTACCGGCTGTACCGGAAGGGGCAGGCGCTGGCCAACGCCATTGCCACCGAGCAGCTCACCGACCCCAACGCCATCTGGACGCGATGGACGGAACTTTCCGGCGACAACCCGTCGTCTGTTTATTTGCGGGCTCCGCGGCAGGCCGTGCGGCAGAAGATGTTGGAGGCAGCCAATCGCGTCATCGCGAGCTATCGCAACACGGGTGCGGTCTATGAGAATGGCTGGAAATCCGCGCGCGAGGACCTGATGCGCGCCATGTTGCTCGATCCCGAGGACCCGGTCCGCGGACGGCTGCGGCTGGTCGAGGGCCACCTGGCCCGGGTCAGCGGCGAGACGCGGCGCCGCCAGGCCGATCTCGACGACGCGCTCGAAAAATTCGGCGAAGCCGAGCGGCTGCTGCCCGCTTCCCCCGATCCGCCGCTGGCCGAGGCGCGCCTGGAAATTCAGGACCTCAAGGACTTCGACCGCGGCTTCGCCCAGCTCCTCCAGGCCGAAAAGGACGGCTACACGGCCGGCCGCCGGGAGCGCCTGCAACTGGCCGACGGCTTCCGCGACCGCGGCAACCGCGAGTTCTGGGACTCCCGCAATGTCCGCGATCTGCCGCAGGAGAAGGACCTCGTCGAGCGCGCCCGCGATGATTACCAGCGAGCGCTCGATCTCTACCAGGGCATCGCGCCGTACGAGAACTCGGCCGCCTCCATTCAGTCGGTCCAGGAGAGCCTCGCCAGTGTGAACTCCCGGCTCAGCCAGATCGTTCATCCGCCGTCCAGCGATCCTCTCGGCCCATTGAAGAAGCTTTTACATATATGGCAGTAACGCGCAGCAGGGCGGCCGAACGGCCGGAGATCAAGCGCGACCCCCGCGGCCCCCGCACCGAATGGAAGTTCCGGGCCGGCCCCTGGCGCGTGCGCGAGCTCGCCGCGATTCTTTGCGCGGGCGCTCTGATCGCGGCCGGATTGTGGACGGTCTACCAATCCAAAGCGCCCGAGCTGGACGCGGCCGCGAAGCAATTGGCCGCCAAACAGCTCGTCGACTTGAACGACCTGGGCGCGCGCGAAGACGTGCTGCCCACGCTCGGCGTGATCGCATCGCAGAAGGATCGCGAGGAGGCGGCGCGCCGCATCTACGACGCATCCGGGCATCTGCCCAACGTGGGCGCGGTGCGCCGCGCCATGAGCGGCGACGCGTTCAAGAACTGGAAACCGCTGGTGGTGGTGCGGCGGCCGCAGGAATTCGCCGCGGCGTTCCGCCTCTGGACCCTCGCGTTCTTTGCGGCGTTCTTCGCGGCACATGCGTGGCTGAGCCTCCGCCGGTCGAAAGCTGACCAGACCCTGCTGCCCGCCACGCTGCTGCTCTCGGGACTCGGGATGATCCTCATGGTCAGTTTGCGCGATCCGCTGCGCGATCAGATGCTCTTCGCCGATTTCGCGCAGGGCGCCGCCGGCGGCTGCCTGCTGCTCGCCGCGGCCAGCGGCATCGACTACGTGCGGCATTTCGGCCGCCTCAGCTATACGCCGCTGCTCGCCAGCTTCGCGCTCTCCGTGCTGCTGGTGCTGTTCGGCCACGGCCCCGGCACGAGCGATGCCAAGGTGAACCTGTTCGGATTTCAGCCCGTCGAGATCATCCGCATCCTGCTGATCTTTTTCCTGGCCGGATACTTCGCCGCGCGCTGGGATGTGTTGCGGCACGCGCGCGAAACGCGCGCCAAAGTGGCGCGCTTCGTCGGCCGTCTGGACGTGCCGCCGGTCGAATACACGCTGCCGGCAGCCGCGTGCGTCGGCCTTTCGCTGCTGTTCTTTTTCCTGCAGAAGGATATGGGGCCGGCGCTGGTGTTTGCCTGCGTGTTCCTGCTGCTCTACGGCCTGGCGCGCGGCAGCGTCTTCGTGCCCGCTCTCGGGCTGGCGGTGGTTACGCTGGGGTTCGTGGCCGGGTATTTCATCGGCATCCCCCACACCGTCGGCGAGCGGGTCGCAATGTGGCTTTCCCCGTGGAATAACCTGGTGCACGGCGGCGATCAGCTCGCCGATTCCCTCTGGGCGTTCGCCACGGGCGGCGTTTCCGGCCTGGGCGTCGGCCGGGGCGACCCGCAACTCGTGCCGGCAGCCCACACCGACCTGATCCTGGCCGCGGTCGGCGAAGAACTGGGATTCCTGGGCGTGGCCGCCGTTTTCGCGCTCTACGGCTGGATCGTCTGGCGCGCCCTGCGCGCGGCGCTGCGCGCGGCCACCGACTACGAATTCTTCCTGGCGGCCGGCCTCGCCGCGGCGACCGCGCTCGAAATCCTGCTGATCGCGGGCGGCGCGCTCGGCGTGGTGCCGCTCTCCGGCGTCGTGACGCCGTTCCTCAGCTACGGCCGCACGTCGATGTTCGCGAACTTCGCGATCATCGGAATCCTGCTTTCGATTTCCGGCCGCAGCGAGCCGGTAGAGGCCGGGCATGCCCGGTCCGTGCCGGTGTTCCGCGCGCCCGTCGCCTTCGCCGCCATCCTGCTGGCCGCCGCGGGCGCGGTCGAACTCGCCAAGGCCGGCTACATACAGGTCGCCCGCAGCGCCGCCATTATGGGCCAGGGGACGCTCGTCGTGCAGGCCGACGGCGCCAGGCGGTACCAATACAACCCGCGCTTCCAGGAAGTCATGCGCGAGATTCCCAAGGGCACGATCTACGACCGCAACGGCCTTCCGCTCGCCACCAGCGACTGGGATCAGCTCGAAAAGCATCGCGCCCAGTACCGCCAGCTCGGCATCGATATCGACGCTGCCTGCCCCAAAAACGAATCCCGCCACTATCCGTTCGGCAGCCTGATGTTCGACCTGCTGGGCGATCTCCGCACGCGCATGCGCTGGGCCGCCAGCAACACGTCCTTCATCGAGCGCGATTCCGCGCGCCGCCTGCGCGGCTACGACGAGCGGCCGGAGATGGTCCAGGTGAAGAATCCAAGCACCGGCAAGATGGAGCGCGTGGTGCGCTACGACTACCGCGAACTCGTTCCGCTGGTGCGCCATCGCTTCGACCCCCAGAATCCCGCCGTGCGCAAGATCCTCGACCGCCCGCGCGACGTGCACACGTCGATCGATGCGCGCCTTCAGGTGCGCGTGGCCGAGATCCTGCGCCGCGCGTTGCAGGCCGCGCACCAGGATAAAGGCGCGGCCGTGGTGATGGACCCGGCTACCGGCGACCTGCTGGCGTCGGTCAGCTTCCCGCTGCCGCCCGAAGTCCACGAAACCGCGCCGGACCAGACATTCCCGCCCGCTTCGGCTCCGGAGCCCGCGCCCGACGCCGCCAATCCGTATCTCGACCGCGCCCGCTACGGCCTCTACCCGCCAGGATCGACGTTCAAGATCGTCACCGCCATGGCCGCGCTGCGCAAGGATCCGCATCTCACACAGCAGACCTACGCGTGCGTCCGCCTGCCGGATGGCCGCGCCGGCGCCTACGTCAAGGGCTGGGACCGCCCCATCCGCGACGATATCCAGGATAAAGAACCGCACGGCACGGTCAACATGGAGAGGGGAATCGTGGTCTCCTGCAATGCCTATTTCGCCCAGTTGGGGACGTACAACGTGGGCGCGCAGCCGCTCTTCGACGTCGCCGGAGCGTTGGGCATTCAGGCGGCCTCGCCGAACACCGCGGCGCAGTTGAAGCGGTGGCTGCCGGTCTCGGCGTACGGTCAGGGGCAAGTGGTGGCATCGCCGTTCCAGATGGCGCGCGTGGCCGCGACCGTCGCCAATGGCGGCGCCATGCCACAAGGCCGTTGGATCACCGATGAAACCAACCTGCGCACCTCGGCCCCGCAGCCCGTGCTGCCCGCAGACCAGGCGCGCACGCTGGCGAAATTCATGCGCGAAGTGGTCACCTCCGGCACGGGCAGGGCCGCCGCGGCGAATGCGCCGGTGGCCGGCAAAACGGGTACGGCGGAGCTCGCCGATGCGCCATCGCACGCTTGGTTCATCGGCTTCGCGCCGTACGGCGGAACGAAGAAACAGATTGCGTTTTCGGTGCTCGTCGAGCACGGAGTGTACGGAGGAACGGCGGCCGCGCCGGCCGCGGCCGGTATCGTCAACGCGGCGCTGCAACTGGGACTGATCCAGCCATGAGCCTGTTTTCCGAAATCGAAAAAACCATCGAGCGCGGCTTCCGCCATTGGACCGAACGGCTCTTCGGCCCCGCCCAGGCCGGCGACCTCATCACGCTGCACCGCGCCATTCTCGAAGAGATCGAAAGCCGCGTCGAAATCATGCCGCGCGGCCGGCGCGTGTTCCCGTTCGCGCGCGTCGTAGTCGCCGTCCCCGAAGCCGACCCCGGCCGTTGCACGATCCTCGAAACCGCCTTCGCCGAGCGCCTGGGAGAGGATGTCGCGGAATCGATGCGCGCGGTCGGCTGCGAGCTGCCGGAAGGATTCGCCGTCGAAGTCCGCGCCTCCGAAACCGCGCCCTCCCCATTCGCAATCCAGTACGAACCCGCAGGGGCCGGGCACACCCGGACCGTGGCCGGAGGAGCTGCCGCTGCCAGCGAACCCGCTCCCGCGCCCGAGACCCCGAAAGCCGAGGCCACGCCCGTGCCCGCCCGCCTGATCGTCGTAAAAGGCAAAGCCGAACGATCGGAATACGCGCTCGAAAAGGCCCGCGTCAATCTCGGCCGGCTGGCCGAGCTGACCGACTCCGACCAGCGCATGACCCGCCGCAACGACGTAGTCTTCGAAGAAGGCGCCGACGAAGCCAACGCCACCGTCTCCCGCAAGCACGCCCACATCCGGCGCGACGGCGCCGATTACCGCCTCTGCGACGACGGCAGCGAGTTCGGCACGCGCGTCTTCCGCGACGGCCGCTCGATCGACGTCCCCTCCGGCAACCGCCGCGGGGAGAAACTGCGGCCCGGCGACGAAATCTACCTCGGCCGCGCATGTTTACGGTTTGAGCGGTAGAACACGCCGATGGAACTCCTGCTCACCGCCGGTGTCTAATGGACTGTAACGGAGGTACGCATGCACCTCATCCTGATCCTGCTCCTTGCCGCCGCCGGTCTGGCGGCCCAGGATTCGCGGGAAATCCTGAACCGCGGAGTCACCGCCTTTAAGAACGGCAGGTACGCGGAGGCGGTATCGGATTTCCAGCAAGCCGTGGACCTGGACCCCACGTTCACTACGGCGCACTTTTATCTCGCAACCGCCCTGATGCAGCAGTACATCCCCGACGTGCAATCGCCGGAAAACGACGCGCTGTTCCGGCGCGCGGATGCGGAATTCCGCGCCGTCCTGACAACCGATCCGTCCAACAAGGTGGCGCTGGCCTCGATCGCATCGCTAAATCTCAATGCCAAACGATGGGATGAGGCTGCCGGCTGGTACCGCAAGCTCCTGAACGTCGACCCGACCGACGCCGCTGCCTACTACTCCCTGGCGTTCATCACTTGGTCGCAGTGGTACCCCGATTACACAAAGGCCCGCGCCGATCTCGGCATGAAGCCGGCCGACCCCGGCCCGATCCCCGATGCCGCCCTGCGGACCTCGCTGCGCGCGAAGTGGTGGACGGCGCTGGACGACGCCATCTTCAACCTGAATCAGGCCATATCGCGGCAGCCGCAGTATTCCGATGCCATGGCCTACATGAACCTGATCGTGCGCGAGCGGGCGGATTTGCGGGACGACAAGGCGGAGTATCAGAAAGATATCGCCGAAGCCGATTCCTGGGTGCAGCAGGCGCTGGATGCGAGGAAGGCTCAAGGCGCCATTAACCGGCTTGGGATGATGCCGCCGCCCTCGCCGCCACCACCGCCGGGATCCAGCGGTTCGGCCGCCCGCATTCGGGTCGCGAGCGATGTGCAGGCGCGCAATCTCATCAGCCAGCCGCCGCCGGTTTATCCTCCGCTCGCCAGGCAGGCGCGCATCGAAGGTGCAGTTCGGCTTGGCGCAATCATCGACAAAGATGGCCGGGTGCAGAACCTGCAAGTGATCAGCGGGCATCCGCTGCTGATCCCCGCCGCGATCGAAGCGGTCAAGCAGTGGGTCTACCAGCCCACGCTACTGAACGGCCAGCCGGTTCAGGTCCAGACCGAGATCCAGGTCAACTTCACGCTGAGCCAGTGAGGGTCAGAACGTGATCCCCACCATGAACTCCGCCTGGTTCTGATTGCTGTTCACAATATTCGCCAGGTTGAAATGCTGGTTGGTCCACCGCGTGTACCGCAGCTCCGGCAGGATGTGCACTAGAACATGGATATCCAGCCCGACCCCCATCACGAAGCCCGACGTCGTGCTGTTCTGCTGGCCCGATGGGTTCGCCACCGTGCCGCCCGCAACGCTGTTCCGGATCTCGCTGCTCAGCCCGGTGATGCGGTCCCATGCCACGCCCGCATCCACGTACGGCCGCGCAATCTCGCCCTTGAACCGGTACTTCAGCAGCACCGGGAATTCCCAGGCGCCCGCGGTGTTCACGCTCGTCACCGCGGTCGCACCGGAGCCGATGAGGTCCTGATAATTGAAATGCCGGTACAGCGCGTCCACTTCAATTCCCAGGCCGAACGGCAGGTGCAGCTCCGCCGTCGGCCCGACCAGATACCGGTTCGTCACCGTGCTCGATTCCCCGGAAACCGTGTGGATGAAATCCGTCAGCGGGAGCCCGACCTTCACACCCGCGGAAAAAGGCTGCGCCGCGGCAGTGGCGGCAAATACGAATAAGAGCGCCAGAAGCGAATGTTTCGTCACACCCTCAGGGTAAACGATTCGCCGAGATAAATCCGCTTGACCTCCGGGTCGCGCTCCAGCGCCTCGGGCGTACCGTGTCGAAAAATACGGCCGCTGTTGATGATGTACGCGCGATCCGTGACCACCAGCGTCTCGCGCACGGCGTGGTCCGTGATGAGGATGCCGATGCCGGCGTGCTTGAGGTCGAAGATGATGCGCTGCAGCTCCAGCACCTGAATCGGGTCGATGCCGGAAAACGGCTCGTCGAGCAGCAGGAAGCTGGGGTTGATCACGAGCGAGCGCGCGATCTCGACGCGCCGCCGCTCGCCGCCCGAAAGCATGTAGCCCGTGCTGCGCCGTACCTTCTCGAGGCCCATCTGATCGATCAGCCGCTCCATGCGCTCGTGCCGCTCGCGGCTGCGTAGCGGCAGGGTTTCCAGAATCGCCAGCAGATTTTCTTCGACCGTCAGCTTGCGGAAAACCGAAGCTTCCTGCGGCAGGTAGCTGATGCCGCGGCGCGCGCGCTGGTACATGGGGAGCGCCGTGATGTCCTGTTCATCGACGAGAATGCGTCCGGAATCCGGACTGATGAGCCCGACAATCATGTAGAACGACGTCGTCTTGCCCGCGCCGTTCGGCCCCAGCAGGCCCACGACTTCGCCCTGCTGCACGAACAGCGAAACGTCATCCACCACTCGGCGGCCGCGATAAGTTTTGGAGATTTCCCGGGTCGTGAGCTTGCTCATGGCGAGGATTACTTTTTCTTGCGTATCAGGCGGCTGGTGGCCGGCTTGCCGTCGGACCCGATAGACAGCAGCCTATCATCGTTGATCCAATAGGTCAAACCGCCGGGGCCTTCGGTATAACTGCCATCGCTGCGCACCATGCGCGGCAAGCCGCCGGTAAGAAGCAGTTTCTGCTCCGCGGTGAAGTATTCGCCGTGCTCCGCCGTACCGTCGTAGGCGAATTCCGGCGAGACCTTGTGAATTTTCACGGCGCCATCGGCATACGCTTTCTCCAGCCGCGAATCCGCGCCCGATTCGGCCAAAAACGCCCGGATCTGGCTCGCTTTCACCTCCAGGTTCGGCCGGACGAGCGTCGCGCCGCCCGTGTACACCGCCAGGCGATTGGCGTCGGTATACACCAGGTGCGGCGCATGGACCACGGTGAGCACGGCCTGAGCGCCTTTCTTCTTGTCCTCGTCCTTGGGCTCCTCCCAGAGGTTCGTGACCACGCGGCCATCGGCCACCAGCGCATGCTTCTCGCGATCGAGGTCGATGGTATCTGCCTGGATGCGGTTGGCGCCCTGCCACATCACCGCATTGCCCTCATAGTGCAGCTTTTTATTGCGATTCGCCGAATCCATGCGGCGTGCGGTCGCGTGCATCGGCTCATCGGCGCTGAGCATCTCGGAGTTTTTCTTCTGATCCTTCTCCGGCAGCCGGCTCGATTGCACGTTCCCCTCCGCTGTGAAATCGCCGGTGCGCTGGTCCATGCGGATGCGGTCGGCGGATGTCGAGCCCGTCGCGTCCGAAATGCGCGCCCCGGTGTCGAGCACCAACAGGTTGCGGTCGCTGTCGAGCGTCCCCTTGGCGGCCCGTGCTTTGCGGTCGCCCTCGTCGTAAGTGAAATCGCCGGTCTGCTCGACCGTCGACATCTTGCTGGTCTTGGGGTCGAAGCGCACGCCGATCTCCCGGCTGGCGGTGACGGAAACCGCGCGGTTGTGCTTCTTCTCCTCGGCCGTCGGATCGGTGGTGGTACGGGCGTTGACGGCATGGAACGATTCGATGCGGTTCTGCGGCCCGTAGGCGATCACCATGTCATTGCCGTTGAGCACGCGGTGGTGCTGCGTGGGCAGATTCGGCAGGAATTCGAGCGTCCCCGGCGCGTGCGTCACCATGGACGCGATCTCGCGGCCGCCCGGACGCATCTTGAGGTCCAGCGTGTCGCTCCGCAGTACGTGCGTTTCTCCGGGCTCGCGGCCGGGCATCGGCAGCGGCTTTTCGGTCACCACGCTCCCGCCGGAGCTGGTTACGGCCGTGAGCGCGCTGTCCGACTCCCCCGGCTCGAACTGCATCTCGACATGCCGCGCGGCGATGGACGTCTCGGACGCTTCCGACGTATCGACCAGCCGCGCGTTGCCGTCCCCCACGATGTGCTGGACCGCGCCATCGTCGTCGAAGTCCACGTGCAGGCCATCGGCCGCGTATTGCAGCTTGCGCTTGGGATAGGCGTCCGTACCGTGAGCCTGCGTGGCGTCGATGGTGCGGATGGACTTCTTGTCGTCCTCGCCCGTCTGCAGCTTGATCGTGGCGTCGTTGCCTTCGATGACGGTGTTCTCGCGCGTCATGCGGCCCCACGGCTTGAGCCAGATTTCCGAATCCGCCTCGCGGTAGTAGAGGCTCCCGGCTTCGATCTTCATCGGCTTGGCGTGCGGTCCCAACGGCTTCCAGTTCAACGTCACGTCCTGCTTCAGATGAAGCTGGTGCGTGTCAGGATCGTAGAACGCGCCGGTCGAATGTCCGGTGCCGTGCTCGAAGGCGAAATCCGCCGGCCGGTCGGTCTCGGCCTGGCCGGAGTTGGTGTCGAACGTGACGCCCGAGGAATCGATGGTGATCAACTGATGCTTGGGCTCGCCCGTCTCCGGAACCTTAAGCACGATGTGCACGGCGCCTTCGGAGTAGAAGCGGTGGTCGGTTTTGTAATAGCTGGCAGCCGCGCTGGTGACCAGATCGTAGGTGCCGCCGCGCTTATCGTGCAGCTTCAGCGTGACGCCCTTGAGGTCGACGCGCGAGGAATCCTTGGCCTCGAGCGCGTCCTTGGCCGTCACTTCGACCATCGTCTTCGAGGCGTTGGTTTCCGTGTAGGTCCAATCCTGGGCGCTGGAATTAAGATCGTCGGGCAGGCTGGCCGGCTTGGGCGGCGCCTGCGCGCGGATGGCCTTCTTTTCCGCTCTGTAGGTCAAGCCAAGGCCGGCAACGATCGCAGCGATGGCCACCAGCAAGAGCCAGCGGGTGCCTCGCATGGGGATAGTTCCATGATAACCCGCGCGCCCTGTGCCGTACGGCAACAGGGGTGGCTGGATGCGGCCGCGCACGGCATCACGGGTGAAACCGTCATCGAAGGCATGCCGAACGGCAGTCCGCCGCTCCTGGCGGGGACCGGCGCCGTAGTGGCCGGTCCGTACCTGGCCGGGACCTCGCCGGCTGCCGACGCCATCGGCTGCATCGTCGACGCGGCGGATTTCACACAGGCCGCATCCGCGGCTCCGGGGCAGCTCGTAACGATCTTCGGCGCCGGCATCGGTCCGGCCACGCCGGCCGGCTACGATCCCAGTGGCGCTGGGCTACCCTTCGCGCTCGGCGGCGCCAGCGTCGCAGTCAACGGCGAACCAGCGCGCTCCTCTACGCGGCATCCGGCCAGATCAATTTCGTGATGCCGAACGGCCTCGGCGCGGCGGGAAGCGTCACGGTGAAGGTGACGGGACCGGGCGGCGTGACCGCGCAACGCACAATGGCCGCCACGGCCATCAGCCCCGGCCTGTTCACCCTCGGGATCACGGATTACCCGCAGTGCCAGGGAAAGGGGCTGCTCTGCGCCACCTCGGCCACAGTCTTCAACCAGGATGGCTCGCTGAACTCCTGCTCGAACCCGGCCGCGCCGGGCTCGCAAGTTTCCGTGCTGCTCAACGGCACCGGGATGCTGGCGCCGTCCGTGGTGGACAACGGCAACCATCCGCTCCCCGGCGTACAGGTCGAGGGCGCGGAGCCCGAAGCCGGGCAGCCGGTCGGGGTCTGGCGTGTTCTATTGCGATCCCAACGCTCGCCGTTATGCCTACTCATCCCTCACGGTGAACGGCGCCCCGGTGCGGGAGCAGAACGTCGCCATCTGGGTCGGGCAGTAAGCCATTCATTTTATAAGGGGTAACATCACCGCGTTACCCCTTTCGTTACCCGCCGATACTCCCCGGCAGACCCGCCTTCATACTACCGTTCGGTTTGCAAACGGCCTCTCAGGAGGAAAAATGAAACGCCTGTACATGCTGATCTTCGCCGCTGCGGTGGGTTGCACCCCGGCAATGGCTGCCGTTTTCGTCTTCCCGCGCGTCGACTGCGTGGTGAACGATCAGAACCATTGGGGGAACTACCCACTGTGGCAAAAGGTTCTCGACAGCTCAGGGGGCGATCCCGCCGCCGGCGAGAGTAGTCCGAGCCTCGCATACTTCGGCTACACCAGCTTCCAGAGCAGCAATGTCACTATCGCACAGGGGTCAAATAATCTCTTCGTGCAGGATCCGCAATTTCGTAACCAGCCGGCGGTGTACAACCCGGGAACCCACTACTATGTCTTCGGAACCACCTTCGACCCGAGCATCGGACTGAGCTGGTTCCTCAACGGTTCGTTCGCGACTGCTACTACCATGCTGCCTCCTTGCCCCGGCATGAGCATCAATGGGACGCCGCTCGCGGCGCAATTCGCTCCCGTGGGGGTCGCGAACGGCCAGACCGTCCGGCTGAAGGCGAATTGCACCGGAACGTTCTCCTTCGCCGACTCTGCTGGAAACGTGATCGCAAGCAATGCCGGCGCAGCGACAGGCCAACGCTACTTTGACTTGGTTGGGAGTACCGTCGCTACACCCGGCCATCGGACGCTGGTGCAACCGCGGTTCTCGGGAGGATGTCAGACCAGCGTGGAGGTGTTCGCCACCGCAACCGGGGTCACCGCCGCGGCCGCGCCACCGATTCAGCCCTACTACCAGTATGCTTTCGATCCGCAGGGCTTATCGGCCGGCCAGACGCTGCGCATCAACCTGGCGGCTTCGCCTGCACAGGCCTGCGGCGCCCATATAGCCTTTCAGGACATTTCCGGAAATCCGATCGGCCCGAGTCTCGACACCGGGGCCGCCGGCCTTGCCGCTGGGACGGCGACCCATCTCGACCTGCCCAGCACGTATGTCCCCGGCTTGAGTGGCTGGAGCGGCGGCCATGTCCTGATCTGGCCGGTCCTCTACCCGGAGGTGACCACGGGCTCAGTAATCGCTAACAACAATAGCTACACCACTTTCGGCAAGGTGGCGAACAATGTTCTGGTGGACGAAACCTGCTTCGCCTCGGTGGAAATCTTCGACACGCTCACCGGCAATACGCGGTCGGTCATGAATCCCCAGCCGATCAATTAGAAGGAATGCGCGCGGCTCTGGCAGCGCCGGCGCCGCCAGATTTCCGCCAATACTCAACACGGAAGGGAAGAAACGAAGCAAATTGTTTGCCTGACGCTGCTAGCCGGGCTCGCGCCCATGTCCGGATCGGCTATCACCTGGCTGCTACGATACCGCAGGGCAATAACAACCTCTTCCTCCAGGACCCTCAATTTCGGCAGCAGCCGACGACATTCATGCCCGGGGTTCACACCAACGTCTTTGGGACCGCCTTCGACCCGAGCATCGGCCTGAGCTGGTTTCTGAACGGCGCCTATCCTACCGCAGACCGGGCACCGCATCCTCGTGCAGCCGCGCTTTATCACTTCCTCCCCGACTCCTGCCAGGCCAGCGTGGAAGTGTATGCCACCGCGACCGGCGTAAGCGCCGCGACGACGCGGCCCATCCAGCCGCTCTACCAATACGGTCTCGACCCGCAGGGCCTGTCCGCCGGGCAGACTCTGCGGGTCAATCTTGCCGCTCCGGCCAGCCAGTCCTGCGGCGCGGTCGTCAGCTTCGCCGACGCGTCCGGCAATCCGCTCACCAACTCCATCAATCCCCTCACTCTGACCCAGACGCTTCAGCCTGGGACAGCGGCGTATCTCGACCTGCCCAGCACCTCGATTCCCGGCCTCACCGGCTGGAGCGGCGGCCATGTCCCCGTCGTGCCGGCGGTGCATACCCTGGCGACCAGGAGCGTCCCTCGAAGTCTATGACACGCTCACCGGCAACACCCGGACACTGGTAAATCCGCAGCCGCTCCATTAAGAAGAGCCATGCGCCCCCGCGCTATACTCGGGACGCGCATGGCCAAACCCATCCAGATCTTCGTCACCGGCGGCACCTTCGACAAGGAATACAACGAGCTCACCGGCGAGCTCTATTTCAAGGACACGCACATCGGCGAGATGCTGCGGCTCGGCCGCTGTCTTCTGGACGTCGCCGTCGAAACCCTCATGATGATCGACAGCCTGCAGATGACCGATGCCGGCCGCCGGCTGATCCTGGACCGCTGCCGCGCAACCCCTGCCACCCGCATCGTCATCACCCACGGCACCGACACCATGGAGCAGACCGCCGCTGTCCTGGGCCAGGCCATCGCCGGAAAAACCATCGTCCTCACCGGCGCCATGATCCCCTACCGGTTCGGAAGCTCGGACGGCATGTTCAATCTCGGCACCGCTCTCGCGTTCGTTCAGGCGCTGGCCCCCGGGGTATACGTCGCGATGAACGGTAAGTGCTTTCCCTGGAATCGCGTACGGAAGAATCGCGAGGCCGGTATTTTTGAGAGCAGCGAGTCATAAGAGAATCTTAGTGTGTTGCTGTCAAGAATAAAATTTTCCACATTTTCAAGAGCTTAGCGAAAATTTTTGTCACTCTCCGCATGAGTGTGCTAATAATGAACCTTGGAACCTGCGAGGGTTGGTCTCGGGGTTCCGCTCATAAAGCCCAAAAAATCAAACTTCAGTTTGTGGAGGTAGCTGTTTCATGAAAATTCGTCCGCTCTATGACCGCATCGTGGTCAAGCGCGTGGAAACGCAGGAACAGAAAATCGGCGGACTGTTCATTCCGGACTCCGCCAAGGAAAAGCCCCAGGAGGGCGAAGTCGTAGCGGTCGGAAAGGGCAAGCGCCTGGAGGACGGCAAAGTGGTGCCGCTCGATGTTCAGGTCGGCGACCGCATCCTGTTCGGCAAGTATTCCGGCAGCGATATCAAGCTGGATAACGAAGAGTATCTCATCATGCGCGAAGAGGAAGTGCTCGGCATCCTCGACGCCAAGCCGGTGGCTGCCAAGAAGGCATCGTAAAGGAGTCAAAGAACAATGGCTGGAAAGATGATTCAATACGGGGAACAGTCCCGTCAAGCGATTCTGCGCGGCGTCAACCAGTTGGCGGACGCGGTCAAGGTCACGCTCGGTCCCAAGGGCCGCAACGTGGTCCTGGAGAAGAAATTCGGCGGCCCGAACATCACCAAGGACGGCGTCACGGTCGCCAAGGAAATCGAACTGAAGGATCCGCTCGAGAACATGGGCGCCCAGATGGTGCGCGAGGTCGCTTCGAAGACCTCGGACGTGGCCGGCGACGGCACCACCACCGCCACCATCCTCGCTCAGTCGATCTTCCGTGAAGGCGTCAAGGCCGTGGCCGCCGGCGCCAACCCGATGGCCCTGAAGCGCGGTATCGAGAAGGCGGTCGAAGTCGCCATCGAGGAAGTCAAGAAGCTCTCCAAGCCCGTGTCGGGCGACATGATCGCCCAGGTCGGCACGATCTCCGCCAACAGCGATAAGACGATCGGCAACATCATCGCCGATGCGATGAAGAAGGTCGGCAAGGACGGCGTCATCACGGTCGAAGAGTCCAAGACCATGAACACCGAGCTGGACACCGTGGAAGGTATGCAGTTCGACCGCGGTTACCTCTCGCCGTACTTCGTCACCGACGCCGAGCGCATGGAAGCGGTTCTCGAGGATCCCTACATCCTGATCCACGAGAAGAAGATCAGCAACATGAAGGACCTGCTGCCGGTGCTCGAGCAGATCGCCCGCAGCGGCAAGCCGCTCCTGATCATCGCGGAGGAAGTGGAAGGCGAAGCACTGGCCACCCTCGTCGTGAACAAGCTGCGCGGCACCCTCAACGTCTGCGCCGTGAAGGCCCCGGGCTTCGGCGATCGCCGCAAGGCCATGCTGGAGGACATCGCGATCCTGACCGGCGGCCAGCTGATCAGCGAAGACCTCGGCATCAAGCTCGAGAACGTGACCCTCGACATGCTGGGCCGCGCGAAGAAGGTGACGATCACCAAGGACGACACCACCATCGTCGACGGCTCGGGCGACAAGAGCGGCATCGAAGGCCGCATCGCCCAGATCAAGAAGCAGATCGAGGACACCACCTCCGACTA
>DATGMB010000194.1:0-6689 GCA_035293845.1 Bryobacteraceae bacterium
CTTTTGCGTCGCGGTCCGAGCAGAACACCAGCGTTTTGCCGTCCGGCGAAAACTCGGGGAATGACGTGAAGCCGCCGAAATCCGTCACCTGTTCGAGGCCGCTGCCATCCAGGTTCATGAGATACAGCTCGAACTTGCGGCTGTCGCAGGCGTGCTTGTTGGAGGAAAACAGGATCTTCTTGCCGTCCGGCGTGAAGGTCGGGGCGAAGCTGGCGCAGCCGAAATCCGTTACCGTGCGCGCGTTCGAGCCGTCGGCATCGGCCACCACGATCTCCATCTTCATCGGCGCCGTGAGATTATCCGCGAGCAGCGACTTGTACCGATCCATCTCTGCGCCGTTTTTCGGATAATTCGCCCGCCAAACCAGCTTCTTGCCGTCGCGCGAAAACACCGCGCCGCCATCGTAACCGGGCTTCTTCGTGATCTGCTTCTTCTCTGAGCCGTCGGTCCGCATGGTCCACAGATCCAGATCGCCGGAGGCGAGCGAGGTGTACACGATCCTGCCCGTTTTCCAGTTGACGGTCGCCTCCGCATCGTAGCCGGGAGTATCGGTCAGGCGCTTTTCGATCTTGCCCGCGTCCGTCGCCAGGAAGATGTCGTAGCCCGGAAACACGCCCCAGACGTATCCTTTGCTGCGGTCAGGATCTTTGGGGCAGGCGTCGCCGGCCAGGTGCGTCGAGGCGTAGACGATGTGCTGGTTGTCGGCCAGGAAGTACCCGCAGGTGGTCCGTCCCTTGCCCGTCGAGACCATGTGCTGGTCCGAGCCGTCCGCGTTCATGATGAACATCTGGTCGCAGTCGTAGCCGGGCCGCGTGCTCTGGAAGATGAGGCGCTTACCGTCGGGCGACCAATAGGCTTCGGCATTCTGCCCGCCGTGGGTGAGCTGGCGGATCTCGCTCAGGCGCGGCGGCTGCGCGGCTGCCAGGCAGGCGGCCGCCAGTGCGAACAGCATTTTCTGCATACGTATCCGCCAGTATACTGAAGCGTGCGCCGCCTCCTGCCGCTTCTGCTTGCCCTGCCCCTTGCGGGCGCCCAGCCGGCCCGTTTCGAAGAACACACCATCGCTACCGGCCTGCGCGGCGGATACCAGGTGGTGGTGGCGGATCTCAACCACGACGGCAAGCCGGATCTGATCGCGCTCGCGAGCGGCATGCCCGAGCTGGTCTGGTACGAAAACCCGAACTGGGAGCGCCACGTGATCGCGGGCGGCCTGCGCCGGATGATCAACTGCGCTGCGGTGCCGGTGGCGGGCGATCCGATCCCCGAAATCGTGATTGCCAGCGAATTCTCGAACAACGCGAAGGACAGCCTCGGCGTGGTTTCCGTCCTGCACCATAACGGCGACCCGCGCCAGCCCTGGAGCATACGCGAAATCGACCGCCTCCCAACTTCGCACCGCCTGCGCGTCGCGCGGGTCGGCGGCGAAACGGTGGTCGTCAATGCGCCGCTGACGGCGGCCGATGCCACGCCGACCGATTACCGCGGCCGCACGCCGCTCGTGTATTACCGGCCCGGCGAATGGAAACGGCGGGTCATTAGCGAAGAAAATGACGGCTTGGTGCACGGAATTTGGATCGATGGCGATCGCATCCTGACCGCCGGTTTCGAGGGCATCCACGAGTTCCGGCCCACCGGCGACGGCCGTTGGACACGGACCGAGCTCGCCAAAGGCCATCCGGCCCCCTGGCCCAAGTCCGGCTCGAGCGACATCGCCTTCGGCCGCCTCGCCGGCGAGCGGTTCCTCGCCGCCATCGAGCCCTGGCACGGCAACGAAGTCGTGGTTTACGAGACGAAGACGTGGAAGCGGACGGTAATCGACGACTCGCTGGTGGACGGCCACACCATCCTGACCGCCGATCTGAACCGCGACGGCTCGGATGAAATCGTCGCCGGTTTCCGCGGCGGAAACCACAGCGTCTACATTTACTATAGGGAAGGCGACCGCTGGACCCGCGTGCCGCTCGACTCCGGCGGCATGGCCGCTGCCTCCTGCGCCGCCGCCGATCTCGACGCGGACGGCCGTGCCGATCTCGTATGCATCGGCAGCGCCACCGCGAATCTCAAGTGGTACCGCAACGTGGGCCAGTAACCACTACCAGGGCACCGAGTAAACCCGGCGGCATTTGGAACAGCGATAGTGGCCGTGAATCGGCCACGTCGTACGATGGTGCATAACGGCACACCACAGGCCGGTGAGCCCCGACAACCCCTGCCGAACCCTGCGAACCCCGCGCATACCAACCTCGACTTCCAGCCGAATAGATGCTTCTACTTACCTTGCGGTTTCGGGTCCCTGTATCCGGCCCGCCCATTCCGCATCAAAATAGTGACTATGGACATTAATCGTTTCACCGAGAAGCTGCAGGAGGCGATCAGGTCCGCACAGAGCAAGGCCGTCCGCTACGGCCACCAGCAGATCGACGTGGAGCACCTGCTGGCCGCGCTGCTCGAACAGGAAGGCGGTCTGGCGACCTCCATTCTGCAAAAGGCCGGCGTCAATCCCGATTCCCTGCTGCGCCGCGTCGAAGCCGAGCTCGACCGCATGCCGAAAGTCTCCGGCCCCGCCGCTACACCCGACCAGGTGTACGTCACGGGACGGCTCAACCGCCTGCTCACCACCGCCGAGGACGAAGCCCGCCAACTCAAGGACGAGTACATCTCGGTGGAACACATCCTGCTCGCCGCGCTCGATGACGGCGGCGCCGCCGGACGCATGCTGAAAGAGTTCGGCCTGACGCGGGAGCGCCTGATGCAGGCGCTGCGCGACATCCGCGGCAGCCAGCGCGTCACTTCACCCAATCCGGAAGCCACCTACGAAGCGCTCGAACGCTACGGGCGCGATCTCACCAAACTTGCCGGAACGGGCAAGCTCGATCCCGTCATTGGCCGGGACGAGGAGATCCGCCGCGTCATCCAGGTGCTCTCCCGGCGCACCAAGAACAATCCGGTGCTGATCGGCGAGCCGGGCGTTGGCAAGACCGCGATCGTGGAAGGCCTCGCGCTCCGGATCGTCCGCGGCGATGTGCCGGAGGGCCTCAAGAACAAGCGCATCGTGGCGCTCGATATGGGCGCGCTCATCGCCGGCGCCAAGTACCGCGGCGAGTTCGAAGAGCGCCTCAAGGCCGTGCTCAAGGAAGTGCAGGATTCGGCCGGCGAAATCATCCTGTTCATCGACGAGCTCCACACGGTGGTCGGCGCGGGCAAGGCCGAAGGCGCCATGGACGCGGGCAACCTGCTCAAGCCCATGCTCGCCCGCGGCGAGCTGCATTGCATCGGCGCCACCACGCTCGATGAATACCGCAAGCACATCGAAAAGGACGCCGCCCTCGAGCGCCGCTTCCAGCCGGTGCTGGTCGATCAGCCGTCGGTCGAGGACACGATCTCGATCCTGCGCGGCCTCAAGGAACGCTACGAGCTGCACCACGGCGTCCGCATCAAGGATTCCGCGCTGGTGGCGGCGGCCGTGCTCAGCAACCGCTACATCACGGATCGCTTCCTGCCCGATAAAGCGATCGACCTGGTCGATGAAGCCGCCGCCCGCCTCCGCACCGAGATCGATTCCATGCCCGCCGAGATGGACGAGGCGCGCCGCCGGATCATGCAGCTTGAAATCGAGCGCGAAGCCCTGCGCAAGGAAAAGGACGCGGCCTCGCGCGAGCGCCTCCAGAAGCTCGAAAAGGAGCTCGCCGATCTCAAGGCTGAATTCGATTCGCTTTCCGCGCGCTGGCAGGCCGAAAAGAGCGCGCTCGACCGCGTGCGGCAGCTTCGCGGGCAGCTCGAGCAGACGCGCACGGAAATCGAGCAGGCCGAGCGTCAGTACGATCTCAACCGCGCCGCCGAGCTGAAATACGGCAAGCTGGTGCAGCTTGAGCGGCAACTGCAGGAGGAGCAGAAAAAAGCCGAAAAACCGACGGGCCGGCTGATCAAGGAAGAGGTCGATGAAGAGGATATCGCCGCAGTGGTCAGCCGCTGGACCGGCGTGCCCGTGACCAAGCTGCTCGAAGGCGAGATGCAGAAGCTGCTGCACCTCGATGAAGAGCTGCACCAGCGCGTCATCGGCCAGGACGAGGCCGTGACCGCCGTGGCCGAAGCCGTCATCCGCGCCCGCTCCGGCCTCAAGGACCCCAACCGGCCCATCGGCAGCTTCATCTTCCTCGGGCCGACGGGCGTCGGCAAGACCGAGCTGGCGCGCGCCCTGGCCGAGTTCCTCTTCGACGATGAGCGCGCCATGATCCGCATCGATATGTCGGAGTATCAGGAGAAGCACACGGTTGCGCGGCTGATCGGCGCGCCTCCGGGCTACATCGGCTATGAAGAAGGCGGCCAGTTGACCGAGGCCGTGCGCCGCCGCCCGTACTCCGTCGTGCTCTTCGATGAGATCGAAAAAGCGCACCATGACGTGTTCAATGTGATGCTTCAGATTCTCGACGACGGCCGCCTCACGGACGGCCAGGGGCGCACGGTCGACTTCCGCAACACCATCGTGATCATGACGTCGAACATCGGCAGCCAGCGGATCCTCGAATACCGCGGCACGTTTGGTGGCGAAGGCTATGAGCGCATGAAGGAAGCCGTGCTCGAAGAGATGCGGCATCACTTCCGCCCCGAGTTCCTCAACCGCGTGGACGAGATCATCGTCTTCCACGCGCTCTCCGAGGAGCACCTGAAGCGGATCGTCGAGATCCAGCTCGGCCGCCTGCGCGCCCGGCTCGCCGAGCGCCACATCGCGCTCGAGTTGACCGATGCCGCGCGCGAGAACCTCATCCGCACAGGATACGATCCGCATTACGGCGCGCGCCCGCTGAAGCGCGCGATCCAGAAGAAGATCGAAACGCCGCTCGGCCGCCTCCTGCTGAAAGGCGAGGTGCGCGACGGGCAGACGGTAATGGTGGACGCGGAGAGTGCCGGCGGGGACCTGCGGTTCGTTCCGGAGCCGGTGGCCGTGGCCTGACGGTGGCGCAGGCCCCTTGGCCAGCGCGCTATCATAGCAGCGTCCCATGCCCCGCCTTCTTTTGGTATTGGTGTTCGCCCTCGCCCCACTCTCCGCCCAGATCAAGATCGCCCAGCAGGGCGATGAGAAAATCTCGGTCGAGGTCGACGGCAAGCCGTTCACCGATTTCTATCTCGGCCCCAAGACGAATAAGCCCTACCTCTGGCCCTTGCGCACCGCGGACGGCAAAGCCGTCACGCGCAACTGGCCCATGGCCGACGCGCCCGGCGAAAGCCACGACCATCCTCACCAGCGCGGCCTCTGGTTTACCCACGGCGACGTCAACGGCTACGATTTCTGGGCCAATGAGGACGGGCAGCCGGGCGCGGGCAAGGGCAAAGGCAAAGTCGTCCTCCTGAAGGTCAACAAGATCTCCAGCGGCAAAAGCAGCGGCTACATCGATGCGACGTTCGAATGGCAGATCCCCGGCGGCGTCACGCTCCTGACCGAAAACCGCCGCATGACCTTCTATTCCGATCCGCGCCTCCGCATCCTCGATTTCGACGCCACGCTCTCGCCCGACCGCGAAGTCACCTTCGGTGACACCAAGGAGGGCATGTTCGCCATCCGCCTCGCCGCGCCGCTCGAAGAGGAGCAGCCCAAGGATATCGCCGAGCCCAGGCGCACCGGCAAGCTGGTCAATGCTCAGGCCAAAACGGGCGAAAAGAACGTGTGGGGGAAGCGCTCCGAGTGGGCCGATGATTCCGGCATCATCGATGGCGAACCCGCCGGCGTCGCCATCTTCGACCACCCCGGCAACCCGCGCACCCCCACCTACTGGCACGCGCGCGGCTACGGCCTGTTCGCGGCGAATATCTTCGGCCTGCACGATTTCGAAAAGGGCCGCCTGCCGGATGGCAGCCTGACCCTCGTCCCCGGCCAGCCGCTGCGCTTCCGGTACCGCGTGGTGATCCATCCCGGCGACCCATACGATGCCCACATCCGCGGGATGTACGAAGCGTACAAGGCGATGAAGTAGGACAGAAGGCCGCGCTCTCCATTAAACTATTGAGTTCATGTCCAATCTGCTGGAGGGCAAAACCGCCCTCATCCTCGGAATTGCCAACCGGTGGAGCCTGGCCTACGCGATCGCGCAGGCCTTCGCCCGCGAAGGCGCCACGCTGGCTCTGACCTACCTCGGCGAGCGCCAGAAGGATGCGATCGAAGAGCTCTCCAAGGACTGGAACGTCGCGGCGGTTCTGCCGTGCGACGTCACCAAAGATGAGGATCTCGCGGCGCTGGCGGAATCGCTCGGCGCGCTCGGGCGTCCGCTGCACGCCGTCGTGCACAGCCTGGCCTTTGCCAATCGTGAAGACCTCTCGCGCCCGTTCCTCGAAACCAGCCGCGCCGGATTCGCGCTGGCGCAGGACGTCAGCGCCTATTCCCTGGTCGCCGTGGCCCGCGCCGTCGCGCCGTTGATGACTGAAGGCGGCTCGCTCAGCACCCTCACGTATCTCGGCTCGACGCGCGTCGTCACCAACTACAACGTGATGGGCGTGGCCAAGGCGTCGCTCGAGGCCGCCATGCGCTATCTGGCGTCCGAGCTGGGCGCGCGCCAGATCCGCGTAAATGCCATCTCGGCCGGCCCGGTCAAGACCGCCTCGGCGCGCGGCATTTCCGGCTTCAGCAGCATCCTCGATGTGGTCCAGGAGCGCGCTCCGCTGCGCCGCAACACCGAACCCGCCGAAGTCGCCGACAC
>DATGMB010000195.1:0-18233 GCA_035293845.1 Bryobacteraceae bacterium
GCGCCGCGAGTCCTTCGCCAGCTTGGTATCCAGACGGTTGAAGTAGTGCCCGCCGGGCGCGTTGTCATAGACCTTGTATTCGAATTTCTTGCCCTCGGCCTTCAGCGCCTGAATGAGGTGCTCGACCTCGAGGTAATTGACATCCTCATCGTTCGTGGTGGTGTGGATGAGCAGCGGCGTTTGCAGCTCTTTGGCGTGCGTCACGGGCGACCGCTTGCGGTATTCGGCGATGTCCTCCCGCACGGTGCGGCCGATGTGGTACGGCGCCGAATAGAGCGCGGCGTAGCTGGGCGGCTCGTAGCCCATGCGCGCCACCAGGTCGCTCGCGGGAACGCCGGCATAGGCGACGGCGTAAGCCTCCGGGTGCTGGAAAATGTTCATGAGCGTGATCAGCCCGCCGTGGCTCCAGCCGATGATGCCGACGCGCTTCGGGTCGAGGAAGCTGTAGGTTTCGAGCATCCACTTCATTCCCAGGTAGACGTCGTCCACTTCCCGCCCGCCGTAGTCGATCTGCTCGTAGAAGCCGCGGCCGTAGCCGGTGCTGCCGCGGTAATCCGGCGCGATGATCGAGTACCCCTGCTGCAGCAGCTCGCGGAAGACGTGGGCGTCGCGCGTGTCCTCGTTGGCGTGCACGCCCTGGTGCGCAAATACGATCAGGGGCTGCGGCCGGCCGCGGTCCAGGTTTTTGGGGATGAATGTATAGGCGCGGATGATCAGCGGGTTGGTGGCGCCGGGGAGGCGCGGGTTCGCCACGTGCGCCGGCGGCAGGCTGGTGTATTCGACCTTGTCGATCTCGGCGATATCGCCGAGCTTGAAGTACCACATCAGGTCGTCGACGGCTTTGAGGAGCTGGTCGGAGTTTCCCGCCTGCGCCTGAGCAGTAGCGGCGGCGGCTCCGGCGCCCGCTCCGCCCGTCGCGCCAGTGGGCGCAGCGCCGGTTTGCGCCGCGGACGGCGGCTGCTGGGCGGCGAGAGGAATCGCGAGCAGTGCGGTGAAGAGAAGATTGCGCATGAGTGGATTCATTCTACTTCGGCAGCGAAATCGTGATGTTCCGGTACTTCATCCCGCCCGTGTGATCGCCCTGAATGTAGATCGGTCCGGGCTCGGCTTCGTGGCTGTCGAGCGCGCCGCCGGTGATGCCGGGGATTTCCTGATTGTCGATCGTCTTCACGCCATCCCGGACGATCGTGACGTGCCGTCCCACCAGCGTGATATCGAAGCTTTCCCACGTTCCCGGCTTGCGCGGCAGCGCGACCGCGGGCGCGAGAAAGCTGTAGATTGCGCCGATGGAGTGAAATCGGTCGTTTTCGTCGACGGGCTCGTATTCCACCTGGACTTCGTAGCGCCCGCGGAGGTAGATGCCGCTGTTGCCGTTCGCCGGGCAGTTGTACTCGATGTGCAGCTTGAAATCGTTGAAGGTGCGGGTGGTGCGGATGTTCGCGCCCTTGCTCTCGTTAATCAGCTCGCCCGCGCGCGCCACCCAGTGATTATTGGAGGCGTTGCCGATGGGCTCCCAGCCGGTCAGGTCCTTGCCGTTGAAGATGGGTTCGGGAATGGTCCAGGCCTTGGGCATCGGCCGGTCGAGCTTGGGCGCGCGCACGCCGGCCAGTTGGCCGCGCATCTCATCGCCGCGCTTCATCGTTCCGGTGAACGCATCGCCGCTCGCGGTGAGCTCCCACGTGGTCGCCGGGCCGCGGCCGCCGCCCAGCGTGACCGTGAGCTGGTTACCATTCGCCTGCACGGACGAGGCCCACGTCGTGCCGCCGGAGCGCGGCTGCACCAGCGCCGTCAGCTTGCCGTCTTTCTCCATCACCTCGATCCAATCGGGATACGTGTCCTGGCCGTTGGTCACCGTGACGTCCCAGCGCCCCAGGAACGGGTTCTTCGCGCCCTGCGCGTGGCCGAGCGTCCACAGGCCGGCCGCGGCAATCGGAATCCAAAGCAGATGTTTCATCGAGGATCAGTGTATCCGGTTTTCGAGCGGCCGGGATTTGGACGCCGGGGCGCGGAAGCGCAGAGGCGACCGCGATAAAATCTTGGATTCATGCGTAAGCTGCTTGCCTCTCTCCTTTCTCTCGGCCTGGCCGCGCCGTTCGCTTTTCCGGCCGATGCGCCTCCGCTGGCCGGCTACTCGGCCGATTCGGCCCGCGCCGAGCGCGATTGGGAAGCGAAGTTCCGCGCCGTCCCGGACCCCGCCAACCTGCGCGCGTACATGCAGCGCCTCTCCGCGCGCCCGCATCACGTCGGCTCGCCCTATGACAAAGACAACGCCGAGTGGATGCTGGCCAAACTCAAGCAATGGGGCCTGGACGCCCGGATCGAGACATTCGACGTCCTCTTCCCCACGCCGAAGGAGCGCGTCCTCGAGCTGCTCGAGCCCACGCGCTTCACGGCTAAACTCGCGGAGCCCACCGAGTCCGCCGATCCCACTTCCGGCCAGCACGAAGAGCAGCTCCCGACCTACAACGCCTACTCCATCGATGGTGACGTCACCGCGCCGCTGGTGTACGTCAACTACGGCGTCCCCGCCGACTACGAGATGCTCGACCGCCTCGGCGTCTCCGTCAAGGGCGCGATTGTGATCGCGCGCTATGGCGGCTCGTGGCGCGGCATCAAACCGAAGGTTGCCGCCGAGCACGGCGCGGTCGGCTGCCTGATCTACTCCGACCCGCGGGACGATGGCTACGCGCAGGGCGAAGTTTTTCCCGCCGGACCCTACCGCAACCGCGATGGCGTGCAGCGCGGCAGCGTGATGGATATGCCGGTCTACCCCGGCGACCCGCTCACGCCCGGCGTCGGCGCGACCAAAGACGCCAAACGTCTGGACCGCAGCCAGGCCGTCACTCTCACCAAGATCCCGGTCATGCCGATCTCTTACGGCGACGCGCAGCCGCTGCTCGCGGCCATGCGCGGCCCGGTCGCGCCGCCCGCCTGGCGCGGCGCGCTGCCGATCACCTACCGCGTCGGCCCCGGCCCGGCGCGCGTGCACCTGAAATTGGCCTTCAACTGGGACTTGAAGCCGCTTTATAACGTGATCGTGCGGATTCCCGGCGCGGTTTATCCCGACGAGTGGATCATCCGCGGCAACCATCACGACGCCTGGGTGAACGGCGCCGAGGACCCCGTTTCCGGCACGTCCGCGCTGCTCGAAGAAGCCCGCGGCTTCGCCACGCTGCTGCGCGAGGGATGGCGTCCCAAGCGCACCATCGTTTACTGCATCTGGGATGGCGAAGAGCCCGGCCTGCTCGGCTCGACGGAATGGGCCGAAGCCCATGCCGATGAGCTGCGCCAGAAGGCCGCGGTCTACCTCAATTCCGATACCAACGGCCGCGGTTACCTGGAGGTCGAAGGCTCGCACACGCTGGAGCGGTTTTTGAACGGAGTCGCGCGCGATATCCCGGATCCCGAATCGCACGTCAGCGTCTGGCGCCGCCTGCAGGCGCGCGAGCTCGCCAATGCCGCGCAGCCCTCCGCCGGCCCGGCGAGGCCGAACGGCGCGCAGCCGGCCGAGGCCCGTACGCGTCCGGACTTGCGCATTGGCGCTCTCGGCTCGGGCTCCGATTACACCGCGTTTCTCGACCACCTCGGGATTGCCTCCGTGAATCTCGGTTTCGGCGGCGAGGACGGTGGCGGCATCTACCATTCCATCTACGACGATTTCTACTGGTATACGCACTTCTCGGACGGCGATTTCGTCTACGGCCGCGCGCTGGCCCAGACCGCGGGCACGGCGGTGATGCGCCTCGCCGGCGCGGATCTGCTGCCCTTCGATTTCGACGATTTCACCGACACGATCCGCCGCTACATCGAGGAAGTCCAGACCCTGGCGCGCGACCGCCGCAACCAGATCATCGAGCGCAACCGCATGCTGGATGAGGGCGTGTTCGCCGCCGTCGAGGACCCGCGCGAGCCGACCAAGCCGCCGGCCAGGGAGGCCGTTCCGCCGTTCCTCAACTTCGCTCCCCTCGAAAACGGGCTGGCCGCCCTGCAGCGTGTGACCGAGGCTTACGATAAAGCCGCGGCCCAGGCAGCCGCCAATGGCGGTTCCGCGCTGGCGAACCCGGCGAGCGCCGCCGCGCTGCGGGAAGCCAACATGCGGCTGATCGCCGTCGAGCGGGCCTTGACTCTCAAGGAAGGCCTGTCCGGCCGCCCGTGGTTTCAACACCAGATTTACGCTCCCGGCTTCTACACCGGCTACGGCGTGAAGACGCTGCCCGCCGTCCGCGAGAGCATCGAGCAGGGCCAGTGGGGCCAGGCCGAAGAGGAAATCGCCAAGGTGGGGAAGGTTCTGGAAAACGCCGGCGAAGCCATTCAGAGCGCCACTACGGAGCTCCAGCAGGTTCGCTGACGCGGGTAAATGCCGCAAAGGGCCGGAAACCCGGCCCTCTGCGGTTCAAGGTATGAACGTATATATGAGTGCGGACCCACGATTCCATCCCACGGGACCGTGATTACGCCCTGCGAAGACGCCGCATCATCAGGCCCGCGCCGCTGAGCGTAGTGCCGCAGAGCAGCCACGAGAGCCAGTTGTCAGCCGTACGCGGCATCGACTGGTTATTCTGGTTGATGCCGGCATTGGGGGAAGTGCCCTGCGCGCCCTGATTCGCCTGATTGTTCACATTGGAGTTCGCGTTGGGATTGTAATTTCCCTGGTTTGCGCCGAGGTTACCCTGGTTGTTCGTGCCAGGAGCCATGTTTTGATTGGCAGTATTGGAGGTGTTGCCCGTTTGGCCCATGTCCGTTTGGGCATGAATCAGCGCCGGGGCAATCGCGATGGCCGCCCCGAAAGCTATCGTCGCCAGTTTGGACATCATGATCTCCTTCACTTTTCAGGGAAGCAACGTCCGCACCAGTGCAATTCCGCGCACTCGGCCGCGGGTGTGCGATTTTCAGCAAGTCCGCCCCGGTGCTCAGGGAAACCGTTTCTTCCAGAGAAAATCGATGGCGAAAAAGCCGTTGTAGTCGCGCTGCGCGATCACCGACCACCGCGGCGCGAAGTCCCACTCCACGCTCACAATGGTCGGATTTGCCTGTGCGACATCCTGCGTGTAGGTAAAAGTGATATCTTTCGTCACCTGCTGCTGCAGCGTCATGCTGGCCTGGGCGGTGGTCGGCGCTCCGAGGATCCGGGGATTGAGTTCGGGGCTGATGCGCAGGCTGGTGATGCCGAACAGCCGCTCCAGGCGTCCCGAGACGGGACTCGCGACCGCCGCTCCGAACAGCGCCGAAGCGCCCTTCTGCTGAAAATTTTGTAACGGCGGCGCCGGCATGGTGGAGGCCAGCACCGGGTCGGTCACCGGCGGCCGCCCGGTCGCCAGCAGCGCCACCAGATCCGTGAACTGCATCGGCGGGTCGGAACGGTAGCTCAGCTTCAGCCGGTCCATCGGCCCGCTGACGCTGAGCGAAATATCGATCTGCTGCACGGTGGTTTCGAGAGCGATATTGAGATACGGCCGGATGCGATTCGGGTCGTAAAACGCGATCGAACCCTGTTCGATGTTGTATTTTCCACCGAAAAAGATCACCGTGCCCTCGGTAATGTTGATGCGGCCGAGGATGCCGGGTTGGTCCGGCGTGCCCCGCAGCGTCAGGTTCGCGTCCGCCTGCAGGTTCTGCGTGAGGGTGGTCCGGAACTGCACGTCGGGCGCGGTGGCGATGCGGATATCGAAGTGCATCCCGGCCAGGAAGCCGGACCGGGGGTTGGCGACCAGCGGCGGCGTGGCGGCGGTCGTCAGCAGCGAGCCGACATCGGCATGCTCGCGCAAGGCTACATTGAGCACGCTGACGCTTCCGGCCAGCACGCTATGGGACGTGGTGCCGGTGAGCGTCAGTTTCGCGTTGACCTGCATGCTGAGGGGCTCGGGATACGCGACCAGCACCTTCTCCGCGGTGGCGTTGAGCCGCACCTGCATTTCGGGTCCGCCGTAGTTGACGATGCCGCCAATCGAGACCTTGCCGCCGCCGCTTTCGCCGGTCAGGTTCTGGATGATGGCCTGCGTTCCCGCGAAGGTGACGACGCCGTTGCCGTTCGAAAGACCGTTGGGCACGCCGGCCACGTTGAGCGAGGCCTTCTGCAGTTCCAGCCGGCCGGTCACCGAAGGCTGCGCCGCCGTCCCGGTCACGGCCGCCGTCAGGACAATGTTGCCCGCGGAGTAAATATCGGGGCTGAACGCTTCCAGCAGATCGAGCTGGAACTTGCCGCCGGCGCGCAGGTCGAGCCGGAACGGTGGCGCGATCGAAGCCGTGCCGGAGACCGTCAGATCGGCGAAGGGTCCCGTCAAATGGGCGCTCTGGATGGTCAGCACCGAGCGATTGAGCGCCGCCACGATCGGCGCGGCATTATGCACTTCGAACTGCACCCGCGGCCTGGCGATGCCCGTGGGCACGGCGTGCGCTTCGAGCCGCGCAAGGCGCAGGCTGCCGCGCAGATCGGCCGCGCGCGCCAGCGGCCCGGCGATGGCCGCCGTGCCATCGGCCCTGGCGACGATCGGTTCCGGCGGCGCGCCGGCAAGCGGCGCCAGACCCGCGTACGTGACGTTCGCAAAATTCACGTGCGCATCGATCGGATAATCGCCCGCCAGTTGCACCCGGCCCGTGCCGCGAATGTCGGAGCCCGCGAAATTGGAGGCAAGCTCGAAATCGAGCGTCTGGCCGCGCGTGCTGGCCTTGGCAGTCAGATCCCCAAGAGCCTGGCCGTTCACGCTCACGCCGCGGGCGCTGAGGTCCGCGTTGAGATATTGCGGCAGCGGCGCCGCTCCCCGGCGCAGGGTCAGGGAGCCATCCGCCGTCAGCCGCACCGTGCCGGCGAGTCCGGGGCGGAGATCCTGCACGGCCTGAATTTGCCCGAGCGGGACCGGATTACTCTCCGCCCGGAAGCGCAACTGGCCGTCCTGATAGTCCCCCGCGGGATGCGCGAAGGAGCCGGAGGCGGTGAGAGTGGACGATTGCTCCGTGGCGCGGAAACTGGCGACATCGAGGAGCGTGTTGGAATACCGGAAGCTCGCCTCCACGCGGTCAAACGGCTGCCGCCACGCCGCGCCTTTGACCACCGTAACGGTTGCCGCGACGCGCGGGTCCTGCAGCGTGCCGGAAAGCTGCGCCGTTGCCGAAAGCGTGCCCGCGAGCGGCAGGCCGCCCTGGCCCGCCAGTTCCAGCGCCGGCTCGATCGGCAGGTTGGCGATGCGCGCGGACGCGGTGGTCTCGTGACTGCCCGTGAGCAGCGAGCGCCCGCTCACCTGGATCGCCGATCCGGCAAAATCGGAAACGAGCCGGTAGTCGATGGCATTGGCGGCGGTGCTGGCCGAAGCCGTGAGATCGCCCAGGTTCCGTCCGCCCATCGCGAGCCCGTGCACCGCGAGCTGCCCATTGAGGCTCGCCACCTCGAACCGCGCGCCGGCCGGCGAAGGCGCCACGCGAAACGTCCCTTCCGCGTTCAGAGAAAACACGCCGCGCAGTCCGGGCCGGTTCTTCAGCAGTTGCTGATAATCCGCGAGTTGCACCTGGTTGGAGGCCACGCGCGCCCACAGCGTGCCGCGCGAAAGATCGTTGCGCGCATGCCGGTAGGCCGCCGCCGCGTCGATGCGCGCCGGCCCGGCGGTCAGCGCGAATGCGGGCACGTCGATCGACTCGGGCGTCATGGCTGCCCGCGCGGTCAGGGTATCGAACGCCACCCCTTCGATGCTGCCGCGGGCCGCCGAGATCTCGGCGCTGCCGGTGGGGCTGCCCAGCGTTCCAGCGATGTGCGCCTCGGCCGCCAGCGTGCCGCTCGCTGACATCCCGCGCTGGCCCGCCAGCGCCAGCACATCCGCCACATCCGCATTGCGCACCACGGCGTCGATGCGCAGCGGCTCGTAATTCGCCGTCTTCCAATTGTCGAGCCCGAGGCTTCCCGAAAACTGCGCGGCGAGCGTGCCGCGCGTCACGAGCGCGTTGGCCACCGCCACGCGGCTCCGCGAGGCCTCGATATCGCCCGCAAAACGGGTGAATTCGCGGCCTTCGACCGCGAAATTGGTGAGCGCGGCGTGCGCCGCGATGTGGGGATCGCTCAGGCTGCCCGTGACCGCCGCGGTGAGCGTCGCCGTGCCGCGATGGAGCGCGACCGGGATCACGCCGAGCGGCCGGAAATCCGCCAGGTCGCTCGACATCAGCCGCACATCGATCCGCCGCCCCAGCGCGCCCGCCAGGTCGATCCGCGAATGCGGCAGGCGCAGCACGGAGGGTCCCAGCACCACCGTATCCGCGCGGGCATTGTAGTCGAGCGCGATCCTGCCCGCGACCGGGATTCCTCCGCCGCCCGGCGCAATCGCGAGCGTGGCGCGCCCGACAATCGCCCGCCGGTCCTCGAGGTCGCCCTGAATCTGGATCGGCCCGGACACCTCGCCGCTATAACCCGAGAGCCGCCGCCCGAGCAGCGCGCTGGCGAGCGTCTGGAAATCGAAGTGATGCAGATCGCCGGCCACACGGAACGTGCGCAGATTCTCGAGCACGGCCGAGCCGGTGAAGGTGCCGCCGATGCCGGAGAGCGCGAGCGGTTTGAGCTCGATCCGGCCCGGCGCGGCGGCCACCTCCGTGGCGAGGTTGAGCCCCGCGACGTGCGTCGTGCCCTGCGTAAATCCGAGGCCTTGTCCGGCGAGCTTTGCGTTGACCTGCCACCCGCGCGGACGCTGCGCGGCCGCGCCCTCCACGTTCATGGTGCCCTCGGCATGGAGCGGCAGCTTCAGGGAACGGCCGAGCTGTCCCAGCAGCAGCGTCGCCCGGAAGCTCAGCTCGCCCGCCGGCGTGACGCCGTGTGCCTCGAGCTCGCTTCCCCCCAGCCGCACCCGCGCGTGTTGAATCGCGACGCGCTGCGCATCCATCGATCCCGTGATATCGGCATTCACGATACGCGGACCGCCGCCCGTGCCGGGCGCGATCGGCAACAGACCCACGCGCCGCAGCTCGTCGAGCGCCACCGACGCGTAGACGCGGCCCGAGGCGCGCGGCGACAGCAGGGTCCGCACGTCGCCCGTAAACACGACGCGCGAGAGCGCCGTCGTGAGCTGCGCGTTCGCTACCGCGATTTTTTCCCGGTCGATCGCGACCGGCAGCACCACTTTCACCGCCACCGGCTCGCGGTTCGCCGAGCGCAGCAGCAGCGGGTCGATATCGATTTCTCCGCGGTAGGCCTCCCGCGCGTGGTTGAACGTAAGGTGCGCGCGGAGGTTTTGGCCGCTGGCGTTGAAGCGCGCCTTGCGGTCCGCGAAGTTCGCGGCGCCATCCACCACGTCGAAGCGGCCGATCGCGAGGTGCACCACGGTATCGAGCGGATTGCTTCTCGGGCGCATCGGCGCCGGAATATTGGTCCGGCCGTTGGGGAGGATCATGATGTTCGCGCGCGGCTCCTCGACCAGCAGGTACGCGATGTGCACCGGTTTGGTGAACGGCGCGGCGAGGCCGAGGTCGATCCGCACGTGCCGCACCGTGAGCAGCGGCGCGGCCCCCGGCGGCTCGAGTCCGTGGATCGTGAAGCCGCTGAGATCCGC
Source organism: Bryobacteraceae bacterium (assembly GCA_035293845.1). Classification (GTDB taxonomy): domain Bacteria; phylum Acidobacteriota; class Terriglobia; order Bryobacterales; family Bryobacteraceae; genus DATGMB01. The sequence goes on from DATGMB010000195.1 coordinate 9,522, forward strand.
GCGCAGATGCAGCCAGTTGAAGTGGAATTCCTTCACCCCCACCTTGCCGCCGGTGGCCTGTTCCACCGAAGCCACGATCCTCCCGCGCACGTAGTTCGAGAACCACGCGCTGCGCACGATCAGGATCGCCACGATCCCCAGCACGAGGAGTACGCCGGCGAGCGACCAGCCCGCGATCAGCGCGATCTTCTCCCGCCGCGTCATTGAAAGGCCCCCGCCTGGAATACGATTCGCGTATTGGCACGCGTCTCCTTCAGCCACTGGTCGAGCCTGCGGTCCGTCTCGGAGCCCGGCATCGGCGCGCCGGGCATTACGCGGTTGGCCGACGGCTCCGATTCGGCCGGCGCAGCCGGCAACGGCGGAAAGCGCTGATCCGTGAACCGCAGCGCCGCCAGCTCCCAGAGCAGGTGCTGGCGCAGCTCGGCCTCGGTAATGCCGTACTCGCGCAGCGCCGCGCGGTATCGCGCCTCCGAAGGCCAGTAGCGCTTGCGCAGTTCGGCGAGCATGCGGTCGGCCTCCCCGTCCTGCGGCAACAGGAACGTCCCATCCGCCATTTCATTGCGGATGAGCTGCTGATCCACCAGCCGCTCCGCCGCGGCGCGCCGGTGCTTCGGCCCCAGATCGACCGGCTGCCGGTTCAGAAACGCCGTCAGCCGCACCTCGCGCAGCACCTCGCTTTCCGTAATGACCGTATTCCCGACGATGACCGCGATGCGGTCGATGACGCCGGCCGGCGCAAGCAGCAGGACGGTTATAAAAATGAAAAACCGCCGAGCTTCGGCGGTTTTTCGCCTGTAACTCATTGATTTCACATGAACCGAACCGCCGAGGCTCAGCGGTTTTTCGTACGTAAAACGGAGTTCCATATCAAAACGCCTGGCCGATCGTGATGAAAAACTGAAAATGATTGATGCTCTGGATGGTGGAGGTCGCGCCGCCGAAGAGCAGTTGTTGAAATGTTCCCTGCAGGCCGAAGAACGTCGGCGGGTTGATCGAGTACGCCAGGTCCACGCTCACCGGCCCCACCGGCGTCTTGTAGCGGAAGCCGACGCCCACCGCGTGCACCATGTAGTCGAAATCCTCGATGTTGCGCTGCTGCACGCGGAACGAGATGTCCTGCACGCGCCGGTACACGTTGCCCATATCGTGAAACAGCACCGCGCCGAGGCTCGGGATGAGAAACGGAAACCGGATCTCGTCCTGATGGAACAGCAGCGCGTTGCCGCCGAGCGGGAACCCGGTCACCAGGTCGCGCGGCCCTGCCTGATCGAACGGGAAGCCGCGGTTCGTCGAGATGCCGCCGGCGAAGAAGCGCTCCGGGATGGGAACATAGTTCAGGCTGTCCACATCGTGCGGCACGCCGAACGGCTGGATCATCCCGAACGAGGTATTGGTGGCGAAGGTCCACGTCCTCGTCACCGGTTTGTACCAGGAGCTGCGTCCGAGCAGGCGCATAAAATTCTTGTTGCCGCCGAAGAAGTGATCGTTCAGCCCCAGGTCGACCGAGTTGTAATAGCCGTGGTGCGCGTCGAGCGCATTATCGCGGTGGTCCTGAATCATGCTCCAGGCGATGCCCGCGACCTGCGCCGGCTGCGAAGCCAGCGGAATCAGCAGCGGATCGATCTTGAGGTTGGCGGAGTTCACGCGCACGTCGCGCCAGTAATAGCGCCAGAGGAACGTCGTCGCCTTCGAGTGCCGCTGCGAAAGCTGCACCGCGCCTTCGATGCTCCTCCCGGTGTACGTCAGCACATCGCGGACGTTGTCGTATCGCGCGGTGAACGTCAGGTCGCGGCCCGTCACGCCGCCCAGGTTCGGGTACAGGTACGTGATGGAAGCGCGCTGATAGATCGTGGACGCCACGGTCCGGAAAGTGACGCTGTGCCCCAGCCCCCACAGGTTGAGGCGGCTGATTGCGAACGTTCCCCGCGGCGCAAAGCCGGTCGTGCCCTGCGGATTATCCAGGCTGGACTGGCTGCCGCCGATGCGCGCGATCTCCGCCCCGAAGCCAACCGTCATTGCATAGCGCGGCCCTTCGACCATGTGGTACAGCACGAATTTGTTCTCGGTTTCTCCCTGCTCGTTCTGCACCGCCATATCGACCTTCGCGAAAACGCCGAGATTGTAGAGGCGTCGCTGCGCCCTGCCCATCGCCGACCAGGAAAGCGGATCGCCCGTATGGAGGGGAATTTCGCGCCGCACCAGCCGGTAGCTCGTGGTGCGCAGCCCCGAGATCAGCACGTCGCGCACAAAACGCGGCTGGCCGGGCACGACCTTGTACGTCACCTCCATGCGGTGCGCCTCCGGCGCCGGCCTGGCGCTGTAGTCGAAGGAAACGTTCGGGTACCCGGCCGCCTGGTACAGTTCCAGGATGTAGTTGCGGTCGACCGCCACGCTTTGCATGCTGAACGGCTGGCCCGGCTGCGAAGCGAGAAGCGCCAGGATCGTCGCGCGATCCGGCCGGTCCAGTCCTTCCACGTTCAGGGCCGAGACGAGAGACTGCGGCCCTTCGTGAATGTCGACCGTCACCGCCACGTCGCCGGTCTTTCCCAGATAGTTGTCCTGCGCCGCGATCGTCACCTGGACATCCTGGAAGCCGTTCTCCTGATAGAGCCTCTCGATCGCCGCCTTGTCCAGCTTGGCGTCGGCGTCGCTGTAACGGCCGTGGCGCAGATAGAGGAAGCCTGCCGCGTGGATCAGCAGGCGGTCGTGGATATCCGAAGTCGAGAAATAGCGGTTCCCCCGGATCGTCACCTTCACCACCCGGTGGCGCTGCCCGAGCGAGATCGTGAACGTGATGGTGCGCAGGTCCGGATTGACGTCGTGCACCGTGAAATCCACCTGCGCATCGAAGTAGCCCTGGCCCTGGAAATAGGCCCGCAGGTTGGTGGCCCCCATGACCAGCAGGTCGCGGTTGACCGCCTCCAGGTCGTAGATCGGCACGTACTTCCGGAGGTTGGAGCGCGAAACGTGCGCGCCCTCCGTCACGATCTTGATCCGGGGGCCACCGTCCGCCTCGACCACCGGGCGCACGCGGTTGAACTGCGCCAGATAGTCCTCGCGCGTGAGCGTCACCGAGGCGGTCAGCCGGTCCTGCTTGTCATAGAGCTTGCGCATGTTCTGCAGGCCGCTCTGCACGTTGTCCGACGTGGCCCTCTTCCAGCGGAACCAGCCGCGATAGCCGGCCGCCTGCTCCAGCCGGCCGGGCGGAATGCGCGTATCGCCGGTCACCAGCGGCAGCGTGAGCCGCGCGTGTCTTCCCGTATCGACGCGGAACGTGATCGCGACCTGCTGATGCGCGGGATCGCGCACAACCGCCGGCGTGACGCTCCCATGAAAGAGCCCGTTGTGTTCCAGGAGATCGCGGATGTTTTCGACCGCCGCGTGCAGTTGGCTGTCCTCGTAGGGCGTGCCCAGGTCGAGCCGCGTGGCATTCACGATGTGCCCCGGCGTGGGCGGCGTATCGATACGGCCGCGCACCTCGACCGGTCCCACGAACCATTGCGGCGTGGTGCGGATCACCACCGCCAGGCCGCCCGGCGCGGGGTCGGCGGCCACTTCGATATTCGAGTAATTGCCGGTGGCGAAGAGCCGCCGGATGGTCTCGTCCACGTCCGCCAGGTGCAGCGCCTCACCGCTGCGGAAGGGCACGATGCGCGCCAGTTCGGCCGCCATTACCGGCTGCTTCGCCGGATCGAAGCGCACCGAGGCAATACGGCGCCCCTCGTATTCCGAGATCGGCGCCAGATCCGCGCCGCGCAGCGCCATTGTGGCGAGACACGCACACAACCCCCAGGTGAACCGCGGCGCCCGCGATGGCATATTGCGGAAAGCGAGTGCACGTTTGATTCCCGCGTGAGCGTGCATCCGCCGGGCGGGTGCGCGGGCCCAGTCCTGCGGAGCTTAGCTCCGTGCGCCGAGTTCCCGCTCTCCAGCGGATTCCAGCCGCGCATTGAGCGTAATGTTGGTCTTGTACAGCTTGGAGACCGGGCAGCCCGTTTTGGCGGCCTGAACGGCCTGCTCGAACGCCTCCTGGCTCGCGCCCGGTACGCGCGCTTTCACTTCCAGGTGGCTTTCCGTGATGGCGAATCCATCCGCCTGCTTTTCCAGCGAAATCTCGCAGCTGGTTTCGATGCTCTCCGGCGGCAGGCCGGCCTGCGTCAGTTGGGCCGAAAGCGCCATGGAAAAGCACCCTGCATGCGCTGCCGCCAGCAGCTCCTCGGGATTGGTGCCCTGCGCGTTTTCGAACCGCGTACGGAACGAATAGGGTGCGTTCGAAAGCACGCCCGTGGCAGTGGACATGGTCCCGCTGCCCGATTTCAGATCGCCGCGCCATTGCGCGTTTGCCGTTCGTTTCATGCAGCCTTGGATGCCCGCTGTGAAAAAAAGTTGCGCCCCGTTATGCTGGGAAAAGGCACAGCCGCCAACGGATGTCCAACCGCCGCGTCCAGGAGGAAATCGAGCGCCTCGGCCGCCTCAGCGACCCCGCCGTGGCCGCTCCCGCCATCCGTAAAGCGCTCGGGGACCGCGTCGGGCTCGTGGTCGCCAAGGCTGCCGCCGCGGCCGCCGCGCTCGAGCTCCGCGAGCTCGTCCCCGATCTTCTGCAAGCTTACGGCCGGCTGTTCGAAAAGCCGCTCGATCGCGATCCCCAATGCTGGGGCAAGAATGCCATTGTGAAGGCGCTCGCCGCGCTCGACTGGCGCGAAGCCGCGCCGTATCTCCGCGGCGCGTCCTGGGTGCAAATGGAGCCGGTGTGGGGCGGCCGCGAAGACACCGCGTCCACGCTGCGCGGCATCTGCCTCCTCGCCCTTCCCTCCTGTTCCGGTCTCCGCCGGGAAGCCGTTTTTCGCTGCCTGGTCGACGGCCTTACCGATCCCGCCCAGACCGTGCGTGCCGAGGCCGCCCGCGCCACCGCGCAAATGGGCGGGGACGAAGCGGCTCTGCTGCTCCGCCTCAAAGCCCGCTCTGGGGAGAGCGAGCCGCGGGTCATTGGCCAGGTATTCGATTCGCTGCTCGCGGTGGAGGGCTCCGGCGCCGTGCCGTTTGTCGCGGCGTTTCTCGAATCCGCCGGGGAAGGGATCGCCGCCGAGGCCGCCTTGTCGCTCGGTGCATCGCGCCTCGAAACGGCAATCGAAGCGCTCCAGCGCGCGTGGAGCGGTACGCGCGACCCGGAACTGCGCGACGCGCTGGCCCGCGCCCTTAGCGCCTCGCGGCAGCCGCAAGCCCTCGCCTTCCTGCTCGATCTGGTGCGGAACGGCCGCGCCGCCGAGGCCGCCGTGGCCCGTGAGGCCCTCGCGATCCATCGCGAATCCCCGGAGATCTGGCGCCAGGTGGAGGCCGCCGCGCGCGAAGGTAGTAGATGACCGCCGAGGCACACAGGCGCCGGGAAATTACTCAATTTTGCCTGTTCCCGGCGCCTCGGCGTCTCGGCGGTGAAACGAAGCCTGGCAGCGGGATTGCACCTTCCGAAGTGCGCCACCCACAGAGGACCAATGAGCATTCATAACCTAGGACATTTCGCTTTGTCGGCGGCTGTCGCACTCGGCCTCGCCGGGTTCGCGGCCGCGCAGCAAATGCCGGCGAATCCTGCGGGAAGCCAGGGCGATGATGCCGGCCAGCGTCAGGTGAACGCCACCGGCGCGGTTTCCGGCCAAACCGCAGACCAGGCCGCTCCCCAGGCCACCGGCAGCATGAACAATGCCACCGGCCAGACGAACGTGACGAACGATGCGTCCGGCCAGAACGACGGTACGAATGACGGCATGACCGATGGCGCGAGCCAGGTCAACGGCGCCAACGATGCCGCGGACGACGACGGCGCGGACGATTCCGGGCAGCAGGCCAGTCCGCCGAATCCGCCCAACCCGGCGAATCCGCCCGCGTCCGGCCAGACCGGCACCATGAACCCGCCCGCGGGGACCAGCGGCACGAATCCGCCCGCGGCCACTGGCACGGAGAATCCGCCTGCGGCAACCGGCACGGAGAATCCGCCTGCGGCGACCGGCGCGCAGAACCGGCCCTCCGCCGCCAACCAGCCTCGCATGGCCCAGCCCCGCATGACCCGCACGCGCACCGTGACGATCGTTCAGCGGCAACTGCGGCGTCAGGGCCTGTATGGCGGACCGATCGACGGGATCGAAGGCCCGGGCACCCGCGCCGCGATCACCCGTTTCCAGCGGCAGCACCGCATCACCGTGACCGGCAGGCTGAACCCGGCGACGATGCGCGAGTTAGGCGTCAGCGGCATGGCCCGCGAAACCTCCGGCGAAGCCAGCCGCGCGATGGAACCGGGTATGATGCATAGCACCCAGGTGATCGAACGGGTGCAGCGCGAACTGCGCGGCGAAGGCCTCTACCACGGCCGGATCGATGGCATCGAAGGACCGGCGACGCACAGCGCGATCCGCAGCTTCCAGCGGCAGGAGAATATCCCGGTCACCGGAAGCCTCAACCGCACCACGATCCGCGAACTCCACATCTTCCGTCCTTCCAGATAACGTTGGTGCAGGCCAGGGCCCGGCTGCGCGGCGACCCTACTTGGCGAAACGCAGGCCGGGCCCAACCACGGTAATGAACGCCGCGGCCAGCACGGACGCGGCGGCGATCCAGGGCCAGCTCCGCCCGATCGCAGGCGGCTGCTCCGGCTCCGCTCCGGGCGGGAACCAGCGCGTGTTCCGCAGGCAGTAGGGCATCCACATCAGCGCGGAAGTGCCGCCGAACGTGGCGGCCGCGGCGGAAAGGGCGACCAGGTACCAGCCCGCCGGATTCAGCGCGCCGGCCACGCAGGCAAGCGCTCCCCCGGTGAAATAGGAGATGCGCATGAGGCGCGCCGCGCGGGCCGCGCGTTTCTTGGGGTCGTTGCCGATCAGTGGCCGCAGCTCGAGCAGGCTGAACCGCGCCGCCAGCAGATAAGCGCCCGCTCCGAAGAGCGCCAGAACGGCGCGCCACAGCCATGCCGGTGTCCAGCCCTGGATGAACTCCGCCCAATCGCCGAAGCCGCCGATGCCGGAGAACAGAAAATAACCGGCCGCCATGAGCAGGTCGATCGTCATGGCGAGCCAGCAGAAGAAGCGCCGGCGCGCCGCCGCGCGCGGCGTGAGCCTCCCGATCGCAAAGAACAGAGCGGCGGCGGCGAGATTGACCAGCGTCCCGCCCGCCAGCACCAGACGGTTCCCGATGCTGCACTCCATACTCACGGTGGTGACGAGCAGCGGCCGTCCACCGGAAATCAGGCACGCCCCGCCATGTCCCAAGCCCTCGTGGAGCAGCGTGGCGAGCGCGTAGGCGACGATGGCGATGGCGGCAATCGTGAGGGCGTCGGCCGGAGCGGCGTCAGGCGCGGTCTTTGCCTGCATGGGAACGCCTATTCGCGCGCCGCAAAATAGTTGCCCGCCAGCTCGGCGACGCGCCCGATGGCATCCTCGAGCCGGTCGGTCGCGCCGAAGTGATTCGCGGTGAAGACGCTCACGATCACGTGCCGGTCGCGCGATTCGAGCACTCCCACGTCGTTGCAGATGTACGGTGCAAAATCGCCCGTTTTGTGCGGAATCCGGTAGCCGGAAAGGTACCGCGGCAACCGCGAGCTGTACACCTGCCCGCGCATGATCTGCAGCATTTGGGCGCTGGCCTCCTTGCTCACGGCCTCGCCCTTTTCGAGCTTCTCGAGCAGGCGCCCGATGTCATGGGCCGAGCTGAGGCCGAACGGCGTTTTGGCGGCCCGGTGGAATGCCTCGGCATTGGGCGCCGCGCGCAGCGCCTTGAACCACACGTCCGCCTTGCCGGTCGCGCGCGTGGCGTTCAGCCCCCACTCCTGCATCAGCCGGTTGACCGGCTCGGTGCCGCCGACCTTGTCGAACATCAGGTCTGTGGCCGTGTTATCGCTGACGATCACCATGAGGGTGATCAGGTCCTTGACCGTGAGGGACAGGCCGGGGTCGAGCGACCGCAGGATGCCGGTGCCCGGCTGCCTCGCCGCCTCCGGAAGGGTGATGCGGTCGGAGAGCTGGAACTTGCCCTGCGCGATCTGGTGGAACGCTTCGGCCATGAGCGGAAGCTTGATGACGGACATGGTGTCCATCTGGCGGTCCGCGTCGATCGCGATTTCCTCGCCGGTCTCCAGGCACTTGATGTAGATGCCCCACGTGGCGTTGACCGATTGCGTGATGCGCAGGATATTGGCTTTCAGCCGGTCGAGGGGCGCCGGTGCGGCGGGGGCCTGCGCGAAGAGCGGGGCAGCGGCGAGCAGCAGAACGGCGGATTTCATGATTGGATCAAGATAGCACGGCCTAAGCCGCCCGCATCAGCACGGCCTGGAGCAGCACATCGGCGCCTCGCGCGCAGTCTTCCCATCGGGTCAGCTCCTTTGGTGAATGGCTGATGCCATTGACGCTCGGCACGAAAATCATCCCCATCGGCGCGAGCGTCGCCATCGGCTGCGCGTCGTGCCCCGCGCCGCTCGGCAGGTGGCGAAACGCCAGCCCGAGCTTCGCGCAGGCTGCTTCGATGGTCCTCTGTACATCCGGCGACGCCAGCGATGCCGCGTGCCGCGCCGCCTGATGGAATTCGATCTGCGTTCGCGTCTGCCCGGCGATTTCCGCGGCGCGCGCCCGGATCTGTTCCGCGAGTTTCACGATCTTCTCCGCGTCCAGGTCCCGCAGCTCCACCGTGAGCCGGACCATGCCGGGTACGACGTTCGGGGCATTCGGCGTGACGTTG
>DATGMB010000196.1:0-11748 GCA_035293845.1 Bryobacteraceae bacterium
AAGGCCGGCACCACGCGGCCGTCGTCCAGCTTCATCCGCGGGCCGTACGTGTTGAAGATGCGCGCGATGTTGGTCCGCAGCCCGTGCTTGCGGTGGTACGCCATGGTGAGCGCCTCGGCGAAGCGCTTGCTCTCGTCGTAACACGAGCGCGGACCCACCGGGTTCACGTTGCCCCAGTAGGTTTCGACCTGCGGGTGCACCAGCGGATCGCCGTAGCATTCCGAAGTCGAAGTGAGCAGGAAACGCGCGCCCTTGTCGCGCGCCAGCTCCAGCAGGTTGCGCGTGCCGGCGGACCCGACGTCCAGCGTCTCGATCGGATGCTCCAGGTAATCCTTCGGGCTGGCGGGCGACGCCAGATTCGCCACACAGTCCACCGTGCCCTCGATGGTAAACGGCTGCGTGACGTCCCATTTCTGGAACGCGAACCGCGTCTCGTCGGCCAGGTGCGCCAGGTTGGCCGCGCTGCCGGTGAGGAAATTATCGATGGCCACCACCGTGTGGCCCTCCGTCAACAGCCGGTCGCAGAAATGGGACCCGATGAAGCCGGCCGCGCCGGCAACGACAATGCGCAATCTTCCTCCGTTCGCATCCTATTCTAACGAACGGCGCGGCGAGCCATGCTACGCTCAAGCTGAGCGATGACCACGGTGTTTTCCACAGGAGAGCAGATCCTGCTCCTGGTGATGATCTGCGCCTCCGTCGGCTTCTTCTGGCTGCGATTGCGGCCTGCCCTCGACGCGATCCGCGGGTCGCGCGCCACGCCGGATTTCGACCTGGCGGATCTCGGCCCGCGCATCCGCGATTTCCTTTGGGAGGTGATGCTGCAGGGCAAGGTGATCCGCGAGCGGCCGGCGGCCGGGCTCGCGCACGCGTTCGTGTTTTGGGGATTCTGCGCCTTCGCTCTCATCACCATCAACCACATCGCCGCCGGGTTCAACGCGCCGCTTCTGTCCCATGAATCCGGCTTTGGCCGCTTCTATTTCACGTTCGTCGCGGTGTGGGCCGTGGCCGTCGCGGTGGCGATTGCGGGCCTGTTCGTCCGCCGGTTCGCTGTGCAGCCCAAGTGGCTCGGTAAGGTCTCGCCGGAATCAGGCGTCATCGCCGGGCTGATCTTCGCCCTGATGGTCACGTATCTAGCGGGCCTCTGGTTCGGCGAGGGCACCGCCGGAAGCCGCGCGGCGTGGTGGCTGCACACTCTGACGCTGCTGATCTTTCTTCCGCTGATCCCGCACACCAAGCACCTGCATCTCGCCTTCAGCCCGTTCACCGTATTCCTCAAGCGCGATGGCTTCAGCCGCATCCCGCCTCTCTCGGGCGACGAGGATTTCGGGCTCGTGACGGGCAAGGACGTCACCCGCATCGACGCGCTCCAGGCCTTCACGTGCGTGGAATGCGGACGCTGCACCGAGCACTGCCCCGCGTTCAATACGGGCAAGGTCCTCAATCCGAAGCAGATCGTTCTCGGCCTGCGCGGCTACCTCAAGGAGCACGGCCCGGCGGGCGAGGCGCCGCTGCTCGGACCGCATATTTCCGAGGAGGCCGCGTTCCAGTGCACCACCTGCGGAAGCTGCGAATACCAGTGCCCGGTCGGCATCCAGCACCTGCCCGTGATCGTCGGCCTGCGGCGCGGCGCGGTCAACACCGGGCAGTGGGAGAACGACTACGGCACCAAGCTGTTCCTCAATCTGGAGCGCAACGGGAACGCTCTCGGCTTCCCCGCCTCCGAGCGCCAGAAATTCATCGAGAAGAACGAGCTGCCTTTTTACGACGGCTCGCAGGAATACTGCCTCTGGCTCGGCTGCATGGGGGCATACGATCCGCAGGGCCGCGAGATTGTGCTTGCGCTCGCGCGCGTGCTGCGTCACGCCGGCGTCACCTTCGGCGTGCTGCGCAAGGAGCGCTGCACCGGCGACCCCGCGCGCCGCCTCGGCAACGACCTCGCGTTCACGCAGGTGGCCGAACAAAACATCGAAACGCTGCAGGCGGCCAAGCCCGCCAGGATGGTCTCGATTTGCCCGCATTGCGTCCGCACCATCGGAACCGACTGGAAGGAAGCCGGAGCGACGTTCGCCATTGAACATCACAGCGAGTTGCTCGCGCGCATGCAATCGCGGCTGCCGCAACCGGCGGGTGACGGCGGCCGCGTGGCGTATCACGACCCGTGCTATCTCGGCCGCTACCGCGATGTGTACGATGAGCCGCGCCAGGTTGCGGGCCGGTATGCGGAAGTCGTCGAGCCGGAGCGCACGCGGCAGCGCTCGTTCTGCTGCGGCGCGGGCGGCGGCCAGATGTTCCTCGGGGAGGAATCCGGCAAGCGCGTCAACATCGAACGCGCCGAGCAGCTCGTCGCTACAGGCGCAGGCGTGATCGGCACCGCATGCCCGTTCTGCCAGACCATGTTCCGCGACGCCCTCGGCGCTGTAGCGCCCCAGGCGCCGCCCAAGCTGCTCGATATCGCCCAGATCGCCGCCGCCGCTCTGCCCGCCGGGGGCCCAGGCGAAAAACCGCAACCTGTTTCGTGACGGCCGCGTGACATCCCCCCGCGAGATGCTATAATCGATTCGTCGGCGGACCGGTTCCCGCCGGCTTTTCCACCCCACAAACGGAACGGGCGCGTAGCTCAATTGGCAGAGCAAGTGACTCTTAATCACTAGGTTGTAGGTTCGATTCCTACCGCGCTCACCACTCATTCAACTTAAAAAGGCTTAATCGGGCGCCAATCACTCGGAATCCGATACCGCGGTCCCGCTGGGAGCACGGCTTTGAGGCTGCCGCCTGCCTGCCGCGCGGCTCTCGCTCGAGCGAGGCGGGGCGGTATACTTGACCTAACTCCATGGGTCATCTTGTCCACCGCACCGCTTCCCGTTGGATTGTGTGTGTCCTGCTCGCCGGCGCGCTGTTTTGGACGGGCCGCGCGCTGGTTCGCGGCACGGGCGTGCGCGCGGCTTCGAGCGGGCCGGCATTCGTCGAATTCGAGAGCGGGCCGGTGCGGCCGCTGGCGATGTCGCCGGACGGCAACACGCTGTTTGCGGCCAACACGCCCGATGGCACGCTCGAAATTTTCGACCTGACGGGCGGGCTGCCGGTGCCCATCGCGCGCGTTCCGGTGGGGATGGAGCCGGTCGCGGTCGCGGCCCGCACGAACACGGAGGTCTGGGTCGCCAACCTGCTTTCCGACAGCGTGAGCGTGGTGACGCTCGCGGGCACGCCGCACGTCGCGCGCACGCTGCTGGTAGGCGATGAGCCGCGCGACGTCGTATTCGCCGGCAATCCGCAGCGCGCGTTCATCACCACGGCGCACCGCGGCCAGCAGCGCACCGATCCTTCGATCGCGGGCGTGCCCGGCGCGGGCGACCCGCAGCTTACCACGCCCGGCATCCCGCGCGCCGACGTGTGGGTGTTCGACCCGGCGAATCTCGGGAACACGACGGGCGGCACGCCGCTGAAGATCATGAGCTTCTTCACGGATACGCCGCGGGCCCTGGCGGCCAGCGCGGACGGCAATACGGTGTATGTGGCGGGCTTCAAGACCGGCAACCAGACCACCACCGTGCAGCAGGCGCGCGTCTGCACGGGTTTTCATCCGAATACGCCGTGCAAGCTGCCGGACGGCACCACCAGCCCCGGCGGCAATCCCGGGCCGGCGACGGATTCCGCGGGCGAGCCCGCGCCGGAGGTCGGGCTGATCGTCAAGTACAACAACGCAGACGGTCACTGGGAGGACGAACTGCACCGCATCTGGGACAACTCGGTCCGCTTCACGCTGCCGGATACCGACGTGTTCGCCGTGGACGCCAACACGCTGACGCAGACCGCGGCCTACGCCCATGTGGGAACCACGCTGTTCAACATGGCGGTGAATCCGCAGAGCGGGCGCCTGTACGTTTCCAATACGGATGCGATCAACAACGTGCGGTTCGAAGGTCCGGGCGTGTATGCGGGGCATACGGTTGAGGGCCATCTGGCCGAAGCGCGGATCACGGTGATCGCGGGGGCGAACGTGCTGCCGCGGCATATCAACAAGCACATCGATTACTCGAAGCTGGCCGGCTCGCCGGGGTTCGACGCCACCGCGAAGACGCACTCGCTCTCGACGCCGCTCGATATGGCGGTGACGAAGGACGGCACGACGCTGTACGTGGCCGCGTTCGGATCGGCGAAGATCGGGGTTTTCGATACGGCGGCACTCGAAAACGATACGTTCGATCCCGTGGCGGGGAGCGCGCGCTATCTCGCGGTGAGCGGCGGCGGGCCGAGCGGGCTGGCGCTCGATGAGGCGCGCGGGCGGCTGTACGTCGCGACGCGCTTCGACGACGGCGTGAAGACGATTGACCTGAAATCGCAGCGGGAGGTCGCGGCGGTGCGGATGCCGAATCCGGAGCCGGAATCAGTCGTCGAAGGCCGGCCGATGCTGTATGACGCCACGCGGTTTTCCGGCAATGGCGAAGCGAGCTGCGCAAGCTGCCATATTTTCGGCGACATGGACGGTCTGGCGTGGGACCTGGGCAATCCCGACGCAACGGTCACGACGAGCCCGATACCGATCAACTTCGGCGGGCTGATTCCGTTTCTGATCGCGCTCGATGCGACGGGGTTAAACACGCCGCTCAACGGCAGCAACAAGGCGACCGACTTCCACCCGATGAAGGGGCCGTTCACGACACAGACGCTGCGCGGGCTGCGCTATTCCGGCGCGATGCACTGGCGCGGCGACCGCTCGACGGGCGTGTTCGGCACGAGCGCATTCGATTCGAACCTCTCGTTCCTGAACTTCCAGGCGGCATTCCAGACGCTGCTGGGCAGTCCGGACGTGCCCACGCCGGACGAGATGCAGAGGTTCGCCAATTTCCAGTTGCAGGTATTGCCGCCGCCCAACCCGATTCGCAACCTGGATAACTCGCTGACGCCCTCGCAGCAGAGCGGCAAGTCGTTCTTTGGCGGCACGCGCCCGTCGGACGGCGTGGTTTCAGCGGCGCTGTCCGCGGCGTTGGGGCAAACGTCGTTCACCTGCAGCGGCTGTCACACGCTGAATCCGGCGGCAGGCTCCTTCGGGACGGGAGGCAACCAGAGCTTCGAAGAGCTGCCGCAGATCGTCAAAATTCCGCATTTGCGAAACCTTTACGACAAGATCGGGATGTTCGGGAATCCGGCCGTGCCGTTCTTTCAGGCCGCCGACAGCGGCCCGATGGGGGACCAGGTGCGCGGCTTCGGGTTCACGGGCGACGGATCGACCGACACGCTATTCCGTTTCCTGACCGCGAGCGTCTTCGCGCCGACGGCGGATTCAGGCTTTCCGCAGCAGAATCCGGATGGAACGCGGCGGGACGTGGAGCAATATCTGCTCGCGTTCGATAGCGACCTCGCGCCCATCGTGGGTCAGCAGGTGACGCTGACGGCGGCCAACGCGGCGGCAGCCGGACCGCGCATCGATCTGCTGAAGCAGCGCGCGGCGGCGCCGTTCGTTTCTGCCGCGCTCGGCGGGACGGTAACGGAATGCGACCTGGTGGCGCAGGTGGCGGCGAACGGGCGCGTGATGGGATACCTGTACGATCCCGCGAGCGGCAACTTCGTGCCGGAAGACGGACCCCCGCTCACCGACGCCGGGCTGCGTGCGCTGGCGGCGACGGCGGGCCAGGAAGTCACGTACACCGCGGTGACGCCGGGCGCGGGGCGCCGGGTGGCGTACGGAGATTTCGTGGTGCGTCGGCGCGGGCCCAGGCAGTAGCAGCTCGCGCGGAAGCAATTCGCGGAAGCCGCGGAAACTTTCGCGGCGGCGCGGTGTCTATTCGGTTGGAAGCTGACAAAGCCCTGAATCGGGGCGATCCCAACTCCTCAGGGCCGGAGGAGTGGTGTCTCGAAAAATAGTGAGGAGATTCCGATGTTCGAGCAGACGCTACTCGCTCAGCCTGGCGGCCACCGCGTTTTCGGCACATTCGCCGGAGTGGCCGGCCAGGCCCTTTTTGCCGGCGCGCTGATCCTGGCGCCACTGGTTTTTCCGCAAGTGCTGCCGCAGGTGCAATCGCTGACCGCGCTGGTGGCTCCGGGGCCTCCGCCACCGCCGCCCGTACAGACCGTGCGGCCGCGGGGCACGGTTGTGCATCATCTGTTCCGCTGCACGTTTTGCGAACCCGTGGCGATACCGAAGCGCGTGGCGCAGATCGTCGATGACGTGCCGGATGCGGCGCCCGCCGCCGGTTTCATTGGTGTGCCGGGCGTCGTTGGCGATGGCGTGCCGGGCGGCGTGCTGACGGGTATCCTGGCGTCGCGGCCCGCTCCCATTCCGCCGCCGCAGCCAGTAACCGCGGCGCCGAGGCCGGTGGATTCCGCGCCCGCGCCCGTCGCCCGTTATCCTGTTGGCGGCGACGTCAAGCCGGCCACGCTCATCCGCCGCGTCGACCCGGTGTATCCAGCGCTCGCGAAGCAGGCGCGGGTTTCGGGCGTGGTGGAGCTGGAAGGCGTGATCGGCGTCGATGGCCGCGTGCATGAGCTGAAGGTCAAGAGCGGCCCCGCGCTGCTCGTCAACGCCGCCGTCGATGCCGTAAGTCAGTGGCTCTATCAGCCGACGAAGCTCAATGGGCAGCCGGTCGAAGTGATCATGCCGGTGACCGTGACGTTCCGGCTGAACTGAGGGAGGTCCGGCCGGAGGGTATTGGTAGCATGGAATTGGCTGCCATGCCTTCCGACCGGGACCTCATCCGCATCGTCGATGCCTCGCTCGCCGAATCCGCGCGCCGCGCCGGCTCCTGGCTGGCCTGCCGCGTAGGCTGCACGGAGTGCTGCATCGGACCGTTCGCCATCACGCCGCTCGATGCCCGGCGTCTGCGCGAAGGCCTGGCGGAGCTCGCCGCGCGCGACCCCGGCCGCGCCGAGGCGGTGCGCGCCCGAGCGCGTGACTCCGCCGCACGCCTCGCCCGCGACTACCCCGGCGATACCGTGGCGCGCGTGCTGGCCGAAGACGACGCCGGCGAGCACGAGCCATGCCCCGCGCTCGACCCGGCCACCGGCGCCTGCGATCTTTACGCCGCGCGGCCGATGACCTGCCGCACTTTCGGCCCGCCGGTGCGTTTCGGCGGCGAATCGCTGGCGGTATGCGAGCTGTGCTTCAACGGCGCGACTGCGGAAGAGGTTGCGGCGTGCGAAGTGGAGATCGATCCGGAGAATCTGGAAGCGCAGCTTTTGGCGGAATTTCCGGATCCGGCGGATACGATCGTGGCCTTCGCGCTGGCGGACTAGCCGGCGAAATAGGCCGGGGCCTTGCCCGGCTTCCACTTGATGTTGCAGCCGATGCTTGGCCGCTGCTCGCCGGACAACGGCCGGCCGGCCAGCACAGCATCGATGGCCGCGCGGAGGTCCGCGCCCGTCACCGGCACGTCGTTCTTCGGCCGCGCGCCATCGAACTGCCCGCGGTAGACCAGCCGCCGCGCCGCATCGAAGAGGAAAAAGTCGGGCGTGCAGGCGGCCTCGTAGGCGCGCGCCACATCCTGCGATTCGTCATAGCAGTACGGAAAATCGAAGCCGCATTCTTCCGCCTGCCGCCGCATTCCGGCGGGGTCGTCCTCCGGATACTGCTGCGCGTCATTCGAGGAGATCGCCACCACACCAAGACTCGAGCCGCGATATTCCTTGAGCAGCGCCGCCAGCGGCTTTTGGATGTGTTTCACATAGGGGCAGTGCGGGCACAGGAACATCACCAGGAGAGCCTTGCGGTCCGCGAACGAGTCCAGCGAGACGGTGCGGCCGGACACCGCATCCGGCAGCGTGAAGGCGGGCGCTGCCGTGCCGAGCGGCAGCATGGTCGATTCGGTGGATGCCATAGAACGATTCTCTCGCAATGATCGGGCAGGCAGGCGACCCGATGAATCCGTTACCGGTCCGCCGGTGTTCGGATGGTCGGCCGCCCATCCGCCCCGCATTGAGTAACAGAAAGATGTTAGGGGAATTACCGTTATCTGCATTTGCGCTGTGCACTACAGTCGGCGGCTACGCAGTCCTGAAGAAACAGCATATTCGGATTGCAGCCCGCCCTCCGTGGTGCTATGTTCCTGCCCGGAGGTATCACATGGGTAGCCGCTCTGTGGCCATTCTGGCCATTCTGACTCCGTTTGGCGTAACCCTTGCCCAGGAACCGGCGGTTGCGCCCGCGCTGGGCTATGTGGATTCGTTTCAATTGAATTACATCAAAAATCCCTCGAACGCCAGCTATGTCTACCTGTCCAACGGCGGGTTCCACGGCTACAAGGACGAGGGGACGATCTGCGCGAACATTTACACCGTATCGCCGACCCAAGACCTGCTACAGTGCTGCAGCTGTCCAATAACCGGAGACAGCCTGACATGCCTGACAGGAGTTCAGTTGGCGGGTCTGAATCGTGCGGCCGATATAAAAGTACTCTTCTCCCTGCCCAAATCGCCGAATATCACCATCAACCTACCGCCCAGCATTTGTCGTGCAGACGCGCCCATCTCGCGCGCGGAGCTGCTCTCGGAGTTCGCAACGGGAGGGCGTGCGTGGGCGACACACGTTCACTTGAACACTGAGAACCCTCCTGGCCAGTTTATTATTGGCATCACGGAAACCGAGTTCAGCAAGACGCCATTGGGCAGCTCCGAACTTCAGGGGCTATCGAGTGATTGCGCGAAGATGCCGAATTTCACGATCCCCTCGAATCTATGTGGGACGACAACGACTGTTTGTCAGTGTAGAGGGCCAGTCTCATCCGCCAGTGTGGAGAACCACTCTCGTAACTCGCACGGGCTACCTTGATGCGCGGCGGCCGGGAGAGATATCCTTATTTCTCTTTCGCCCGCTCTACGGCTTCCATCACCCGCAGCGTGTTTTCGCCATAGATTTTGCGGATCTCTTCGCCCGTATACCCCTCTTCGAGCAGCGCGCGCGTAAGGTTGGGCCATTTGTCGACGCTGTCGAGGTCCACCGGGGCGCAGCCGATGCCATCGAAGTCGCTGCCGAGGCCCACGGCGTCGACGCCGGCGATCTCGACCACGTGATTGATGTGCTTTACCACATCGGCAAGCGTGGCGCGCGGGCCTTCGGCCGCGCCCACCTGCCGGCGCGCCTCCTGCATGGCCTTGCGCAGCCCGTTGGGGTCATTGGCGAATTGCGGCAGGAGCCGATCGCGGACCGCGCGGATGCGGTCCGCCACGGCCTCGTTGGCGCGGAACGCTTCCGGGCTCAGGAAGTCGCAGGAGAAATTAATCTGCACCACGCCGCCTTTCTTCGCGAGGGCGCGGATCATGTCGTCCGTCATATTGCGCGGCGCGGGCGAGATCGCGCGGCAGGAGGAGTGTGAGGCGAAGATCGGGGCGCGGCTGACTTCGAGCGCATCCCAGAACGTCTTGTCCGCCACGTGCGAGATGTCCACGATCATCCCCAGCCGGTTCATTTCGCGCACCACGTCTTTGCCGAACGGCGAGAGGCCGTCATTGGGCTTGTTGGGATCTCCCGAGGAATCCGCCCAGTGATTGCTGTTGCTGTGGGTCAGGGTCATGTAGCGGACGCCCAGGGAGTAGTAGTCGCGCAGCAGGCGCAAACTGTCCTCGATGGCGTGCCCGCCTTCGATGCCCATCAACGCTGCGATCTTGTGCTCGCGGTGCGCGCGGCGTACGTCCGCCGCCGTGGTGGCGAACAGAAAGTCGTTCGGATATTTCTCGATGATGTCGTGCCTTACAGTGTCGATCATCTCGAGCGTGCGGTTGGCGGAATGATTCCCCTGGACGTAAGCGGCCGAAACGTAGACGGCGAAAAACTGCGCTCCCATCCCGCCCTTCTTCATGCGCGGAATGTCGGTCATGTGGTCGGTGTTGGGCTGGCCGAGGTCGAGGCCGGCCACGGTGCTGCTGGTGATGTCGTTATGGGTATCGATCAGAATGGCGGACTCGTGTACGCGTCTCACTTCGGCGTCGGTGACGGTGCGTCTGTGGCGTCCCGGCGCCTGTGCGAGCGCTGAGGGGAGAGCACCGATCAATAGGCCGGCGGCCAGTATCCAGAGAGCGAGCCTCATGTCGCCGGAGTATAGCATTCTTTGGTGATCTAGCCCACAAACGCGCCCGCGGTGCAATTCCAGCCGTCCTTCCGAAGCTCTCCGGTTTTCGTGCGCAATCGGACATTGCCCTATATCGTACCCGTGCTAGCATCCCCCCTATCTGTACGCCCGGTATCTTTCCATACCCCGGGGCGACAACAGGAGGGCCCTATGAAAACGTCACTTTCCCTTTTATTGTTCACCGGCTGTTTCCTGCTGAACGGGCAGGACCAGCAGCCCATCCGGCACCGCACCAACCCGCACGGCGCCGGCGAACCGACCGCCGGCTCGGCCAGCCAGATCACGCCGGCGATCCAATGGCACGGCGGACCCGTGATGGGCATGCCGACCCCGTACCTGATCTGGTACGGCAATTGGAACCAGGCCAACGGCAGCGATAATCCCGCCGGCCAGCAGATCGTGCGCGATTTTCTGCATGGCCTCACCGGCTCCAATTATTACGTCATTAATGCCTCGTATCCCGGCATCTCGGGCGCGCTCAATGTGAGCGGTCTGGGCAACGGCAGCAACGGCGCGCACGAAATCAACGACAACTATTCGCAGGGGCGGAGCCTCTCCGATAGCCAGGTTGCCTCCGTGGTTTCCAACGCCATCGCACAGGGACTCGGCGGCCCGGGCGGCGACCCCAACGGCGTGTATCTGGTGCTGACCTCTTCGGATGTCAACGAATCCAGCGGCTTCTGCACGCAATACTGCGCGTGGCACACCTACGGGCGGACCTCCGGCGGCGCGCTCATCAAGTACGCGTTCGTCGGCAACTCCAACCGGTGCCTGAACGCCTGCGCCGCCCAGACGGTGAGCCCGAACGGCAACGCCGGCGTGGATGGCATGGTCTCGACCCTGGTGCACGAACTCGAAGAGACCAACACCGACCCCAATCTGAACGCCTGGTACAACCGCAAGGGCGAGGAATCCGCGGATATGTGCGCGTGGACCTTCGGCTCGCACCAGACGCAGTTGCCGAGCGGCGCTTACTACAACATCAGCCTGCCCGGCATTTCGACCGCCAGCCGGAACTACCTGGTCCAGCGCCAGCTCGATTCCAACAGCAAGTGCTACATCGATTACGTGAACAAGTGGCAGTAGGGGCCGGCCGCACAACTGTGCCGGGGCGGCACACCGCCGCCCCGACGGCCACCCGCTGTTTCAGCGGCATCCGGATGGCATCGAACCTGCTACGTAGGAGCCAACGGTTAGTCCGTCTGAAGGAGATTTCTGTGAAATTGCGTTTCTTCCTGATTCCCGCTTTCTGTGCTTTGACCGCGGCCGCGCAGACCGCACCCGTTGCGGCGGCGCCGGCTGTCGCGGCGGCTCCGGCGGTGGGCGCAGCGGCCGCCGCGCCGCGCGTCGCCGTCATCCGCTTCCAGGATGCGATCCTCGCCACGCAGCAGGGCCAGGCTGCTTCCGCCATGCTGCGCGCCAAGTACGATCCCAAGAAGGCGGAAGTGCAAAAGCGCCAGGCGGATCTCGAAGCCCTGAACGAGAAGCTGCAGAAGGGCAGCGCCACCATGACGCCGGAAGCTCGCAACAAGATGCAGGACGAGCTCCAGCGCGGCGCCCGCAACCTGCAGCATGACGTCGACGACCTCAATGCCGAGCTCCAGCAGGAAGAAGGCAAGATCATGCAGGATATGGCCGTGAAGATGGACGAGCTGATCCAGAAGTACGCCAGGAAAAATGGCTTCGG